>JADGQX010000002.1 GCA_017881445.1 Gemmatimonadota bacterium | reverse complement strand
GGTACCAGGCAGCAGCGAATGTCGAGGGTGCCGCCGATTCCTGGGTGCACAACTACTGGACGGACGTGCCGATCAGGCATGGCGCGACCTACCGGTTTTCCGTCGTGGCAGCCGATGGCGGGACTGTGACCGCAACAGCGTCGGTGCCGGACGAGCTGCGGGAGGTGGTCCTCGATACGAGGTTTGTATCTGCGGCACAGGGGGCAAGGCCCAGGGTCGAGCGGTACTTCCTGCGCGTCCAGGTCAAGCACGTCCCGCTGGTGAAAGTCATCCACTACGTGGATGACCGCGCTCCAGCCAGCCTTCAAGGCACGTTCACCGACTGTCCCTTTCCGCCCGACGAAATCGCCCGAGTCTACCCCGTCCGACAGAGGGCCCCGCTGGGCGTTAGCGCTGACTTGACTGAGATAGAGCTCACGAAGACCCTCGATTCGAGACTCCTGGAGACCGGCACCTCTCCTGCCAGCTGCGTGGTCAACAGGCGCGATATCCTGATAGCGTCTCCGGGCTTCGACTGGCCGACCGGCGTTGAGTACTCTCCTTCCGCTCCGACCCTCGGTACGGGGCCCTCGTCCGTCGAAGGCGGCGTGGGGTTCGTGGGTGGACTGGTGACCAGGACCGTTCCCTTCGAGAGCTGCACCTTGCGGCCCGAGTATTCCGGCAGCTCGTGCGTGCTGCGCTACAACGACCAGTCGGCCACGGTCGAAGGCGTGGTGATCGACTCACGCTGTGGTTGGCCGGTCGAAGGCGCCACCGTCGAGCTGAGTACGCTCGGCGCCGGCCCGAATGTGGTCCGCACGACCACCACCGACCAGTATGGACGCTACCGGATCGGAGCTCTGGTCGGTGGTACCACTTACGCCGTCCTGGTGAGCCAGCCCCTCCGCTGGCCACCCGGCGACCCGTTCGCCGTACAGAGGGCATACGTGGACCTCCAGAGCTCCGTGACGGCTCAAGCAGGAACGACCAGGACCCAGGACCTGGTGCTGCAAAGGCAGGTCGCGTGCGAGCTCAAAGAGTGATGTCCCGCGAGTGGGCGCCCCGACAGCCATACCGACCTCTGGCAAGCCCTGCAGAGCGACCCCGAACCGGCGAGCGGGTGGCGACATCTTCAACCGCTACGAGCATGTACGCATTCAAGAGCCGGTGATCCTCCGCCGAGCGGAGATCCGGAGCTGAACGCCTCGACAAGCCACCAGCATTGGATGAGGAGGGCACATGAGGAGGGACGCACCTCGTACCAGGAGTTGGAGTCCGGGATTGATCACCGGCCTGATGCTCCTGCTGGCCACGGTTGCGCCGGTGCAGGCGCAGGACGCTTCGAAGGTCTTGCGGGCCACCATCGACGTGACGAAGACGGGCGAGCCGATCGAGCGCCTCATGTGGGGTCACTTCATCGAGAACCTCGGGAATTGGTGGGAAGGCAACGCGTGGGCCGAGTTGATCGGCGACCGGAAGTTCTACTATCCCGTGGACAACGACACAATCCAGGACCCACCCAACCGCCGCAGATGGGTGAACCAATGGACGCCGGTGGGGCCCCGGAGCAGCGTAGTCATGGACAGCGCTCGCGCTTACGTGGGCAAGCATTCCCCGCGTATCCTGCTCGCCGGCGCTGACCCGCGGGGCATTCGGCAGGTGGGCCTACCCGTGCACCAGGGCCAGAGCTACGTGGGCCGCGTCGTCCTCGCCGGGGATCCTGCGGCCAAGGTGGCGATCACCCTGACCTGGGGCCCGGGTCCCGATGACCGTCAGGTGGTCCGCATCCAGGAGAACCTGTCGCAGGAGTTTCGCACCTTCCCGCTGACCTTCACGGCTCGGGCGGACAACCCTCGAGCGACGTTCGAGATCACCGGTACGGGCAACGATTCCTTCCTCGTCGGGGCCGTCTCACTCATGCAGGCGGACAATATCGACGGCTGGCGGCCTGGGTACATCCAGCTCTTCCGCGAGATGCATATCTCGACGACGCGCTGGGCCGGCAATTTTTCGGCGAACTACGAGTGGCGGGACGGGATCGGGAATCCGGACAAGCGCCCCCCGCGCTACGACTTCGCGTGGCACGGACTCGAGCCCAACGACGTCGGCACCTTCGAGATCCTCGACCTGAACCGGCTGATCGGCAGCGAGCCCTACATCGGGGTCAACGCCGGACTTGGCGATGAGCATTCAGCCGCACAGTGGGTCGAGTACGTCAATGGCTCGCTGAACACCCCGATGGGGAAGCTGCGTGCCGATCACGGCCACCCCGAGCCGTTCGCCGTCAAGTGGTGGGGGATCGGCAACGAAATGTACGGCGAGTGGCAGATCGGGCATATGTCGATTGACCACTTCGTGATCAAGGACAACCAGTTCGCCGAGGCGATGCGCGCGGTCGATCCGTCGATCATCCTGGTGGCGGCCGGCGCCGACATCTATCAGATGCAGGCGGACTCGAGGGACCGCCCCCGTGTGGTCTCGCCTCCCTATAAGTACGACGGCCCGTTCGACTGGTCCGGGAACCTGCTGAGATACACCGGGCGTAACATGAATTACATCTCCGAGCACATCTACGGGCCCTACGGGGCGAACGCTCAGTACTTCGATTCCGCCTCCGGCAAGTGGGTCCGGGATTCGGTCGCGCCCATCCAGGACCGGTTGCGCAGGATTCCCACCCGCGCCCACGCTGCGGCGGAGGAGTGGAAGGGCTATCTCCAGCGTATGCCCTGGCTCAAGGACAGTGGCATCCGGATGGTCATGGACGAATGGAGCACCGGCGGCGGGGGCGATCTGGCGGCAGGCCTTACAGTGGGGATGACACTCAACGAGATGTTCCGGCATACGGACGTCTTCAAGAGGTCGGATCACACGTGCGCACCCTGTGCCATCGACTACAACCGCTGGGACCCGCCGGTTCTGCGGTCGAACGGCCTCGTGTTCAAGATGCTGGGCGACAGGTTCGGGACCCTGCCGATCCTCGACATCGGCGGAAACTCGCCCCAGCCGCAGCTCCATGGAACCGTGGGTATCGACATTCCCCACACCCCGTCCGGCAGCCCGACGTATCCACTGGACGTGATGGCCGCCCTTTCCAAAGACCGTCAGCGGCTCACGATCTCGGTCGTCAATCCGAGCGCCAGCGCCCAGAAGCTCCAGCTCCAGGTCGGCGGCGCCAAGCTGCCGAACAGCGGGCGGACCTGGACCGTTTCCGGCCCGACCATTCAAGCAGGCAACGTGGCGGGCAAGCCGCCGGAGGTCACGTTGACCGAATCGACGCTCTCGAACGCGAACCGGCCGATCACCGTCGCACCGTTCAGCATCAACCTCTACGAGTTCCAGATTCGGTGACCAGGCCTTGGTGTCATGCGACGCTTTTCTGGTCGACCGGGGCCGAGCCGAGGCTCGGCCCCGCGGGACCCGGTGCTGCAAAGGCAGCTCGCATGTACGCTTACATCATGAGATGGGGAGGGTTTTCGTGATCAAAAGGACCGCCATACCCGCGGTATTCTCTTTCCTGGTTGCCTTCGCCTCCGGCTGCGCCCCCGGTCACTCGCCGCCGCCGGCCGGAGGCCCCTCGGCAGCTCCGGCCGCTGCGCAGCGGTACGGAGATCTGGGGAATGGCTATTATCGAAACCCGATCATCATGGCGGGCGATATCGCGGACATCGGTGCTGTCCGCATCGGCCAGGATTACTACCTCGTACATTTCTACACCGTCGCGCCCGGCCACCTGATCTGGCATTCGCGCGACCTGGTGAACTGGGAGCCCGTCGGCCACATGTTCCCGGAGCGGGGCGGCGGCGGCGATCTCTCTCAGTATGGCGACTCGCTGTACTTCTACACCGGCGGCCGGGGCGGCATCACGGTCAGGACTGCGAAAGCCCCCCAGGGCCCCTGGAGCGAGCCCGTTTCCATGGGTGGGACGACCTGGGATCTGACCGTGGGATCGGGCCCGGACGGACGGCGCTGGGCGGTCGCCGGATTCCAGGAAGTCAATCTCTTTGAGCTGGCAAAAGACGGTAAGAGCATTCTGAACGGGCCCACGAAGATCTACCACGGCTGGCCCATCCCGCCGGAATGGGACATCGAATGCCCGTGCCACGAAGGCTGGAATGTCTTCTACAAGGACGGATACTACTACCTGACGGGCGCTCAGGGCGGAACGACGGGGCCGCCGACCAGCCACATGGTCGTGGCCGCACGCGCACGTTCCATGGAAGGACCCTGGGAGAACTCCCCCTACAATCCGATCGTCCATACCTACAGCGCCGACGAGCCGATCTGGTCACAGGGCAATGGCCGGCTGATCGACACCCCGGACGGCAAGTGGTACATGTTTTACCACGCCTTTCTGAAAGGCCGCGAGAACATCGGGCGCCAGATCTTCCTGGCACCGATCGAATGGACCAAGGACGGGTGGTTCCGGATCCCTCCCGGCACCCGACTGGATCAGCCCATCCGCAAGCCCGCAGGCGAGGCCGTGAAGCACGGCTTCACGGAGTCGGACGACTTCAAGGGTCCCGCGCTCGATCTCAAGTGGGGTTTCCCGGCCGAGTCGGCGGAAGGACGATACCGCTTCGCCGACGGCGGCCTCTATCTCCGCGGGACCGGAGAATCCGTCAAGGATTGTGCTCCCATGGTCATGCCGGTGACCCATACCGCCTATGAATACACCGTCGAGATGACCGTGCCCCCCGGCGTCACCGGCGGTACAACGGTGTACTACAGCCGGAACGCGTATACGGCCCAGGGACTGAAGGACGGGGCGGTCCGGCCCTACATGGCTTATACGGGCGACATCAACTACCCGACACCGTACCAGGGCAATCACATCTTCATGAAGATGCAGTTCAAGGATGATCTCGTGAGGATGTTCTTCAGCTCGGACGGCCAGGACTGGAAGAAGGTGCCGGCCACGGCCGATGTCTCCGGGATGACTCGGAACACGCTCGGTTCGTGGGAGGGCGTTCGGCCGGGAATCTTCGCTTGCGGACCCGGAGAGGTCTTCGTGAAGAACTTCCAGCTCCGAGGGCTGCCCTAGCGGGTGGGCCGGGAATGAAGGGCGCCTGCGGCCTGCGGCCGCAGGCGCCCGTTGTTGTAGACCTTCGCCAGCCGGCGCCGACTACTCTCCATTCTGCGCCGCGTCGATTCCGAATTTGAAGTAACAACCTGCAGCGAGGCGTTATGACAAGAACTTCGGGTTTGTGGGTCGCCTCATCACTCGCGGTGCTGACGGCCTGTCAGGCACACTCCAAGGCCGCCGCGCCCCCTGACGCACTCGTGCCGACAGTCACCATTCCCGCTCCCGCCGGTTCCAGAGGATTCGGGATGCCTTCAGCCAACGCGCCCACGGCGAACGCTCCGAGACCTCGTCGACCCAGCGCCAGCGTGACCGATGCACGTGAGATCGTCACTACAACGCTTGATGAGCTGAGCCTGAGCGACCCGTTCATCTATCCGGACGAGGCCACCAGGAGCTATTACCTGACGAGCAGCGGCGGCAGCATCTACAAGAGCAAGGACCTGAGAAGCTGGACCGGCCCGTATGGGGCATATGATGTGTCCGGCACCTGGATGCAGGGAATCACCGGTGTATCCGCCGCCGAAATTCATCATGTGAACGGGAAGTACTATTACGCGGCCACCTTCGCCGACGCGAAACAGCTCGTTGATGTCGTACCTCGCAGGTACAACATCACCCGTCATCAAACCACCATTTTGGTGTCGGCCAAAGTCGATGGCCCATATAAGCCTATGACTTCCGATCTGGCCTTCGATTATCTGCCACACAACTGGCGCACAATTGATGGGACCATATGGAATGAAAATGGTGTTGCGTATTTTGTTTTCGCTCATGAGTGGCTGCAGACGATCGATGGCACGATGGAATACGCGAACCTGGCGCCTGATCTGAGCAGACTTGCTGAAAAGCCCACCGTCATGTTCCGCGCAAGCGAAGCGCCGTGGGCGCTCGAGATGGTCGGAAACGGAGAAATGACCTACGGCCTGAGGATTCCTGGGTGGGTGACTGACGGCCCCGAGCTTTTCCGGACCAAGACCGGCAAACTGGGTATGTTGTGGTCGAGCTGGGGCGCTCATCGCTACGCGCAGGGTGTGGCGTACTCGCAATCCGGGTCCATTGAAGGGCCGTGGGTTCAGGAAACGGAAGCGTTCAAGGGTGACAATTCCGGACACGGCATGATGTTCACGACCTTCGAAGGGAAGCGGCTGCTGATCATTCACCATGTCGAAGGCGACGGACCACGCAAGCCGCAACTCTATGAAATCGATGATTCCGGCGACAAACTGATTCTCGGACCGCGATACAACCCGTAGCCGTGGGCGATCGTGGAGACTGGCAGCGGGCCTGGCCCGCTGCCCGCCGGCTCACGACGCTGATGAACTGGCTCAACTGGAAGGACTTCGGGGCTTGAGGGCAGGTGCGCCCCGGCTCTCCTGGGGATAATGCACGCGTCACTTCACTTGAGATGACCATGACCCAGATGACCAGACGGGAATTCGGGGAGGTAGTGATCTCCGCCGCCATGGCGGCCTTGCTGGACCCGCTGGCACTTGCTGCCGCTTCCGGCATTCGCATCGAAAAGGTCGGCACGGATTTGCGATTTGTCAGCGGCTCTACGACGATAGCTCACATTCCCGCGGTCGCGCAGGGCGGCGAAAGCGCCGTGGATAACGTCAACTTCGCCGCTGTGAGCCCCACGAAAGCCATTCGGACATTTCGGAGTGGTCCGTGGGAGGTGCGCGAGCAGATTCAACAACTGCAGGCCGGTTTCTACGAATGGAAGCGAAGCTGGAAGAATCGCACCAGCGGGACCGTCCAGGCCGACCTGTGCATGGAGATCGAGTCGGGCTATTCCCCGGAATTCACGCTGATTCCCGGCATCAGCTATAACGGCAATCCCGAATACGGACGCAGGGCCCCCAAGGGTCTGTCGTCGGAGGGGAAGCCGTGGGTTTACTCCGCGTTTCGTTCCAACATCCCGGCGGGCAACTACTCGGAAGGCGGGGATTGGTCCATCTTCGTCTTCACGTCCGTGGAGCGTAAGTCCCTGTTCTGCGCTTTCTCGCTCGAGGAGCGGGACCGCAAGCTCGCGCACCGCCTGCTCTGGCCAGAACGAGACAACCTCCGGACCGGCGCCGCCGCCCTCAAGGAAGAGCTTGCCGTAGCCGCGGGCGAGGAGTTTTCGGTGACGGCGTACGTCGTCCTCGCGCCCGCCACGCAGAAGCGGCGGTCCTTCAGCGCCGGGATGGACCACGCCTGGCGCCTGAATCGCCACGATGTGAAGCCGTCCTTCCCTCCCAAGCGTCTCTGGGAGCTCGGAACCCGGTTTGCCAAGGAGTCGCTGTGGTACGACAACGATGACGCGAAGGTGAAGTTCACCGGGTTCTGCTTCGGGATGAGCGCGGCCAAGTTCGACGCGACCCCGGGCCCGGATGGGTTTCAGAAGTTCCCGGTGTTCTCTGCTTTCGGCTCCTTTGACATTGGATGGTGCAACCAGAACGCCGAGTGGGGCGTGGTCATGCTCCAGGACTACATCTGGAACAAGAACCAGGACTCGCTCACCAAAGGCGAACGGTCATTGGATTTCTGGGCAGAGAACGGACGCCTGCCCAGTGGCCTGTTCCTCACGGAGTGGGGCATCAAGCTGGGTATCTCTCCGTGGGGGTCCCACAATGCAACCTATCTGGGAAGGGAGGCCAAGCCGGACGAGCATTTTCTGGACTGCGTGAATCTCGGCTTCGGCGCCTATAACTACCTGGTGGCCTCTGAGCTGGCCGAGAAGATCGGCATACAAAAGCCGCTCTGGCGGAAGATGCCCCTGGATGCCTGCGATTTCTTCGTCACGCACGCTCTGCCCGATGGCACCTTCGGCAAGGCGTGGTCGCTCGAGGGCGAGTGCCTCCAGCCGGGTTTCACCACCGGCGCGTTCATGCTCATGCCCATGCTGAAGGCATACAGGATCACGCGCGAGGCGAAATACCTGGAGGCGGCGAAGCGGGCGTTCAAGGCTTACCTGGAGCGCGATCTCGACCACTTCATCTGCACCAGCGGGGCGATCGATGGCGATACGATCGACCGCGAGGCCGGTGTGCCAATGCTGTTCGCGGCCATGGACCTGTACGAGCTGACCGGCTCGAAGGAGTATCTGAAAGCCCTCGAGCTGGCCGCCTATTACCTGGCGAGCTGGCAATGGCACTACGCGCCGCCAATGCATCCCGACAGCCCCCTGCTGAAGATGAACTACGACTGGTTCGGAGGCACCGGCATTACCGTGATGGCTCAGGGCCAGGATCCCTGGGGATCTTTGTGGGCATGGGCGTGGCTGCGTCTGGCCAAGATGACAGGAAAGGACATCTGGCGGGACCGCGCGATCCAGTGCTGGAACCAGGGTACCCATGGAATCTCGGATGGAACCATGGTTGTCCACGGTGTCAAACGTCCCCTTGGCAGCCAATCGGAAGCTTACAGCCTCAGGCTGGTCACGGCGGATGGGAAGCGGCTCTATGGAGATGCCCGCGAATGGCTGGTCGCCTGGCCCGCTGCCCACCGGTTCACCACGCTGATGAACTGGCCCGACTGGAAAGATTTCGAGGGGTGAGGACTGCAGCCGATTATGAAACAGATAGTCCGAATTACGGTTGGCGTAGTACTGCTGTTCGGCCCCCGGAGTGCGCTCTGTCAGACGGAGTCGCAGAGGCCGCGCTACGAGGTCCGGAGGGCGACGTCGCCGATCACCATCGACGGCCATGTCAACGCAAACGAGTGGTCGCAGGCGAGCCCGGCCTTCGAGTTCATCTTCCCGTGGGAGCAACAGACCGGGGCAAAGCAGAAGACGCACGCCCGGCTGCTCTGGGACGATACCAACCTCTATGTCGCTTACGAAGTCGAGGACACGGACATCGTCGCGCAGTTCACGGAACGGGACGCCTGGGTCTACCGCGACGATACCGTGGAGTTATTCCTGAATGTCCGGCCCTCCCAGATCGCCGGGTACTACGGCATTGAGGTCAACGTGCGCGGCGCGATGATGGACTACTTCTGCGCGTACAGTGCCGATGCCCAGTACTACATCAAACGATTTCAGATGGAGGGCGTCAAAATCGCCATCCAGATTGACGGTACTCTCAATCAGCGCGAGGATAAGGACCGCGGCTGGACCGTCGAAATGGCCATACCTTGGGAGAACTTCTCGGATATGGCCAAGCCACCGCAGGCTGGAACCGTCTTTACCGCCAACCTGAACCGCTGGGATGGCGTGGAACCGAACCGGCGCCTGAGCGTCTGGGCCGACTCCAAGCTAAACTGGCCTCATCCCCATGCACCGGCTCAATTCGGCGATCTGGTTTTCGTGAAGTAGATCGCAGCGTTTGAACGTCCTCTCGCGAGGCCTCGAGGGGGAAGCGAGCTCCCCACGGCCCGTGCCCATCTGACATCGAGGTCGACGGGGGCGCCCGCCGCCTGTGGCGGCGGGCGCCCTTGCTGTTGCCAGCGACTCTAGTTCCGTCCGTCCGCCACCTGCCGATACAGATCCATGCTGTACTCCTCGAGCGCGAGGATCCCGGTGAGGTGGTTTACGGTGACCCACGGCAGCCAGCCGATCTGCCCGGCGACCCCCCGCTGTCGCACCATACTCCAGCCCTCCTGCTGCCAGCCAGGACCGTGCAGGTCGTAGATGCGCCCCGGGATGGCCACCATGCTCTTGGTGTTGTGCATCAGGATGCGAGCAATGGTCAGGTAGTGCGGGTCTTTGGTGTGATCGTAGAGCCGGGCGTACTCGTCGGCGTCGCCGGCCATCCACTGGTCCACGGAGAACCCCGTGCTGTTGATCTTGCTGACCCCGATGGTATTGGCTCCGCGCTTCCACCGGAGGACCGCATCGTCCTCGTCCACCGGCATGGGCAGGTTCCAGGCGTAGATCCAGGTTTCGGCGAAGTCCGCCGCTACCCTCGCCCGGCGCAGCCAGCGCGGATCGTGCGTGTCCTCGTACAGCGCCAGGTAGCCCTCCAGCGACAGCGTGGCAGCTTCCTTGTCGAGGATGTTCGGATTGTCCAGCGTCCCGCCGACGAACGCGTCGTGGGAATGATAGGTCATCCAGGAGTACTCGCCCGCCCGCTCAGCCGCGGTGAGAAACCGCTCCTGCCCGGTCACTTGCTTCAGCGTCACCAGGAAGGCCATCGCGTTGTAGCTCGACGTGCTGGACTCGTTGAACACCTGCCCGGTCCCGAGCTGCCAGGAACGTGGGAAGCTGCCGTCGGGCCGCTGCTGGCCGAGCAGCCATTCGCCGAACTGGCGGCACCAAAGGAGCCAGTTCGGGTGCGCGCGCCCGTGGGCCAGCTCCCGCTGGTATGCCTTGACCGCCCACCGCATGTCATCCGTGAGCGCGCGCAGGTGGACGGCCAGGAACAGGTCCGCTCGCGTGACCGCCGGTTCGCCCGTGTCCAGGTTGAACCCCTCGCCGCTGGGAGGCGACACCTTCACCTCGCGCACGAACGTGTCCAGGATGTTCAACGCGAGCTGCCGCTGCCTCCGGCCCCGCGGGCTGTTGTCTCCCTCGGCCTCCTGTAGCAGCAGCGCGGCGCCCTCGATGTTCTTTCCGACGAAGCCCATGATGGCGTTCATGAACCAGAGCTGGTCGCCGAGCTCACCCGTGGTCGAGTAGTACCAGAACGGCAGTCCGGTGCGGCCCCCGACCGTGCGTATGGTGCTGGTCAACTGGTCGGCCAGGATCCGCTGCATCATGGCCATGTCGTAATGCTGGAGCTCGGGGCTCAGGGTGTTCCATCCCCAACGCCAGCTGTTCCGGTAGAAATCGTGGAACGATTCGTCGCGGCCGAACCGGAACGCCAGCTCGTAGTGCTGGGTGAGACCGTCCCGGAAGGGGTGGAACCGCCGGCCGCTCGGCTGATTGCGCAGGGAAGCGGCGGAGAGGAGCGGGGGCGGCTCCATCGACCCCGGAAACCAGTAGCCCAGTTCGATTCTCTGGTCCGCGGTCTCGTGCGCGCCCAGGGCCCCGAACCGGAAACGCTCGTCGATCATCGTGATGCCCCGCACGTCGCGGGAGTCGGCCGCCGTCGTGCCCCCATCGGGCCGCCGATCCAGGACCGCCACCGACGTTCCATCCTTGAAGTGCAGGCCATACACGGGGAGGGGAAAGCCGTCTTCGCGCACCTGGAACGTGCCGGCCCGGAACGACGGCATCCCAGCGGGCGCGTTGTCGGTCAGGTACTGCGGGCCGCCGTAGATCATCCCCGGCGCGAAGTGGTCCACGTCGGGAAACAGCAGCGGCGCGTCGGTGGCGAAGGTCACAGCCGAGAAGAAGCCGCCGTGCGAGGCCCCCGCCACCCGCACCGTGCGGGACAGGTTGAGCGCCGTACCGGCAACGGACCAGGTGTCCTCGAACCGCAGCACCACCCCGTCCACCGGAGACAGCTCGCCGACGCAGAGGTAGCCGTCGCCGGACCGGCGGATCGAACGATACCGGGCGGTGAGATCGGTCACGTCCGTTTCGCTCCGGTAGGCCTTCGCGCGCACGGGCTCGCGCTGCGTGACCGACGCGATCCCCGGCGCTTCGACCCGGATGCCCCAACCCTCGGCATCGGAGCCGACCAGCAGCACCCGGCCGCCGCGGTCGAGTTGTCCGACGAGAATCTCCTCGGGCGCCCTGGACGGCACCGGCCCGGCAGCCGCGCACAGCACGATCGCGGCTACCGGTAGCGCGCGACGAAGCTGCATTCTGGTCTTACCCATGGCTCATTTCTCTCGAATGCAGATGGCCAGTGTCGTCCGTGAACCGTCAGTCCAGGCCGCGGTACCGGAAGTTCCGGAATACGACTTCGCCTTCGCCCGCTGCGTAAAGCGAAAGGCTGCGCGTGGGCGTATTGACCGCTCCGCCATTCGGGAAATGCTGCCAGGTGGTCCCGTCACTGCTCCAGAAGAACGAGATGTCGCCGCGATCGTTGCGGATCCTGACGCTGATCCGGTTCTTCTCCCAGGGCAGGGCATTCGGAACCGAGGGCCAGTAGCCGAACGCCTCACCCTTGCGAAGCCCGGCATTGACCGGGCCGATCATGATCCCGCCCTCGGAATGGTCCCCGATCTCCACATCCACATCGACCTCGTAGGCCTTGTTCACCGCGGCGAGGTTCAGCCTGGTGGCATTCGCCGGTGAAGTGCCGGCCGCCTTCATGCGCAGTTGTCCGCCACCCACGGTGAACAGCTCGGCCGGGTTCGCATCCGCGGCCGACATCCACTGTATGCCCATGGTGTTCGAGCTGAAGTCGTCGGAAAGCGGCATACCGTGGCCGACGTTCTCGCCGGCCGGCTTCCGCAGCACGTCGGTGGCATTGACGCCGGCGGGCACGCGCGGCCAGCCATCGGCGGTCCACTCGATGGGCAGCAGCATGCTTTGCTTGCCCATGTACGCGGCATCGCTGGCGTAGCCGGTGTACATGAACCACCAGTTGCCGGCGACGTCGTCAATGAGAGTGCCGTGGCCCTGTCGCCACCACTTCTCGTCGCGGCTCTGGGAGCGAACGATCGGGTTATACGGAGAGTTCTCCCAGGGACCGGCCAGCGACTTCGCGCGCGCGATCACCCCCATGTGCGCGGTCGCGGGTCCGCCCGTGCCGCCTTCGGCGCTGCTCATGTAGTACCAACCGTTGTGGAAGAGCGGCTTGGGCGCCTCCAGGCAGTGGCACTCCAGCACCCAGTTGGCGGGATACTGCCAGCCCTCGTAAACCCGCTTCACATCTCCAATCGTGCTCGTCCCATCACGCGTCATCTCGATCATCATGCCGCGGTTGAAGAACAGGAACCGGCGCCCTTCCGGAGTGACGATGGTGCCCGGGTCGAACAGCCCGAACACACCTATGCTTGTGGGCTTGCTCCACGGCCCCTCCGGCCGGTCGGCGCTGAGGACCACGTTGTCGAACGAAGGTTCGCCGGTGCTCTTTGAGGTGGTGCCCAGGATGCTCACCTGCGCACCGGTCAGCCCGCGGTGCTCGGGCCTGAGCTTGGACGGGTCATTGAAGGTGGTGTAGATGTAGTACCGCCCGTCATGGAAGCTGATGTCCGACGCCCACGTGCGACCGGGAGTCGTCAGTGCGCGGGTGAGCGGGCGCCAGTTCACCAGGTCCCGCGAGTGCCAGATGAACTCACCGCCGCCCGCGATCATGTAGAAGTCGCTGCCGACGCGGACCACGCTGTTGTCCGAGCCGAACCCCACCAGGACAGGGTTCCTGTAGTAGCCGTTGCCGAGGTCGGCCGTGGGGATCCGCTCGAGGCGCACCTGTTCGATACGGTGAGTCTCGCTCGGCGACTGCTGTGCTGAGAGCGGGGACACGGTGCCACCGGCGGCGGCGCTGACCGCGAGCAGGCAGCCGAGCAGGGAACGGTATGTCTTCATGCAAGCCTCCATCAGCGGAACGGGTAGTCGTTGGCAAAGGGAATCGAAGCCGCTCAGTTGCCCCGGGGTCGGGCACTCAGTTCCGCGAACAGCTCCGGATCGAACTGCTCCAGGCCGGTGATGCTGTACAGGTGATTGGTGGTCACCCAGGGCATCCACTTCTCCGGCGTGCCGAAGCCTCGCCCCTCGCGGGCCGCGCCCATGCGCCAGTTCTCCGTCTGCCACCCGGGCGCGATCATGCCGTGCAGGCGGCCGGGCATGGCCATCATCCCCTTGGTGTTGTGCAAGAGGATCCGGGCCAGCTCGCGGTAGTGCCCGTCGCCGGTGTAGCGGTATAGCTTCGCGTAGGCCGGCACCGACCAGTCCAGGTACTGGTCTACGTGCCCGGCCACTTGCGCAGTGATGCCCTGCACCCCGACGGTCGGCACGCTCCGCTTCCACATCAGCGAATCGTCGTTGGCATCATCGGGCATCGGGTTGTTCCAGAGCCACATCCAGCTCTCGGCAAAGTCACCCGCCACCTGTGCCCGGTGCAGCCACTTCGGCTGCTTCGTCCGTTCGTACAGGAAGAGGAAGGCCTCCATGGACAGCAGACCGGCCTCCTTGTCCGTGATATTGGGATTGTCGATCGCTCCGCCGATGAACACACCGCGCGTGCCGAAGCTGCGCCACACGTACTCGGCCGCCCGGACCGCAGCATCGAAGTACCGGTCATCGTGCCGATCCTGGCTGAGCATCACGAAGAGCGGCACCACGTTGTAACTGGTGGTGCCTGATTCCTCCCGGATCTCGCTGGTGTTGATCATGAAGGAGCGTGGGAAGGAGCCGTCCGCACGCTGCAGCTTGATCAGCCAATCGGCAAAGTCCTGGCACCACCTGATCCACTCGGGATGCTCGCGACCCGCCGCCCGCTCGCGCCGGTAGGCTTCCATCAGCATCCGCATGTCCTCCGTCGCCTCCCGCACGTACCAGACGGGCGGGTTGGTCATGGACGGACCGCCGTTCCGGAGATTAAAGCCCGTGCTGGTGGGCGGGTTCATCGGCACCAGTCGAATGAAGGTGCTGATCACGTCCAAGCCCTGCTGCCGCAGCTTCTGCCCGCGCGGGCCGTGATCGCGCTCCGCTTCACGCAGCAACTGGTCGGCCGCCTCGATGTTCTTGCCGACGAAGCCCATGGTGGCCCGCCAGTAGAAGTCCGGATCGCCGTCGCGGCGCCAGACTTCGCCGGAATGGGTGTAGACGATGAACGGCAGGCCGGTACGACCGTCGATGGTGTAGACCTGGCTCGAGAGCTGGTCCGTCAGACTGCGCCGCACCACCTCCATGTCGTGCCAGTTCAGCTGCGGCTTCAGAACCGCCCAGGCCCAGCGATACGCGTCGCGCGTCAGATCCGGGAAGGACTCACCGGCAGCAAAGCGGAAACCGATCCGGTAATGCTGCCGAAAGCCTGCCTGCACCGGGTTGTATCGGCGCGACCACTCGAATTGCGTAGGCTCTGAGGCCTGCGCCCCGCCGGCAGCGGCCGCGCCTGCTCGGGGTGCGCCAGCGGCGGGTGGGCCGGCAGGAGGCGCCCCGGCCGGGCGCCCGCCAGCTGGTGCCCCGCCACCGGGCCCGCCGAACTGGGGCCGCGGCAACACCCGTGTACTACCCGGCAGCCAGAAACCGATTTCGACGCCGCCGTTAGCCGCTTCCCTGGCGCCCAGTCCGCCGAAAGAGAGTCGCTCATCGATCAGCACTCCGGGATTCAGGCCGGTGCGGGTCTCTCCCAGGGTGCTGTGTCCCTGCGGCGCCATGTCCAGCAGCGTGAACGTTTCGCCATTACGCAGGGCCACACCGAACAGCGGCGCCGGCAGAAAGTCCTCACGGATGGTGAACTGCCGGTCCGCATCGTACAGGGTTCCGCCGGGCGAGCGCGGCCCGTTGTAGGTGGGATCGCCGTAGAGCAGGCCAGGGGCCAGGAAGCTGACGTCGGGCCAGGTGAGCTCGGGCACCGTATACAGGCGAATGGCGGAAGAGAATCCTGCGCCCGGCCGCGTGCCGGTTACGGCAACGGTACGGTCGAGGGTGACCACACCGTCCTCGAGGGCCCAATGGTCGGCTACGGTGATGCTCGCACCGCCTCCCGCGTCGATCACGGCCTTCCCCGCGACTTCTCCCGCGGCCTGCTGCACGGCATCGTAGCCCGCCGCGAACTGCCGGATCTGCCCGTCCGGCGAATAAAGCTCGAGCTGCGCCGGCTGGGCCTGCATCAGTCTTGCCGTTTCCACGCCGGCCAGTTCGATCCCCCACTCACCCGAGCTGTTGCGAACGGCCCTGAGGGTGGGAGCCGCGGTGCCTTGCACCACTCCGGCGGGGTTCGCCCCAACGCGATTGGGGCCGACCGCACCGGGAGGGCCATGGGCGCAGGATAGCTGCGTCAGCACGGACAGCACGGCGAGCGAGCAGATCCACGGAGCTTTCGACACCGGATGGCTCTCCGGCATGTTGCCTCCTTCGGCCGGAACGGCAATTTTCGAGGATGCCCCAACCTAAACCAACCCGCGTACCATTTCAATAACACTTGACCCGGTTTTGGGGACAACCAATCTTGTACTGCTGTGCTGTGCCCCTGCGCTTCAGATTCGCCCGGTCATTCAGCCGCTCGCGGCAGGAAACCATGCGGCCGAAACCGTGAGCACGAAGGGCCCGGGAGCAACGGGCCGAAGTGTCCGGAAAAGCGTGGCCCTGGGGCGCCCCACGCTGTCGGTCCCTGCAAGCGCGCGGGTTATGACCTTGTCAGCCCGGTTGCACACATCATTTCTCCGACCCTCCCCCCAACCGGAGCGGAACATGCGGCAGCACACAGACACGGACGCACTTCCTCGCCGGGCCGCTTGCGCGCCGGCGTGGACGCTCCGGCTGGTCTCGACTCTCGTCCTTGCGCTCGGTCTGTTGCCGGCAAGCGGATCGGCGCAGGACCAGCAGCTGACCCTCAACGACCAGGGATACTTCGCAAAGCGGGGGGTCAACGTTCTCGTCTTCGAGAACACGTACACCGGCGTGTTTTTCGATGACCACCTGGCCGGCATGATGCTCATCCAGAGCGGGGTGCGCACCGCGACGGGCGGCGCCGTGCGCCTGAGTCCCACGCCCGAGCAGTGGGACCTGCTCCCGCTGCTCCTCGACCGGAAGGTCGACAAGGCGACCAACACCATCGAGGTGACGCTCCGCTACGAGGCCTACGACTTCAACTCGCGCATGGTGGTGAAGCCGGAGGGCGCCGGCTTCAACGTCGCCGTTTTCGTGGACAAGCCGGTGCCTGCGGCGCTCGAGGGTCACGCCGCGCTCAACATGGAGTTCCGGCCTACGGAGTTCTGGGAGCACACGTATGTGGTGGACGGAAAGCCCGGGATCTTCCCGCGGTATCCGACTGGGCCGACCGAGTCGGTTCCGGAAGCGCGGAAGATCCCGATGTACCCTTCGGGGTTATCGGGGTTTTCGACCTTCGACCTCCATGGGCACCCGGACTACATCGAGGCGCTCCCCTTTGCCGCCGGGAAAACCCTGCTGATGGCCCCGGAAGACCCGGCGCGGTCCGTCACGATGCACTCGTCACTGCGTGATCTGCAGGTGTTCGACGGACGTAACCTCGCCCAGAATGGCTGGTACGTGGTGCGCTCGTTGCTCGCCACCGGAACGACCGGCAAGGTGGCCGAATGGCACGTCGAGCCGCACACGGTCCCCAATTGGACGCGCCCCCCCAACATCGGCTTCTCCCAGGTCGGCTACCTCCCCTCGCAGCCGAAGCGCGCGGTCATCGAGCTGGATCCGAACGATAAGCCGCTGCCGACGGCGTCGCTGATCGAGGTCGGGTCCGACGGGCGCCAGGTGGAGAAGCTGAAGGTGAAGATCCAGCCCTGGGGCAAGTACCTGCGCTACAACTACGTGGTGGCGGACTTCTCGGCGGTGAAGGATCCCGGCATCTACTTGATCCGGTACGGCACGCAGCAGACGGGCGCCTTCCCGATCGCGGACGACGTCTACGAGCGCGTCTGGCACCCGACCCTCGACGTGTACATTCCGGTCTCGATGGACCACATGTTCGTGAACGAGGCCTATCGCGTCTGGCACGGCGCGGCCCATCTCGATGATGCGCGGCAGGCGCCGCTGCACGAGCAGCACTTCGACGGCTACCGGACGAGCGACACGACGAATACGCCGTACAAGCCGGGCGAGCGGATCCCCGGACTGGCGGTGGGTGGCTGGTTCGACGCCGGCGACTTCGACATGCAGGGAGGCCACCACGGCCTCATGGTCGCGGAGCTCGCCAACATCTGGGAGACCTTCCACCCGCAGCACGACCAGACTCTGGTCGACCAGAAGCTCCGCTACGTGGCCATCCACCAGCCGGACGGTCGACCCGACGTGCTGGAGCAGCTTGAGCACGGCGCGCTGCAGGTCGCGGCACAGTTCCGCACGATCGGTGGGTTGTCGCGCGGCGTGGTGGACGCCCAGATGCACACGTACACGCACCTGGGTGACGCCTCGACCCAGACGGACAACCTGATCTACGACCCGTCACTGAAGCCCTACGAGGTCCGGGACGGCCGGAGCGGCACGAACGACGACCGCTGGGTCTACATGCCCTCGCCGCCCAGCAGCAGCTATCTCGGGGTCGACGGGCTGGCCGCGGCCAGCCGGTCGTTGCGCGGCTTCAACGATTCCCTGGCGGTCGAATGCCTCTCTCTCGCGGAGAAGGCGTATGCGACGGCACGGGCCGCTCCGCCCCCGCCCCCCACGCAGGTCCGGCCTCGTGGATTCGACGGCGGCAGCGCGGCCTCGGCGGCGCTGCAGCTGTGGCTCGCCACCCGGAAGCAGGAGTACCTCGACCAGTTCAACGGCCTGATCTGGGCGGCCCTGGACCGGCCCGTGAACCGGGTCGGCGGCTTCGTCGGGTTCGGAGACCAGAACCTCACGCTCGCGGCGCAGGCGGTTCCGTTCATGGATGCCGCCTACGCTCGAAAGCTGCGCCCCTATGCCGAGCGGTACCGGGCTTCCGTCGACAGTCTGAACAAGCAGAATCCCTACGGCGTGCCGGTCGGTGGCACAGGCAGCTGGGGCGGTGACAATGGCGTGGTCAACTGGGCGACGACCAATTACTACCTCCACAAGGCGTACCCCGATCTCTTCGGCACCGAGCTGGTCACTCGCGGCCTGGACTACCTCTTCGGGACGCACCCGTACCACAACTATTCATTCGTGTCCGGGGTCGGAGCTCGCCCCAAGCACGTGGCCTACGGCAACAACCGCGCGGACTTCACGTTCATTGCCGGCGGCATCGTGCCCGGCGTGCTGGTTCTCAAGCCGGACTTCCCGGAGAACCTGGACGACTGGCCCTTCCTGTGGGGTGAGAACGAGTACGAGATCGCGTTCAGTGGAGCCTACATCTTCCTGACGATGGCCGTGAACGATATGCTCGCACCGGAGGCGAAGGGGACACACTGAAGCGACGCACGTCGCGATGGGTGTAGTCAATGCTAGACGGCCCGGTCGGCGCAGCGCAGGTGGCTGCCCGGCCGGGTTCTGGGGGTTGAAGTGGCGACTACCGCCGGCAATCTGATGTCCTCTACATAACTTCATTCGATTCTGGTTCCTGAGGACGATTTCGACATGACCTTGATAACTACCTTCTGGATCGGGCAAGTCCTGCGCTCCATCGTGGCGGCAGCCTTGCCCGGCAGCATGCTGTTCAGCCTGTCCTTCGGCCCGACGCCACGACCCGCAGCGGACTTTCCGCAGACGGAGATTTCGAACGGACAGATAACGGCGAAGCTGTATCTGCCGGATGCGCGCAACGGGTATTATCGCTCCACCCGCTTCGACTGGTCCGGCGCTGTCTACAGCCTGGTCTACAAGGGCCACGAATTCTATGGAGTGTGGTACGACCGGGTGGACCCCAAGGTCGTGAACTGGGTCTTCCGGGGATCGGAAATTGTGTCCGGACCCTGCAGCGCGCTAGCCGGACCCGTGAACGAGTTCGAGACGCCTCTGGGATGGGACGAGGCCCAGCCGGGTGGCACTTTCATCAAACTCGGAGTGGGCGTGCTGCGAAGGGGTGATGGGAGGTACAACCGCTTTGTGCCCTACGACGTTCTGGACCCGGGCAAGTGGACGGTCAGGAAGCGGAAGGATTCGGTCGAATTCACGCAGGAGCTGTCCGCGCCGGATCTCGGCTGGGCTTACGTGTACCACAAGGTGGTGCGGCTGGAGAAAGGGAAACCGGTGCTGGTGATCGAGCACAGCATGAAGAACACCGGTAAACGCGCCATCAACAGCAACGTGTACAACCATCACTTCATGATGATGGACAAGCAGCCGCCAGGGCCGGACTTCACCTTCAGGGTGCCTTTCGAGATCAAAGCGACCCGGCTGCCCAAGGCGGAGATGGCCGAAGTCCGAGGGAATGAGGTCGTCTACCGGAGGCCGCTGGCGGGACAGGACGAAGCGATAGTGCTGTACCAGGGCTTTGGTGACAGCGCCAGGGACCACGAAGTCATCATCGAGAACAAGAAGACAGGAACCGGGGTCAGGATCGTCGGCGATCGTCCGCTGATCAGGTCCATGTTGTGGTCGATTCGGACGGTGCTGGCGGTAGAGCCTTATATCGCCGTCGATATCCAGCCGGGTGAAGAGCTCACCTGGAGGGACACGATCGAATACTACACAATTCCATCGGGTAGTAAGTGAGAACATTGAGGGTTGAGCAGCAAAGCACGAGCTTCCCGGCCTTCCCGGACGGCAGGGTCGGCGCTCCGCCATCGGTGCAGGTCTGGCTGGCAATGGCGTCACGGCAGCGGGGGAGCGGCCTCGACCGCCCCCCCAACCTTCCACCTCTCAGTGCCGCCCGCTGGCCGGCTGACTCGCGACCGGCTTGCGAGCCAGCTCCTCGTACAACGACGGGTCAAAGATCTTCAGGCTGAGCAACCCGTTCATGTGGTTGGCCGGTATCCACGGGAACTCGTTGCGGTGATTCGCGTGCCCGCGGTTGAGGCTCATGCTCCAGTGCTCCTGCTGCCATCCGGGCCCCAGCATGTCATAGGTGCGGCCGGGCAACGCGAGCATGGCCTTGGTGCCGTACAGCAGCACGCGGGCGACGTCCATATAGTGCCGGTCACCCGTGTGCTTCGATAGCCTGGCGTACTCGTCCACGTCGGCCGCCATCCACTGGTCCACTCCCGCACCCCCGGCGCCGATGCGGTTCACGCCCAGCGTGGGCACGCCTGGCTTCCAGGTCAGGGAGTCGGGGCTCTCGTCCGCGGGCATGGGCACGTTCCAGTCGTACACCCACGTCTCGGCGAAGTCCGCAGCGCCCTGGGCGTGGCGCAGCCACTTCTGGTCGTGCGTCGCCTCGTACAGCGCGAGGTAGCCCTCGAGCGATAGCGTGGACGCTTCCTTGTCCATACCGTTCGCGTTGTCGATCGGCCCGCCAATGAAGTGGTCGTTGCGCTGGAAGTTGAGCCACACGTAATCGCCCGCCCGCTTGGCGGATTCCAGGTACTTCGGGTCACCGGTGACCTGACTCAGCTTCGTGAAGAAGTTGATCACGAAGTAGCCGGAGGTGGTGGACGAATCCCGCACCACGCCGGTCACCGGGTACCAGGAGCGCGGGAACGAGCCATCGGCTCCCTGCTGCGTCAGCGCCCAGTTGCCGAAGCGGGTCATCCAGTCGAGCCAGTCCGCGTGCACCCGGCCTCTCGCCTTCTCCCACTCGTACGCCCACAGCACCCAGCGCATGTCTTCGGCGAACTCGCGCAGGTAGACCCGGCCGCTGCAACAGGTGATGTGATTGCCCTCGGGATTGGTCACGGATGGCTCGCCCGTCTCGACGTTGAAGCCCGAGCCGTTGGGCGGATCCACTTTGACCTTCTTCACGAAGCTGTCGATCACCCGGGTGGCCTTCTGGCGGTGCTCCTCGCCGCGCGCGCTCGAGTCCGCGTACGAGTCGTACAGGATCTCGGATGCGGACTCCAGGTTCTTGCCCACGAACCCCATGATGGCGCGCGACCAGCGGTACTCGCCCGGCTTTTCGTTGCAGTACTGCACCGGCGTATGGCAGCCGACCGGAGAGGACTCGACCCTGACCTTGCCGTCTATGGTCGAGCGCATGAACGGCAGCGCCGACCACTCCGGGCGGGTCTCGATCAGCGAAGTGAGGTGGTCCGCCAGCGTGCGCTGGATCACCGCGAGATCGTAGTAGTCCGGCTTCGGCGCATAGATGTTCCAGCCCCAGCGCCAGGCGTTCCGGAAGAAGTCGTGGAAGGTCTCGCCCGCACCGAAGCGGTACTTCAGGCGATAGCTCTGGGTAAGACCGTCGCGATAGGGGTGGTACCTCAGTGCGGAAGGAATGCTGCCCGGGTACCAATAGGCGACGTCCACGCCCCCATCCGCGTTCTGGAAGGCGCCCATCCCGCCTAGATGCATCCGCTCCTCGATCACGGTCGCGCCGCGGGTCGCCCGCGTGTCCGCCACGACCGTGCTGCCGTCGGGCGCTGGATCCAGCACCGCGATCGAGCGGCCGTCGCGGAACGAGAAGCCGAAGATCGGCATGGTGAAGCCGTCCTCGCGCTCCTCGATGTGCCCGGCCATGAAGTTGGTCAGCCCCGCCGGCGCGCGCAGCGCGATGTGCTCGGGCTCACCGCTGTAGATCATGCCCGGGAAGAACAGGTCCAGCTCGGAGAAGGTGAAGCGTTCGACGGTGGACAGGGCAATGACCGAATTGAAACCGCCTGCCGCGGAGCCGTGCACCGAGACCGCGCGCTCGAAATTGAGGACGGGCCCGGCAATGCTCCAGCGGTCCACGAACTGGACGGTGACGCCGGACACCGGTGCCAGCTGGCCGCGGCCTACCACCGCGTTCCCGACCTTGCTGACGGAGCTGTATCCGGCGGCCAGCTCCGGGCGGGCTACCGAATCGGTGGCCGTGCGGAGCTGGAGCGGGCGGGCCTGGTACATGGACGCGCGGCCGGGCTCATCGATGCGGATGCCCCAGCCGGCTGCGCCGCGGGTGAACGTAACCCGGCCCTGATTCGCGAGTTGCCCCAGCTGCACGGGGCTGTTCTGAGCCCGTGCGGGAGCAGCGCCTGCGGCACAGGCGAGCAGCGCCGGGAGCAAGCGTACGGCGTACCGGCTGATGTACCCCTTCATGAGGAATCCCCCTTGTCTGTGTTGCTGCACGTCCCAGGTCGGTCTTGTTCCGCCAGCGGTAGCGCCAGACTGAATGTGCTTACGGCAGGTCCACTTCGAAAGCCACGGCTGATCCGAAAGCGCGCCAGAAAGTGCGAACTGCATCACCGCGATCATCCGCTCGCCATTGAGAGCTGAAGGGTGGGGGAGCGGTCGAGGACCGCTCCCCCACTGCCGAGACGCCATTGCCAGCGAGCCGCCAGATCCTAGGCTCTTTCGCCCAGCCTGAGCACCGTCAAGGAGTAGGGCTCGAAGGTGTACGTGAACTCCGGTTTCACGCCGGCGACCGTTGCAGAAACCGGCGCAATCTTCCTGGGCTCCTCAAGTGAGTTTTCAGCCGCCAGCTCTCCGCTGAGGGTCATGGCCAACCCCGTCGACTTGAGCTGACTTGCACCGTTGATCGTAAGCCCGGCGGTGATTCGCTCAGCCCCGGTATTCACCACCTTCACGATGATTTCTCCAGCTGCTTCATCGCGCGTGGCAGAGGCGAAGCACGAGGGCTGCGAATCGGCTTCTCCACCGCTCAGGTGGACGGGCAGAATCACATCGCCGCGATTGGTGCTGAATGCCTTCTGCACGTAGTAATTCGGGGTACCGTAAACGCAGAGGTTGTCGCACCAGATCAGGTTGGGCGTCCACTGCCAGGCTTCTTTGTGGCCAAACAGGGGCGCGTAGCAGCTCATGACTACCAGATCGGCGTTGCGCTCCAGTCCCGTCATGAAGGCCGCCTCTGACAGGGCGGTCTTCCAGTTGTTCCTGTTGTCCGGGCTGGCCACCCCTACGCTCTGAGCGGCGTATTCGCCCACCAGCAATCTGGGGCCGTTGCGGTCGTACGAATCGTACAGGTTCGCATTCTCCGCGAACCACTCCGGATACCGGTAGAAGTGCTCGTCCACGATTTCCGGCTCGAGGGCCCGCCACTCGGACCAGAGGTATTCAATCTCCGCCTTTCCGTTGGGGAAAATGGTGGCATCCGAGCCCGTGGCCGCAACGAGCTTCATCTCAGGATGCTTCGCCTTGATGGCGGCGGCGAAGACGTTGTATCGCTCGACATACTGCGGCCCCCACTGCTCATTGCCCACGCCGATCATGTTCATGTTGAACGGCTCGGGATGGCCCATCTGCGCCCGGAGCTTGCCCCAGGTGCTGTCCGCCGGACCATCGGCGAATTCGATCAGATCCAAGGCGTCCTGGACGTAGGACCCCAGCTGGTCCAGGGGGACCAGCTCACAGGAGTTGAACTGGCATGCCATGCCGCAGTTGACAATCGGCAGCGGCTGCGCGCCGATGTCTTCACAGAGCTGGAAAAACTCGAAGAAGCCCAGCGCAAAGGACTGGTAATAGTCGGGCGCCGGCCGATGCAGGAACTCGTAATTCCAGCGGTTGATGACGAGCTTCCGATCCTCTACCGGGCCAACGGTATTCTTCCACTGGTAACGGTAGTCGAGCACGCTGCCTTCGACGATGCAGCCGCCGGGGAAACGGAGGAAGCCGGGCTTCAGATCGGCGAGAAGCTGCACCATGTCGGCGCGGAGCCCGCCGATTCGATTCCTCCAGGTATGCTCCGGAAACAGCGACACCAGGTCGACGTCCACAACGCCTTCACCGTCCACCAGAACATACAACCTGGCCTTGGCATCGGTGCTCTGAGGATTCAGAACAGCCGTGCACTTCTTCCAGTCCGAAGAGAATCCCTGCAGTTGGACCGAATCCAGCAGGTGGCCCTGCGCGGAATACAGGGCAACGCGCACTGACGGTGACCCGGAGACGTTGCGGATGTGCGCCGAGAAGTGATACGCCTCGCCCTGCCGTACACCCATGCCGCGGAAGCCTTCGTTGGCGACGCCAAACGGCGCTGTCGCCCGCGACTCGATGCGCAGGTAGTTCGGATTCGCCGGGGCAAACGGGCCGTCATGCTGAATGGACAGCTGGCCGCGGGCATGGCTCGGGCTGATCTTCGACCAGCCCATCAATGGCTCCGGGAATTCAAACGACCGGTTCTTCACCAGCTCCGCGCAGAGTCCGCCGTCCGCTCCGAAATTGATGTCCTCGAAGAAGATCCCCCACATGGCCGGGCTGATCCGCGCGCCCGGTTTGTCGGCGGCGATGCTCAGTCTGAGCGCGGGTTGCGCTTTTTCCATGATAAGCCTCAAAAGTACTGGGCTGAAACCGTTGCTAGACGACGGGCTCCAGCGGCGTCTCCGCTCCCTGCAGGACGGCCAGTCTGTCCTTGATGTTCTCTGCGTAGTACTTGTCCGTGATGAAGTATCCATACATCAGGAGACCAGTGGCCAGGTGGAAGATGCCCGGAATGATCGTGAGCATCAGTGCGATGCCGCGCAGCGTGAACATATCCTGCGGGACTGCCGGATTGTATGCTTTGTCCGCCACATAGCTGTAGTAGGTGAGAATCCATCCCGCCATGCCGGCGGCGAGGCTCATGCCCATCTTCTGACACCAGGAGATGCCACCGAAAGCCAGGCCCGTCACGCGCTTGCCGCTCTTTACCTGCCCGTAGTCCACGGCTTCCGAGATGATGGACCAGAACACTGGCCCCTGGAGGTCCACAACGAAGTTGATGATGAAGTACAGAACGAAGGCCATGACCCTGTCATCAAGCCCCGGTTTTACGACCAGGAACATGAGGACGCTCAATCCGAAGGTGACGATCTGGCACCAGCGAAAGAGCTGTATCTTGCAGTACTTCTTCGTGATCCACGTGGAAGCGACCATGGAAAGGATGTTGCCGATGATACCGACGGTGATGAAGGCGGACAGGAGCGCGGCGTCACCACGGAGGAAGTACTTGGCGTAGTAGAAGCCGACGGATCCGCGAAGTACATAGCCAAGCGTGCTGAGAATGCACACGCCGGCCAGGATGAGCCACTGAGAGTTGCGGAAGAGCAAGCTCAGTTGCTCCCCAATCGGCTTTCGATCGCTCTTGAGGGTTACACGTTCGGTCGTCGTGAAGAAACAGAAGATGAACAGCAGCGTGGCCATCACAGCCATCGTCGCCATCGCGATCTGGTAGCCCTTCGGGAGCTGCGCAGCGCCCCACTTTGCCGCGTAGCTCGCTGCAAACATCGGCACGAAGATGTTAACCACCAATGAGGCGCCCTTAGCGAAGAACAGGCGGTACCCGTTGGCTGACAGACGCTCTTTCGAGTCGGCCGTCAGTACGCCAGGCAGGGAGATGTAGGGAATGACGATGGCGGTGAAGACCAGCATCATCAGAATGTAGGTCGCGTAGGCCCAGATCAGCTTGCCGTTGTAGGAGAGATCCGGCGTGGTGAACACGAGCATGACCGCGATGCCGAATGGAACGGACAGGAACAGAAAGTACGGCCGATATCGGCCCCAGCGTGAGCTGTGGCTGTCCGTGAACATGCCCATCAGGACATCGGCGAATGCATCGATCAACCGGGGAAGGAGCCCCAGCATCGCGATGTGCTCAACCCTCAATCTGTACACGTCGGTGTAGAAGAAGGTGATGATGATCGCCAATGCCGACCACACGACGTTCACCGCTGCGTCGCCGCTGCCGAAGCCGATCTTCTCGAGAACGGATAGTTTCTGAGATGATTGATCAGGATTACGGTAATGAAACGCTGCTGTATTCATTGGCCGATTCCTCATTCAGTAGACCGATTCGTCAGTGTCGTGCCGTGCTCAATCCGAAGGGGCAATGGGGGAGCGGCCTCGGCCGCTCCCCCATCCTTCCACCTCTCAGTGCCGCCCGCTGGCCGGCTGGCTCGCGACCGGCTTGCGAGCCAGCTCCTCGTATAACGACGGGTCGAAGATCTTCAGGCTGAGCAATCCGTTCATGTGGTTGGCCGGCACCCACGGGAACTCGTTGCGGTGATTCGCGTGCCCGCGGTTGAGGCTCATGCTCCAGTGCTCCTGCTGCCAGCCCGGGCCCAGCATGTCGTAGGTGCGGCCGGGCAGCGCGAGCATGGCCTTGGTGCCGTACAGCAGCACGCGGGCGACGTCCATGTAGTGCCGGTCACCCGTGTGCTTCGAGAGCCTGGCGTACTCGTCCACGTCGGCCGCCATCCACTGGTCCGCGCCGCCTCCGGCGGTGACGCGGTTCACGCCGAGCGTGGGCACGCCCGGCTTCCAGGTCAGGGAGTCCGCGCTCTCGTCCGCGGGCATGGGTATGTTCCAGTCATAGACCCACGTCTCGGCGAAGTCGGCAGCGCCCTGGGCGTGGCGCAGCCACTTCTGGTCGTGCGTCGCCTCGTACAGCGCGAGGTAGCCCTCCAGACACAGCGTGGCCGCTTCCTTGTTCAAGCCGTTGACCTGGTCGATGGGGCCGCCAATGTAGTGGTCGTTGCGGTTGAAGTTGAGCCACACGTAATCGCCCGCCCGCTTCGCGGATTCCAGGTACTTCGGATCCCCGGTCACCTGGCTCAGCTTGGTGAAGAAGTTCATCACGAAGTAGCCGGAGGTGGTGGACGAGTCTCGCACCACGCCGGTCACCGGATACCAGGAGCGCGGGAACGAGCCATCGGGTGCCTGCTGCGTCAGCGCCCAGTTGCCGAAGCGCGTCATCCAGTCGAGCCAGTCGGCGTGCACGCGGCCCCGTGCTTTCTCCCACTCGTAGGCCCACAGCACCCAGCGCATGTCTTCGGCGAATTCGCGCAGGTAGACCCGGCCGCTGCAACAGGTGACGTGATTGCCCTCGGGATTCGTCACGGACGGCTCGCCGGTCTCCACGTTGAAGCCGGAGCCGTTGGGCGGATCCACCTTGACCTTCTTCACGAAGCTGTCGATCACCCGGGTCGCCTTCTGGCGGTGATCCTCGCCGCGCGCGCTCGAGTCCGCGTACGAGTCGTACAGGATCTCGGACGCGGACTCCAGGTTCTTGCCCACGAACCCCATGATGGCGCGCGACCAGCGGTACTCGCCCGGCTTCTCGTTGCAGTACTGCGGCGCCGTATGGCAGCCGACCGGAGATGACTCGACCCTGACCTTGCCGTCTATGGTCGAGCGCATGAAGGGCAGGCCCGACCACTCCGGGCGGGTCTCGATCAGCGAAGTGAGGTGGTCCGCCAGCGTGCGTTGGATCACCGCCAGATCGTAGTAGTCCGGCTTCGGCGCATACAAGTTCCAGCCCCAGCGCCAGGCGTTCCGGTAGAAGTCATGGAAGGTCTCGCCCTCGCCGAAGCGGTACTTCAGGCGATAGCTCTGGGTGAGGCCGTCGCGATAGGGGTGGTACCTCGGTGCGGAAGGAATGCTGCCCGGGTACCAGTAGGCGACGTCCACGCCCCCGTCCGCGTTCTGAAACGCGCCCATCCCGCCCAGACGCATCCGCGCCTCGATGACGGCCGCGGGCCGGGGCGCTTGCTGAACATCTCGGGCAAAGCGTTGTGGAGCAGCTCGCGTGTCCGCCATGACGGTGCTGCCGTCCGGCGAGGGGTCGAGCACCGCGATCGAGCGGCCATCCCGGAAGGAGAAGCCGAAGATCGGCATGGTGAAGTTGTCCTCGCGGTCCTGGATGCGGCCGGCCATGAAGTTGGTCAGGCCCGCCGCCCCGCGCAGGTCGATGTGCTCGGGCTCGCCGCTGTAAAGCATGCCCGGGAAGAACAGGTCCAGCTCGGAGAAGGTAAAGCCCTTGACGGTGGAAAGGGCAATGACCGAGTTGAACCCGCCTGCGGCGGAGCCGTGCACCGAGACCGCGCGCTCGAAGTTGAGTACCGGGCCGGCAATGCTCCAGCGGTCCACGAACTGGATGGTGACGCCTGACACCGGTGCCAGCTGGCCGCGGCCCACCACGGCGTTCCCGTCCTTGCTGACGGAGCCGTATCCGGCGGCCAGCTCCGGGCCGGGCGCCGAATCGGTGGCCGTGCGGAGCTGGAGCGGGCGGGCCTGGTACATGGACGCGCGCCCGGGCTCATCGATGCGGATGCCCCAGCCGGCTGCGCCGCGGGTGAACGTAACCCGGCCCTGATTCGCGAGTTGCCCCAGCTGCACGGGGCTGTTCTGGGCCCGAACGGGAGCAGCGCCTGCGGCACAGGCGAGCAGCGCCGGGAACAAGCGTACGGCGTACCGGCTGATGTACCCCTTCATGAGGAATCCCCTCCTGCGAGTGGTGTTGTCCCCAAGTGAGTGAATGCGTGGAGCGAGGCCGTCGGCCCCCGACTGGCGCCCGGACCGACGGCCCGCCCCTGAATCCCTATTTCCGGAAGAGCAGCGGCGCGTACACATGCAGACTCCGCCGCCACGTCTGCCACTCGTGTTGGGTGCCCGGCGAGTTATAGAAGGTGGCATGCACCCCTGCCGCCTTCGACATGTCCACGATGCGCGTGAGCCATGCGTGGATCTGGACATCGTTTCCGGTGTCCCCCGAACTGAAGAAGAACACAGGAACCAGCCGATTGAATGTGGCCGCATCCTTGAGCGGCTGCGGCAGCTCATTGAGCTCACCGAACACCGCGCCGCTGAACATGCCCAGGTGGGCGAAGGTATCGAGGTGCCGGAGGCCGATCGTCCAGGTCTGGCCGCCACCCATCGACAGCCCGGCCATGGCCCGGTGCTCGCGGTCCGATATCGTCCGGAAGTTCCTGTCGATGTCCGGGATTACTTCCTTGACCAGCATCTCCTCGAACGCGGAGACCGCGTTCGGATCGCGGGCCGGGCTGGCGACAGCCGCCGGCGAGGCGCTCGCCGCGGCCGGTCGGACGGGGCTGGCCGGCCGGGCACCAGCCGCGGCAGCGGCCGGAGGCGGCGGCAGGACCGGCGCGCGCAGTCCGGGGACCGGCTCGCCAGGACGGTTGGCGAATCCGTTGTTCATGACAATGATCATGGGCACGGCCTTACCCTCGGCGATTAGGTTGTCGAGGATGAAGTTGGCCAGCCCGGAATGCGTCCACTCCTGCTCAATCTCACCCGCGCCGTGCTGCAGGTACAGCACCGGGTACCGGCGGCCCGGGCTCTGGTCGTAGCCCGGCGGCGTGTAGACGAACATTCGCCGCCAGCTGCCCGTCACCGCCGAGTGGAACCAATGCTCGCGCACGTCACCGTGCGGCACGTCCTTGATGGCGTAGTAGTCCTCGCCGGGCGCAGGTGACTCCAGCGCCGACTTCCAGCCGTTCGAGAAGTACATGTGCGTGCCGGGCTCCGGCTGCGGCACCCCGTCCACGTACACAGTCACGTACTTCACGCCCGGGCCCTGGTAGGGCACGAACAGGTTCCAGACGCCGTTCGCATCCTTCTGGTACTGGTAGCGCCTTCCCCCAGGCTCGACCCCGAGCTGCACGGACTGCGCGTTCGGCGCGTTGAACTGGAACCAGTACCGGCCGTCCTTCGTGGCCTGTGGAAACAGCGCCTGCCGGTGCGTGGACTCGGGCCGCGACCACTCGCCCGTGCTGGGCTTGGGCAGCGGGTCCACTCTGAGGCCGGGCACGGCGGCCGGGGGCGGCGGATTCTGGGCGAGCCCACCCGCGGGGGCGCCGAGACATGCCAGCGCCAGGAAACTCCCAAGGAGGCTCCGGGAAGGCATCATCACCTGCTCCTGTTGGATGTTGGATGATCCTGCTGCATCGGCGCTGCTCACTTCCTGAAGATCAGCGGCGTGAACGCGTGCTGATCGGATTCGGCCGCCGAGATCGCCGGCGCGGCCCACGGGGATGTTCACGACCGCCGCGGGCATGCTGTCGATCCGCTGGTAGTCATCCATGCCGTTCGGCTGGGCCATGTCGGTGGGTCCGCCCAGCACGTACAGGATCGAGCCATGCAGGTTCACGAGCATCGACCTGTTCATCTCGATGCCCTCGATCGGGTTGCTGCCGTTCAGGAAGATTCCGCTGTTCATGATCACCCCGTTTTCACGCGCGGATCGCCGGCGTTGATCAGCGCCTGTAGGCCGCCGCAGCTCCAGCCGGAGACCGCGATCTGGTCGGTCGCGATTCTGGCGCAGAACGGGCTGTCCTTGCCGCCATTCTCGCTCATGGCCCAGTCGATTGCCTCGCACGGCTGCTGCCACCTGCGATGAAAAGCATACCGCAACGCGAATGCGCTCGATTCTCACCGGCTACTTCAGCTTCTACCCGGCCACGGCAGGTCGTGCGAACTCGATTCGCCTTTCCTACCGGACCGGGCACGATACTCTCCACCTCAGTACTGCAGGGTGTTCTTCTTGAGCGTCTGCCCCAGCTCGTACGCGAACGCCCGGATTGCATCGCGATCCCGCTTCTCAGGCGCCTGGCTGCGCCAGAACTTGATCCGCGCGGTCGGCGGCACGTTCATCGGCACCATCTCGGCGGACTCGAGCAGGTTCGCCGCCATCTCCGCCGCGTCCAGGATCTTGTCGAGCGAGTTGCGGGTGTAGCGGAAGGTGCTCGGGTTGTCGTTCAGGGCTGCCTGGATCGCATTGATCGCCTCGGTCGCGTGCCCTTCACGGTTGGGCACGGGCCTGATGATCGTCTCCAGGTTCCGGTTGCGATAGAAGCCCATGACCGCCGCCACGATGGCCGGATCCCGGATGGTGCCGTCAGGATAGAAGATGCCGTGAATCTCGCCCCAGTACCCCGAGACGATCAGGTTGAACACGTACCAACCGGTATGGCGCTCTTCCGCGATCTGCAGCACGAGGTCGTACGGATTGGCGCGGGCGATGCAACCCGTCTCCGTGTTCATCATCGGCTTGTTGTACTTGGTCGCATACGCCTTGGCCGTGTCGTAGGCTGCCTCTATGGTCGAGCGCAGTCCGGTGTAGTCGTGGAAGGTGAGCACGTCCACCAGATCGGCTTCCCCCTTCAGGTGCTCGGCGACGACGTGTCCGACGGTGACGGCATTCTTCGGATCCAGCTTCTTGACGTAGGTGACGTAGTAGCGAGTGAACCCGGTGATCTCGGCGATCCTCTGGGTCTTGGCGTCGGCCGGTGCCTCGTTGACGTAGTCGTTCCACAGGGGCTCGTTCATGATATCCCACATGAGCAGGCCGGGCTCGTCCTTGATGGCCTCGACGATCGCTTTTACATACACATCCCCTTTCGGGCGGAAATCGGGCTTCAGCGTTGCCGGATCGAGGCCGTTGCCGTTCCAGAGGATCGGCATGGTGGTGAAGCCCAGCCGATGACTGATCCGGATGTAGGTCCGAAGCCGATTGATGTACCCCTGCGGATCGCGCTCGTACGCCTGGTAGCTGAGCCAGATGCGGGTGCTGTTGAGATTGATGCGTTTGGCGTAACCGAGCTCTCGCACCAGCTGCACCGTGTCTGCGGTCATCCCGTAGTTGACGCCCCGGACGAAACTGTAGTCTTTGAGCGGTACCTCAGCTCGCGCCGGGCCCGCGACGCAGGCGAGGGCCAGGCCGAACAGCAGGATCACAGGAGTCTTCATCGGTCTCTCACCGTGGTGGATGGTACGTGTCGGCGGTCGCGCCGCCGTGATCTTTCGGTGCCCTGCCCACGTGGATACATGCACAGTCGTCATTTGAGGTAACCGCGCTCCCGGTAGTAGCGCTCGGCGCCGGGATGCAGCGGCACCTCGAATGCCTTCCAGACGTTGTGGCTGTTGTACGAGAAGTTCAGCTGGCTCCACTGCAGCATCTGTTGCTGCTCGTCGAGCGCCTTGGCGACGGCGTACGCGAACTCGTCGGGCACGGCCGCCGTGGTGTAGACCACCGTTCCAGTGCGGACCACGGCCTTGATCGGGCGCTCGATGCCCGGCATGAGCCCCACGGGGATGAGCGCCTGGTCGTAGTAGTCATCGGCCGCGATCTTCGCGAGCAGCTCGTCGGGCAACTGGATGTAGTTCAGGCGGAAGCGCTGGCTCACGTCCGTCCACACATCGAACTCCGGCGCGCTGGTGAGGCCCTGGCAGGAATGGATGATGATGTCGAAGTCCTGGCGGTCGGCGCGGTCCGCACCGATCCGGCCGCCCGATGCCAGGATGCTGTCCCGAGGAATTCCGAAGTACGCCAGGATCGAATCGTTCAGCCCGACGCCGCTGCCGCCCGACAAGACCTTGACCGGCCAGCGCTTCGCGCGCACCTGTGAGAGGTCCGTGATGCCGGTCTCGGCGCGGGCCGCAACGACCAGGTAGTTCGGCGACTGGATGTTCGCGATCAACCGCAGGTTCTTGCGGGGCTGTTCCCGCGCGTACGGGCCCGTGCCGCGGTAGGCCCCCACTATGAACTGCACGGCGGTGGCTCCGAAGTCGATGGAGCCGAGCCCGGGCTCGTTTTGGGGGGCGAGCAGCTCGGACACGTTCGGGTCCGGGCGGTACGGGGGCGGCTCACGCCGGTCCGCCACGATCAGCGGGGCATTGCTACCACTGCAGTTGTGGCAGATCCGTACCTCGTAGCCATAAGGCTGCATGGCCTGGCGCACCACCTCCCCCAGCGCCCCCCACGGACAGAGCTTGCACGCCCCACCGAACACCGGTCGCCGGGCGGCTATGCTGCTGCTCACCGCGCCCTTGGGCTGCTGTGCCGTGGCGGGCACCGCCAGCGCCAGCAGTAGCGGGACAACCGCCAAGCTGCCCGATCGGATCTGCAGCACCGTGGTCTCCTTCGTCTTCGTGGTGGGCGTCACCCCGGCGCCTCGCCGGTGCCGCCGGATCGAGCGCAGGGTGGACCGCGCCCGATCACTTCAGCAGGTCTACCACCGGCCAGCCATCCCCGTCCCACGTCAGCTCCTTGACCACCAGCTTCGAGGCTCCCTTGTCGGGAATGGAGTAGGCGTGCGTTACCATGTAGTCCTTTCCGTCCATCCGGTAGACCCCGTTATGGCCGACCGCGGCCCAGCGGGCGCCGTCCCCTTTGGCGACGATCGTGCCGCCCCCATCCAGCATGTCTACGCCCTGGCGATCGAAATACGGGCCGGTCAGGTCGGTGGAGCGGCCGACGGCGATCTTGTAATCGCCGTTCACGCCGCGGCAGCAGAGGTCGAAGGAGACGAACAGGTAGTAGTAGGGACCGCGCTTGAAGATAAAGGCCGCCTCGATCTGGCTGTCGCGCAGGGAATACTCGTAGGGCCGCTGGGCGCTGGGGCGACGGGCCAGGCTGTGCCATTCCTCCGGCCAGGTCAGGCCCATCATGTCGTCTCTCAGCCGCACCAGCTTGATGCCATCCCAGAACGAGCCGAAGGCGAGCCAGGGATGGCCGCTCTCGTCGAGCACGGCGTTGGGGTCAATGGCCTGCCAGGTGTCCCGGCCCATGACCGACTGCACGATCTTGCCGTGGTCGGTCCACTTGAAGTTCCGGCTCTTCGGGTCGAGTGTGGGGTTGGACGCGTGGCCGATGGCCGCGTGGGGCTTGCCGGGCAGGGCATTGCAGGCGTAGAAGAGGTGATAGCGGCCCTGGTAGTAGATGATGTCGGGCGCCCAGATGTCACCGTTGAATCCGGGCAGCGCCTGCTTCGTCCATTCCGGCACGTCTGCGAAGACGGGCGGGCCCTGCTCCCACGTGATCAGGTCCTTGGAGTGAAGGGTGGGAATCCCTCGTCCGGTACCGAACACGTAGTAGGTGTCCCCCTCCTTGGCCATGACGGGGTCATGGACATTCGGGCTCGTGGGGTTGAACGGTGGCTGCTGCGGCTGCTGGCCGGCGGCCCGTCCAGCAGAAGAGATGGTGATCGCCAGCACCGCGCAGCACCATGCGAGTTTTCGGCTCGGCATCATAGTCGTCCTCAGTGGCATCGGGTGAGAGGCGCGCTATGCGCCCTGCTGGCGCGGTCGTTCATTTGGCCCACGCAGCTCCTTCCGGGGTCCGGCGCCACGCGAAACAGGCGTCGAGCAGCGCGCCCTCCGCGCGGGCCGCAGCCGCTAGATCCCGCGGCTGGTAGACAGCGACGCTTCCGTGGCCGCCGATCGCGTGGTACGGCGCCGCTGCCCCCCTTTGTCGATCACCTTCGAGTTCACCACCTGCGCCGCTGCGGCGCGGGCATCGCAGAGCATCACCAGCGCCAGTCAGAAGGCCCGCATTTCGCTACTTCGGGAGCCCCGGCTTCAGGGTACGAGCAAAGAAACTGTCCATGGCCGGACGGGTGATTCTCAGGCTGTCGGAGTAAGCGACGGCGTGAGCGCCACCCTCCACCCGGATGTAGGTGACGTCCGGCGCACCGGCCGCCTTGATCTTTTCGATGAACGAATCGGTGAGCTCCGCGCGGACGATGGGATCCGCGGTGCCCTGGATCACCAGCATGGGCGGCACATCCTTGCGGATGTAGCCGATCGGCCAGAACTCCGGCTTCTGCCGCTCCGCGGGCTGCCGGGCGCCGCCCTCGGTGGGCGTGGAGCCCGCAGCGACCACGTTGACATTGCCCGAGACGCCCTTCCAGTCGCAGTCGTTGCCGTCCAGGCCGGCGGATTCGGGCACGAGCGCGGCCATCATGACCAGGTGCGCACCCGCGGAATGGCCGTAGGCCCCGATCCGGTCCGGGTCCACGCCCAGCTGCTTCGCATGGGCGCGCACCCACTTCACCGCGCACTTAACGTCCGCCACCGCGGTCGGGAACGGCGCTTCGCGGGTCAGCCGGTACTCGACGGAAGTGGTGACGTAGCCCTGGCGGGCGTAGTCGAGCAGCAACCCCTGGTACACCGCGTCGGTTTTCGAACCCGCCGCCCAGCCGCCGCCGTGCACGATCACGATGGCGGGCCGGAGCTGGTTGCCCGCGCGAGGCGGCAGCGCCAGGTCCAGGCGGAAGGCCTTGCTTTCACCGGAACGGTAAGGTACGTCGCTGAATACCTGGATCGCCTTGTTGGCTCCGGGGATCGACTGTGAGCTGGCGGCCCGCGGGTGCCAGACAGTGACCGCGAGGAGGACCGTCAGCGCGGCGGTCGCGCGTACCCATATGCGTCGCATCGCATGTCTCCTGTTGCTCTGACTGTGGAGGGCGCGGCCGCGAAGGCGGGCCCGGTCGGGGGTCGGGGCACCCGGCTGGCGGGTGCCCCGACTGCGGCCAGGCGGCTCAGGACCCGGCCGGCGTGACCTCGAGGTAATCCACGTCGAGCGCGTACTCGCCGCCCAGTACTTCGATGGCGTTGTCGCCGGCCCGGAGCTGTGCGGTCACGCGCAGCAGCTTTCGCTCGCCGGCGCCGCGCGTCCCAAGGTCGACGGCTCGCCGCGCAGTCCGGGCCGGGTTCACGGGCGCCGTGGTCACCGAGCCCGCCACCAGGGTGCCGTTCACGGACAGGCGGGGCGTAGCATCGAAGCCGATGCCCGTGAACTCCACGGTCAGTTCATACCTGCCCGCGGACGCCACGTGCACCGGGAAGCTCAGCTTGCCCACGTCTTTGGCGCCCAGGCGCGACTTTGCACCGTTCGACATCGAGCCGTCGCGCATGATGGCCGAGCCCTTCTGCCCAGCGCTTTCCGCCTCGTAACGGTTGAAGTTGATCGGGCCCACCTTGAACAGGATCTCGTTGGCGGTGCTGTTGCGCGTGCGCGCGGGATCGGCCGAAGCGCTCGACGTTACGTGCAGGAACTGGCCGTCGGGCCGGCGCACCAGCGCCTGCGTCCAGCCCGCGCGGCTGTTACCGAGCTTCTGCACGGGGGTGGGCGCTTCCCACCACGGCCCCACGCCGAGGTTGTTGTTCCAGAAGATCGTATTGCCGTTGTCGTCGCGGCCCGGCCCGTTCAGGCTGCGCGACGTCACCGCGATGATCCCCTTCGGCCCGCCAACCGGGAACCAGAACACGTTCGGGGTGCTCTCCGGGTACCGTCCACTCGGCGTCTGTACGGGTGTGCCGCGGTCCTCCGGGTCGCCCCAGTGCAGCCCGTCCTTGCTGAACTTCAGGTGCACCTGCATGTGAACGGGGCCTTCGACGTCCTCGTAATTGTATACGTACCGGCCGTCGGGCAGCCGGTCGATGATCACCATTCCTGGCCGCTCGACCCCTCCGGGATTCGCGGCATCGAACACCAGCGGACCCCAGGTCTTGCCGCCATCCTTCGACACCTTGTGGCCGAGCAGCTGGTTGTAGCCCTCGCGCTTATGCATTTCGTCGGAGTAGAACTCCACGAAGGTGCCGTCGTCCAGGATGAGCAGCTGCGGCTCCCAGACGGGTTCGGCGCCGGGCGCCTCGGCGTAGGTGCTGACGTAATTCCAGCTGCGGCCGAAGTCGCCGGACGTGAACAGCCGCAGGAACATCCGCTCATTGCCGCGCCCGGGGGGCGGCTGCTGGCACAGCGTGCTGGCCGAAAGCAGCACCGTGCCGGCGGCAATGCCGTGCTGCGTGCGAGGCATCTCGGTGAGATGCGGCTGCCAGTGCATCTCGCAGCGTGGCCGGTCCGTCACCATCGGGTCCTTCGCGTTGGTGACGAAATGCCAGCTGGAGCCCTGGTCCGTCGATTCCCAGATCGGGATGCCGTCGAAGTTATTGGCCTCGTAGGCCAGCAGCATGCGGCCGTTGTCGGCGGCGTTGCTCTGGTGCTTCAGCACCACGACCGTGGCGTAAGCCTCGCCATCGGCGATCTTCGTGCCGACCGCGGCTGGCGCAAACCCCGGCCCCTGTGCTGCGGCGGGAAGCGCACCCGCCAGTCCCAGCGCCACGCAGGCGCTGATCGACAGCCAACTGAAACGTGGAGGGTTCATGCCGTCCTCTCGGCGGGGCAGCCCGCCAGTTTGCGCGTGCTGACCACCGGCGATCGGGTCTCCCAGGCCGACGGCAGCACGCAGGTTGTCATCCACCCAACGTTGCAAAGTGTTCTGGCCGGTCCGTATGAACCGGGCCGGCGCCATCCCGATCCTCTTTCAGGGCCCTGCCTACTGCATCCTCTTCTGGAACTGGTTGGGCGCGCCGGGCGTCGGCAATTCGTCGGTCAAGACCGCGCCGCTGGCGTGCGTGCGGGTCAATGCCGTCGTGAGCGTGATGCCGCTGCCTGAGACCTGGACATCCGCGGCGTGAGCGCTGGTGAGCGGCGCTGTGACGGTAATGGTCGGCCCCGCCTGACCGCCCGGGCCGCCCGGGCCGCGGAAGCTGCCGCGGCTGGTGGAGGCGACGACCGCCGTCTCCTGGTTCGTCCCGCTGCCGATCGTGATGGTCTGGCCGGTGGTGAAGCCCGTGATGCTGACGACCGGGACGATGGTCGCCCCCGTCTCGGTGGCGGCGCGCAGCGTGGAGGCCCCAGGCGTGCCTACCGCGGCAATCACGGCCGTCTCCACGTCGGCGGCGCTGCCGATCATGATCCTCTGCCCGGCGGCAAGTCCGTCCACGCTGCCCACCTTGAGGTTGTCGCTGCCTGGGACTGCAGCTGCCGCGAGGTTGGCGACTGCCTGCAGCTGGAAATTGTTGCAGTTGCTGTCAGTGTCCTGGCCGTCCGGTAAGCGGCCGGCGCTCCGGTTGGGGACGTCGGCCGGAGGAGCCGCGGCGCCGAAGCCGGGCCGCGCCGGCGGCGTGCCAGGCGAGCCCACACTGCAGCCGCTCTGGTACCCTGCTCCGGACGTGCCCTGGTAGCCCTCCGCAGCCCAGGGCTCGACCAGGGCACCGTAGTTCAGGCTTTCGACAACATTACCGGGGGCATCGCGCAGAACCATGTTGCCGGCGCTTGGGCTGAGCGCGGGTCCGCCGAACCACTGGTTGGGCGCCTGCGCTCCCTGGTAGCCGGCCACGCTGACGTTGGGGTCACGCACGACCGCGTCGATCGGGTAATCCCTGGAGAGCGGCTGGTCCATGGTGATCCCGGTGCCAAGCGGCAGCACCGGCTCGTTGCTCGAGTGCGCGAAGCGCGTCGCGGGCGTGAAGCCGATACCCGTCCCGCGCACGCTGAAAGGCATGTTGGGCGCGTGCTCGAACTTGAGCGGTTCGGCCAGATCGAGGCCCGTGCCGGGATCCTCACCCTCGCGCAACGGACCCCCGAAAACGGTGTTGCGGACCGACGGCGTGCCGACGCGCGTCACGGTGACCCACTCGATCCCGTGCCCCTTGCTGTCGATATCCAGCCGGATCCTGTCACCGACCGAGATATCGGCGGTGGACGACACCTTGATATTGGTGTCGCCCTTCCTCGCTTCCCGGGAGAGCCAGGCCTGCGTGCCCGGCTTGCCGACTCCCGTCACCGTGACCACCTCGTACTTCTCGATCCCGCTCCCGACCGCCGGATAGGTCGCACCATGGCCGATGGCCATCTTCTGGCCCACCTCGAAGCCCGCTACACTGGCGACCGGCACGTTGGTCGAGCCAGCGGGAATCGTGATCACCGGCCCGTCCGGAAGCGGCTGCCACAGGGTCGTCGGACCACCCGCCGTGTACGCGCGATTGAAACCGAAACCTCCGCCCGTCGCGGCAGGCAGCCCCGCTGCCGTGCCGACGCTCACAATCCGGCGAGTCTCAAGGGCCGATCCGGTGCCGATCTGGAGCTCACCGCCCACGGACATGCCTTTCGTGCTCCGGACGTAAATGGTCGCATCACCGCGACGGGCGGGGACTGCCAGCCCGGAGGTGGAGAGGCCGAGCAGGTAGAAGCCATGCGGCGCGAGCCGCGTCGCGGCCGGGATCCGCACGGCCGAGAAGCTGGGCAACTGCGTCTGGTGCTGCGTCAGGGTCCAGCCGGACATGTCGATGGGCGCGTTGCCGGCGTTGTACAGCTCGATGAAAGAGTCCGTGGTGTTAGCGCCGGCACTGACCCGGAACTCGTTGAGCTTGACCGGACTGACGTTGCGCACCTTCTGCGCGGCCACCTCGGACTGCGGGCGCCCCGAGCTGGTCCAGGAGGCGTTGCCGACCAGGTCGCCGTTGAAGGCGGTCGGCCCCGAGGTCACCTTGAAGGTGACGCTCACGCTACCGCCCGCCGCCACGCTGGCGAACGTGTCCGTCGAGCCCGCCGCCACCGAGCGCCACCCGGCCGGCACGGTAAGACTCAGCTTCACGTTGCTCGCAGGCGCCCCGGTGGTGTTCGTGAAGGTGAGGGTGCTGCTACGCGACGAGCCTGGCGAGAACGTCTGCAGCCCGGGGGGTGCATCGACTGCCGAGGCGGGCGCCAGAACGAGCCGCGGAACGTCGTAGCGCGCGGCCACGATGTTCGCCTGGATCTTCCGGTACGTATCCATGCTCGGGAAGGTGCCCGGCGCCGTCATGGCCCCTTCATAGAAGGTGCCCTGCGAGTAGTTGTTGTTGTCCCCGCCGTTGCCCAGTACGATCGCCCCCTGCTTGCGCATCGGGTCGTAGCTGCTCCGGTCGTTCTTTATGCGCGGGCCGTCGAACATGACCTGCAGCTCGCCCCGCTGCGCGTCGCCGGCCAGCGTGCGCCAGTGGTGTGGCTCGCCATCGGCCGTAGCGGTGACGAAGCGCCAGGTGATGGTCGGCAGGTCCGGGCAGTGCTTGTCATTCGGCGACTCGTTGACGCAACCCACCAGGTTGTTCTCCTGGTCGGTCATGACCCACGGGCCCCGGCGGGTTCCGTAGTACCACAACGTGGCATTGCCGTAGTAGGTGGTCTCCATGGTGCCATCGCCATCATCGCGGCTGTCCGTCTCGGCGTTGCCGTAGTCGAAGCAGCAGCCGGAGTTGTAGTGCTGGCCGTTGATCACCCAGTACTGCCCCTCCGCCTGGTCGTCGACCGCCGTGCCCCGCGGGTCGTTCCAGCGGAGCCCCATGCCCGGCGCGATGAAGGTCCCGTAAACCTTCCTGCCCATGAGCGTGACCGGGGCCATGTCGGCGATCGGCAGAGTGTTGAACCCGCCCATGGCCGAACCGATGAACGCGCCGCGCGGCGCCTGCACCAGGTGGTTCCCTTTCCCGGACTGGTCGTAGAGGGTCGTGATCCAGCAGTAGGTACCGGCGCAGAACCGGTCCTGCGCCGCGGCATCCGCGTAGCCGCCCGCATCTGGCACCGGCGAGGCGATGGGCTGCGCCACGCCGACGTCCAGCGTCCGGCCGTCCGACTGGCGCATCACCTTGTAAAGCGGCCCGTTGTAGGAGGCCAGCAGCGCGCGCGTGCTGCTGTGGGCCGCTACGCACGGCGTGCCCGCGGCGGCGTAGATATCGCACGGGCCCTCGGGCCGGGGCCGGGCAGTGCCTCCCCTGGCGCTCTGTGCTGCCGCCACGACAGGCAGTGCAAGCATGAACGCGAGCAGCGCAGCCCGGCCGATTCCCTTTCTCATGTTCGTCCCTGGGTCAGTTTCTCCGTGGCTCGATCACGGCCGCGGAGTTCTTATCGGGTGTGGCGGCAGCTCGCCTCGACAATTTCGCGCGCGGCTCAACCCGGGTAGCGCGCGCGACGGTCCAGCCCTCGCGGGCCGGGGCCTGGCTGCCGTCACGAGTGGCGCGGCCGCGCAGCACGGGCGGCCGCCTCTACCTTGCCGCTGCAGTAGGCAGCCTCTGGACCGGGGGAAGTGAGGCGCCAAGATCGACCAGAGCCTGATCGTGATGGTTCTTGACCTGAACCTGGTTGTCGAAGCTCAGGGTGGATCCGTTCGCGGCCGTGTACGCCGGCCAGTTCGGCAGGCCTGCACCGTTCGGATTGCCGGTCTTCACGAAGTTGATCCAGTAGGAGCTGATCTTGTCGGCGAGCGCGTAGGCCTCTTCACCGCCGCCCGTCAACGTGCGGGCCATGGCGATGTTGTTGAACATGAAGGGAAGCTCCATGCCGTGCGCCGCGCCGAGGCTGCCGTCGTTGACCGGCGACTGCCACTCGAACAGGTACACGTAGACGGGCGCTCCGCCCTGGGCGCTCTTCACGGCCGCCTGCTTGAGCGGGTTGGTGCGGACGTTGGTCATCAGGATATGCTGAGGCTGGTGGTCGTTGGGATATGCCTGCTGGTATGCCTTGATGTACTTCTCCGCGTTCTCGGCCCCGTACCGCTGCGTGAGGGTCGCCTTCACCTGATCCATCGTTTGCGGCGTGATGATCTGGCGGTTGGTATATGCGAACTCGTGCAGGTTGGAACCGATCATCATCGCGACGTTCTTCGAGAAGTCGGCCGGCGTCGGATCGAAGGGGTTCTGTACGATGTACTTCCCGTCCACCGTCGGGCCCATGCCGCCCATACCCGTGGGCGGGGCTCCGGCTTGCCTGAGGCTCTCTGAGGCCTTCCGGCTGGCCGCTACCAGCTCGTCGTACGTGAAGTCGTTCAACTTCTGGGTGTTCTCGGGAGCGACGCCGAGCGCCCTGGCGAACGCGAGGCCGTAGGCCTTGCTGTCCTCACTGTTGCCGACCCTGAGCGTGGAGCCGCTCTGAACGATGGCCCGCTGGAACAGGCCGGCCGCGGAAGGCATGGCTGTCAGCGTGGAGACCTTGCCGCCACCTCCCGACTGCCCGTCGATGGTGACGTGGCTGGGGTCGCCTCCGAAGTTCTTGATGTTCTCGTGTACCCACTTCAGGGCCGCCACCAGGTCCTGCTGACCCAGATTCACCGATTCGGAGTACTTGCCGCCCAGGCCTCTCAGGTCGACGTAGCCGAGGACGTTGAGCCGGTGATTGACCGTCACCACGACGATGTCGCCCTTGTTGGCCAACGCCCGCCCGTCGAAGAACGGAAGCTGATTCGCCGATCCGGCCGAATAACCGCCACCGTGGATCCAAACCCACACGGGACGTTGGCGGCCGTCGTTGATGCCCTTCGTCCAGACGTTCAGCACCAGGCTCGCGTGCTCGTCCATCGGCTCGCGGCTGAACTGGAACCCGAAATTCGCGTCGCTCTGCCCGGTCCAGTCCTGTGCCGTCCTCTGCATCACCTGCGGCCCGTACAGCGTGGTCTGCATGACCTCCTTCCACGGGTCCGGTGGCTGGGGCGGCATGAACCGATCCGCCTTCGCGTACGGAATGCCTTTGAAGGCGTAGATGCCGTCATCGATGTACCCACGAACGGCGCCGTACTGCGTCGAAACCACCGCGACCTTCTCTCCCGCCTGGATCGGACCCGGGTGCGGCGCTTTCGCTTGGGCGGCGCAATCCCCTGTGAGCACTGCAACTCCCGTGAGCACAGCGACTCCCGCCGTCAGGATCATCCCGTATTTCATACGACGCCTCGCAAGGGAAGGGAGCAGGTTGGCGGGCGCTCCAAGGCTCGATCGAGCGGGGTCAACTCCTTCCGGTGTGCCCGCCCGTCAAATATGGCCCTCAAGGCCCAAACCGACAAGACGATTGAATTTGATGATTGAACCAGTGCAACGGTCAAAAACAAGTGCTAAGTAGCGCCCGGCCGGCCTTCTCCTGGAAAACGATTTGACCTCGGCCAAACCGGGCGCATCCATCGCGCACCTCGCGCGACCGAGCGACGATGAACGCCGGGTCCACGGTCCTTTCCCAACTGATGGCCTACGCCCCTGATGCGGCGTTCAATCGCTGCGTGGACCAGTACCGCGGAGCGGAGCGGCGGCGCCGCTTCAGCTACCTGGGCGACGCGACGCGTGTACGCCTCGTTCGCTCAACTGCTCGTCCTCGAGGCCCGGCGGCTCTACGCCGACGAACCGCTGGCCGTGGAACTCGAGCAGACGGTCCACGCCCTCGACTCCACCACCACCGACCTCATGCCGACGCCTCCATGAATGAGGGACCCGACATCGAGGGGGACGCAGGCCAGCCTAGGACCCGGATACCCGGGGCGGCACGGGCCTTCGGCTTGCGCCGAGGCTGCCAACGATCCAAACTGTACCGCTGTCATCTTCATACCTATGCCCATGCACCCGATCCTCATCCTTCTGGTGGTCTACCAGCGAAGCCGTCGACCGACGCGAGCCGCGTCGGCCACGCTGGTCGAGGAGTCGCTCATGAGCACCCAGGTGATCATCTTGCTCGGCGGGCGGTGGCGCTTCCCTTCTACCGTGCATACGTGGCCACCGCGGTGGCCAGTGGCGGCACGGTCGGAGCGTGCATGAACGACAGCGGCTTCTGGGTCTTCGCCCGCATGAGCGGCCTCAGCGAGGTCGAGCCGCTCAAGACCTACACACCGCTGCTCGCCGTAGGTGGCATCGCCGCGATGTCGCCACCATCGTGCTGTGCGTGGTCCTGCCTCTTCACTGACTCGAAACCCGTCCGCGCATGTTAGAAACCACCTCTGGCCCTCTCCGCCTGACACAACTCCTGGACGAACGGGGGCTCCGACGGGTCGCCCGGGTCCTGGATCGTGACCACGTTCAGCTCCTGGATGGAGAGGCGACGATCTACGCCATGGCTGCTGAGGCGATCCGGCTCGGCACGAGCCTGGGCGAGGCCGTCTCCGCCCGTCCGGTGGGAGAGGTCGTCACGCTGCACGAGATCGCGGCCGAGGAGCGCCTACTGCCTCCTCTGGATCACCCCGATCCCTCCCATCTCGTCGTGAGCGGCACCGGCCTGACCCACCTGGGGAGCGCGGACGCGCGCAACCGCATGCATGCCATGAAGCCGGAAGACATGACGGACAGCATGCGGATGTTCCGCTCGGGAGTGCAGGGCGGGCGGCCCGCCCCGGGAGAGGTGGGCGAGCAGCCGGAGTGGTTCTTCAAGGGCCTCGGGGGCTCGGTCGTGGCCAGTGAGAGGCCGCTGACGATGCCGGCCTTCGCGCTGGATGGCGGAGAGGAGCCCGAAGTGGCCGGTCTTTACGTCGTCGCGCCGGACGGGACTCCGTGGCGCGTCGGATTCGCGCTCGCGAACGAATTCGCGGATCACGTTCTGGAGAAGACGAACTACCTGCTCCTGGCCCACTCCAAGCTCCGACCGTGCGCCGTCGGGCCGGAGATGCTGGTCGGCCCCTTGCCGCCGAGCGTGCGTGGCACAAGCCGCATCCGCCGGGACGGATCGGTGATCTGGGAGAAGGAGTTTCTCACCGGCGAGGAGAACATGTCACACACCCTCGCCAACCTGGAGCACCACCACTTCAAGTACGATCTGTTTCGCCAGCCCGGTGACGCGCACGTCCATCTCTACGGGACCGCGACATTGAGCTTTCAAGATGGCGTCCGCTGTCGGCCCGGGGATGTGTTCGAGATCGAGGCCGATGCGTTCGTGCTCCCACTGCGCAACCGACTCGCTCAGGCGCCGGAGGGCGGCTATTTCGCCGCCCGCGAGCTGTGATGGCGTTGGGCGCCGACTCCTTCAGAGAAGCCGATGATCATCACTGACCTGACTCCGCTTGTTCTCGGGACCCCCTGGCGCAACCTCGTGTTCGTGAAGCTGGAAACGGACGAAGGACTGGTGGGCGTGTCCGAGGCTCGCAGTGTGAACCGTACCGAGGCGGTGCTGGCGTATCTCGCCGCCGCCAAGGGGAAGTACGTGCTGGGCTCCGATCCCATGGAGATCGAGAAGCTCGTGCACCGCATGTTCGTCGGAGACTTCGCCCGTGTCGCCGACATCGCCGGCATGGGCATCGCTCTGGTCGAGATCGCGTGCTGGGACCTCGTGGGCAAGGCCCTCGACCAACCCGTGTACCGCCTGCTCGGCGGTGCCGTGCGGGACCGGATCAAGGCGTACGCCAACGGGTGGTACACCGTGGAGCGGACTCCACAGGAGTTCCACGTTGCAGCACGGCGCGTGGTCGATCGCGGGTACCTCGCGCTCAAGCTGGACCCGTTCGGGGCTGGATTCTACGAGCTGGAGCCGAAGCAGAAGAGGCTGGCGATCTCTCTCGTGGAAGCCGTGCGCGACGCGGTAGGGCCCGACGTGGAGATCCTGGTGGAGATGCACGGCCGATTCAGCCCCGCGACGGCCATCGAGATGGCTCATGAGCTGAAACCGTTCCGACCGGCGTGGGTCGAGGAGCCCGTCCCGCCGGACAACGCCGAGATGCTCGCGAAGGTGGCGGCCAAGATCGACATCCCGGTGGCCACGGGCGAGCGTGTGCATACGCGCTACGAGGTCAAGCATCTGCTCGAGCTGGGATGTGTGGACATCCTGCAGACGGACATCACGCAGTCGTGCGGACTCCTGGAGGGAAAGAAGATCGCGGCCATGGCCGACGCCCAGTACGTGACCTTCGCACCGCACAACGTCGGCGGTCCCCTCAGCACCGCGGCGTGTTTGCACCTGGCCGCCTGCACGACGAACTTCACGATCCAGGAGCACTTCAACGACTTCGTGGATTCCTGGGTAAAGGAGGCGGCATCCGGACCGGGATACCCGGAGGTCAAAGACGGGTATTTTCCGATCCCGGGCGGCCCCGGTCTGGGCGTGGGGCTCAACGAGGACTTCATTCGTGAGCACCCCATGAAGGAATTGCACTTCGACCTGTTCGCCGAAGACTGGCACCGCCGGATCGGTCGGCCCTGACGAGTACCGCGGGTCCTCAACCCGCAGCGAGACGCCACGAACAACGCACCTGCCCCCGCCCGCAAAATGACGTTCGAGCTGCCGGCGCGTTCCTGCTCGGTGGCTCAGACCGCGGTGCGCTGACGAAGGGAGGGGGGGCAATCTCCTCGCCGAGAGAACTGCTCCTTCGCGCTCAGCCCGTGCGGGCCACGGGCCCGGGAGATGATGGCTTCCCGCAAGGCGGGGCGGTGGTCTCCGGGATCTTCAGCTCGGCCTGCAGATAGACCTTGCGCGGGCCTCGGGCAGAGGCTGGCAGGGGGGCCACGGCGTGGGACGGACACCGGGGGACGGCCATAGTGGGCCGCCGTTCCCCGGGCGAGTGGGCCGGGAGGAGCTCCGAGCTATGGCGGGCCGCTCCCGCCTGGAGTCAAGCCGGCCTTGCTGGCGACGTAGATCACCCCGTTCGCGTGGCCCAGACCCCACCGCTGCGAGGCCTGGATGCCGTCGTAGAACCGGATGTATGCGATCCCCTCGGTAGGCATGGACTGCAGCGTATCCGCCCCGCCCACTTCGATTCCGTCGCGGAACACCCGCACGTTCCCGCCCGCATTGTTCAGGTCGCCCGGGGCCCGTCCGAGAAACCACTGCGAGCGCATCGTCCGCACTGCCAGCCATGCGTTCTGAAAGTTAGCGATTTGCTCACCGGAGAGCTCGTTCAGGTCCGTATGACCTGCGGCCGCCTGGCGGTTGCTCGCGCACGCCGCGAGCATGATGAGCATCGCGGGTGGCACCATCCGCATCCAGCGCTTCATGCCGGCCTCCATGGACGAGAGGCGAAGGGGAGTTCCCCAAGCCAACTGGAAGAATGGCGCGGCGCGTGGGCACCGGCAAGCAGCGGCCTGCACGCCCGCACCTGCTGCGCGCAGGCCCCGGTGCACCTCGCACCGGGGCCTGCGGGGCAGGACGACGTCCTGCCCAACCTCTACCGGCCCGCGATTACCAGCCGGGATTCTGCACTGCGTTCGGGTTGAGGTTCATCTCCGGCTGCGGGATGGGCATGTAGTCGTTATGCCCATTAATGAATTGCGAGGCGTGGAAGGGGTTCCGTGACGCCAGGTACTCCTTCGTGAGCCAGTTGTGCCGCAACAGGTACGCGAGGCGGGTGTGGCCCTCCGCGAAGAGCTCGCGGGCGGCCTCGCGGTTGACGTACATCCGCGCGCTGTCCGAACTCAATCCCGCAGGCATCGGGGGGACGCCGGCGCGCGCCCGCACCACGTCGACCGCCGCCTTGGCCGCAGGCACCTGGTTGAGCTCCACCCGGGCCTCGGCGAGCATAATATAGATCTGGCCCAGCCGGTAGACCTTGTAGTTGATCGGGTTGGCGAAGTTCGCCAGCTGAGTCAACCAATACTCCTGGTACTTCTTGAAGAAGAACGTATGGTTAAGGTCCTGGTCGTAGTAGCCGGGAATGCCACCCGGACCCGTCTTCGCGTAGCGCGTAGCGAACGCCGTTCCGAAGACGTCCATGCCGCCCGGCCGGTTCCAGAAGATGCTCACATCCAGGCGAGGGTCCTCGTTGGTCGGGTAAGGTCCGGACCCATCCTGGAAGAAGAGGTCGAACGCCCACTGGGTCGGCTGCTGGTCGCTGAAGCCGAGGGAGCCGCACGTCGAGCAGTTCCCCGTTTGGGGTCCGATCAGCCGTGGCCAGATGTTCCCGTACGCGCCGCCGACGTAATTGTTCTGGTCACCGAACGCGACCTCGAAGAGGGACTCGGCGCTCTGCTCCCCCGCGGGGATCGTGAACAGGTCCACGTAGTTCGGCAGCAAGCGGTACTGCCCGGAATCAACGATCTGCTGCAGCATGTCCGCAGCCGCCTGCCAGTTGCCCAGCATCATGTTGGCTTCGGCTGCCTGCGCCAGGGCGGCGCCCTTCGTGGCACGGCCCTTGTCGGCGCCGGTCCACACCCAGGGCAGGGCCGCGGCGGCCTCGGAGGCGTCCTTGATCACCTGCTTATAGACGTCCGCCTGCGGAGTGAACTTCGGCTGGGTACTGGCGTCGACCTCCTCGAGGATGAGGGGGATGTTCTTGAAGATGAGGGTCTGGTGGAAATACATCAGGGCGCGGATGAACTTCGCCTCGGCCACGAGCTGACTCGTCGTGGCGGCATCGAGGCTCATCGTCGGCACTCTGGCGATCACCTGGTTCGCGCGGAAGATGCCCTGGTACGGATCGTTCCAGATACCGGCAAGGAACCCGGTATAGTTGTAGTCCGTGACGACGCCGCGCAGGGCGGCCTGAATATTCCCTGCGGGGCTCCGGCTCATGATCACGTCGCTGCGACCCCAGAAATCATACCGGTTGCGGCCCCACATCCCCCGGGAGTACAGGCTGGCGTAGAGCCCGTTGGTGGCATTGACCGCGTCGGCCTTGGTCTTCCAGAAGGTCTCAGCCGTAATCTGGTTCGGGTTGGTAAGGTCCAGCGAGTTATCCAGGCAGCCGGTGAGGGCCACGAGGCCCAGCAAGGCCGCCGATATCGTTATTTGATTTCGCATGGCTCTTCGTCGGTTTGAGGGTGGTTGTACTCGGCTCAGAAGCCGACGTCGACGCCCACAGTGATCGTCCTCGGCGTCGGGTAATAACCAGGATCCTCGCCCGGCGTCAGTGTCGCACCCCGGAACTGCGGATCGTACCCGAGGTAGCTCGTGGCTGTGTAGATATCCTGCAGGTTGACGTAGAGCCGTGCGTGGTCCACGGACAGACCCGCGTGGGCCAGCAGCGTGGACGGGATCTTATAGCCGAGCTCCACGTTCTGGAACCGGAGATAGGAGTTGTTCTCGAGGAAAAGATCGTTCGGGCCCCGGGCATTGTTGTTGCCCAGGCTGCCCCAGTAGGCCTTGGGGGCGTTGGATCCGTCGCCCGCGGACTTCCACGTCGTCACCCATTCGGGCGCGTTGGAGTCACCGTTCGTGTTCACGATCCCGGGCATCATGCCGTCGTACGCCTTCGACCCGAACACCCCGCGCGCGGCGACCGTGAAGTCGAAGGAGCGGTAGCTGCCATTGGCGAACAGGCCGCCGTTGAGCTTCGGGAACGGACTACCCGCGAAGTGCTTATCGGCGTCCTGCGTGATCTGGCCGTCGCCGTTGATGTCGACGAAGCAGAGGTCTCCCGGCAGCGCGGTCGGCTGCACCTTGTGCGCGGTGATCTCCGCCTGGTTCTGGAAGATCCCGCAGGTCTGCATCACATAGAACGAACCGAGTGGATGGCCCACCGAGGTGCGCGAGGCGTTGACGATGATGTCCTGGTTCGTCCCGCCCAGCGCCAGCACCTTGTTGTTGAGCGTCGTCAGGTTGAGTCCGCTCGTGAGGGTCAGTTTGCCCTTCGACAGGGTGTGCTGGGCCGTGAACTCGAAGCCGGAGTTCTGGAGCGCGGCGGCGTTCACGAACGGATTGGTCAGCGAGCCGAGGCTCGGGATGAGTGGCACCTGAGCCAGCACGCCGGACGACTTGGACTGGTAGTACTCAGCCGTGATAGAGAGCTTGTTGTTGAGCAGACCGAGGTCGATCCCGACGTTCGTCATCTTGTTCGACTGCCACTTGATCAGCGGGTTGCCCAGGGCGACGACGCCCAGCGCGGGGGTCAGGGTCCCCTGGCCCTCACCGAACATGTAGGCGCAGCAGACACTGGCCTCATTGCCCGGGGCATTGGCGGCCGTGACCAGCGACATCCACTGGTAGTCGGCGAAGTCCTGGTTCCCCTGCGTCCCATAGCTCCCGCGGAGCTTGAGGTAGTCGGCCTTGCCGATCAGCGGCAACGACTTGAAGAAGGACTCGCCGCTCACGATCCAGCCGAACGCGCCGGAGTAGAAGTTGCCCCACCGATTGAGCGGTCCGAACCGGCTGGAGCCGTCACGGCGGAAGTTCCCCTCGAGGATGTACCGATCCATGAGGGTGTAGCCCACGCGGGCCAGCATCGAGTTCATCCGCGACTCGAGCTTGCTCTCGGCGTTGTTGATCTGCTGCGTGCCGGCGTTCAGGACCTGGAGGCTCTCGTTCGAGAAGTTGGCACGCGAGGCGATGAGGTTGTCGAACTTCTCGTCCTGCTGCGTGAAGCCGATCGTGCCGTTGATGGCGTGGATGCTGCCGAAGGTCCGGTTCAGGCTCAGCAGGTGCTCCACGAGGAGCTGCGTATCGCTGACGCCGTTGATCGTCAACGCAGCCGGGAAGGGGCCGGTGTTCAGCCGGACCATCTGGCTGTTGGAGAAGGTGTTCGTCGAGTTGTCGTTGTAGCTGATGCCGAGCTGCAGCCGGTATTGCAGCCCCGAGACGATGTCGACGTTCCCGAAGAGGGACCCGATCAGCTGGTTCTGCCTCTGCACCAACCTGTTCAACGCCAGCTCGCCCACCGGGTTGGTGGCGAAACTCGGGTACTGCGAGGTGCCGATCCCGTACAACGCGGCCGCCGGCCCGAAGTTGCCGTCGTTCATGAGCGGGATCGACGGGAACATGTTGACCGCATCAACGAGCGCGGCCCCCCCGTTGGGCCCGGACGGGTCCTGCCGGTTCGAGCGGGCGAGCGCCACGTTCTCACCCAGCGTGACGATGCCCCGACGGAGCTGCGAGTTCACGCGGAGATTGAAGCGGTCGAAGTTCGTGGTGATCAGCGTTCCCTTCTGCTGGGCATAGCCGCCGCTGACGAAGTACGTCGCGGTGCCGGTCGGCGTCCCGCCGGAGACCGAGAGATTGTGGTCCTGGACCAGACCCGTCCGCGTGACCGCCTTCTGCCAGTCCGTGTCGTTGGGGTTCTTACCACTCAACACGTCCTGAGACCCGGAGGGGACCGCGGTGCTGGTCGGGTCAATCAACTTGGAGTTGGTGTACTTCTCCACCTCCAGGGCCGCCCACTGCTGGGAGTTCTGCATCGGAATCAGCCGCGGAATCTGCTGGGTCCCGTAGGATGAGCGGAAGGTGAACTTGTTGTTTTCGGACGCGGCGCCCTTTTTGGTCGTGATCACGACCACGCCGCTCGCCGCGCGCGCGCCGTACTGCGAGGCGGCCGACGCGTCCTTGAGCACCTGGATCGACTCGATGTCGTCAGGGCTGATGTTCCGCAGGTCGGCCATGTACATCCCGTCCACCACGTAGAGCGGGTTGTTGCCCGCGGTGAACGCGGACCCGCGGATGTTGACCGTCGCGGCCACGCCGGGCTGACCGCTGTTGCGCACCTCCACGCCGGCGACGCGCGCGTTGAGCACGTCCTGCACCTGCGTGACCGCACGGGACGTGATCTGGCTGGTGTTCACGCTGCCCACGGCGCCCGCCATGGTCTTGCGCGTCTGCTGCGTGTAGCCGACGGCCACGATCTCGTCCAGGGCGACCGCCTCGACCTGCATCTGCACGTCGACGGTCGATCGGCCGTTCACAGCGACTGTCTGGGTGCCGTAACCGAGGATTCGGACGGTGAGCGAGTCGTTCAGCAGCGCCCGGATGCTGTAGTGACCCGTTTCGTTCGTCAGCACGCCGCCCTTTGCCCCCTTGACGGTGACGACGACCGAGACGAGGGGTGCCCTAGTCTCCGCGTTCACCACGCGCCCTTGAACCACGTTCTGAGCTGCGGCCGCCGTGGTCCCGAGCAGCAGGAAAACCAGGGCGCCGAGCCACTGTCCCAAGTACCGTCGGATGCAGTGTCTCATGGAAGTTCCGGTTTCGAGTTACTGTGAGAGCGCCTCGGCCTTCTTGGCCTGCAAATGGCGCCCGGACACGCCTGGGTTGGCGGCGTGGACCTACACGCGCGACCCGGTCCTAGGTGTCTGCGCCTAGGTATCTGCCGACATAGGCATCCTCCCGCAGCGGATAGGGGCCCCCGCGCGAGCCCGAATGCGTCCGAACCGGGCTAGCGGGACTTGCGTGCGCTTGAAACAGTTCGATTTTACGTTTTCAACGATGGAACGCGCAAGCGCCGCCCCTTGTGACAAGAGCGCGCGTCCGGGGCGCGTGGGGCGCGCGATCGACATGTTATGACCGAGGGAAGTTCCAGACGCCAACATTGTCGACCGGGTTCCTACGGGTCAAGAGTCTTCGCGAGACTCGCTACCCGAGGCCAGGGTTCAACACGTTCGGTCGAATCAGGCGGTCGGATCGCCGAGCCGCCGGTCGCTCCCTCCCGGGCGCTCTCGAACCGCGACGTCGATTCGGACGTTCAGGATGGAGGGGTACGGTGTGGGGCGCGCCCCTACGGTAATCTGGTGCTCCGTAGCAGCAACTCGGCGCGGGGGCCCCGCGGAGATCGCTCGGCTCCCGGAACGTGCCGCTCTCCGGACATCCGCAGCCTAGGCCATGTACCTCCATCGCCACCGCCGCCGTAGTGCGCTCGCGCTGCTTCCGTTCCTCTGGACGGCAACAGGCCGGCCTCCGTCGTCGACGGTGACATACGGCATCAGGGGCGCTCGCGCCACCCGGGTGGCGACGCGGGATCGAAGGTCCCGCGCGGCGGGCGCATCCCCGCGATTCCGGCGAAGCAGGCGTCTCGGGTCGACGCGTCCCCTGATCGCGACCGACCATGCTCCGCGGGTCGCCTTCGGGCCGCGGCGCTCTACTCTACCGGCGAGACGACGGCGGCAAGCGCCAGGGCTCGAGCTCCGAGGTGAACTCCTCGAGGATCGCGCGCAACGCCGCCATGTCCGGCTTACCGCGCCGCAGCACCTCCACGCGCATCGTGGGGGGCTTGATCAGCGCGGCGAGTTGGTTGGACTCGAGGAGGTTGGCGGAGACTTCGGCGAGGTCCAGCCCCTCCTCCCAGCTGGCGTCCGGACGCTTCAGCCACGCTCGACTTCCCTCGACGGCCCTGGTCACCCGACCCTCGTTGTCCGGGACGATGAGCAGGGCGTTGGGATCGCGGTTCCGGAAGACGCCGAGCAGCGCCGCCGCGACCGCCGGGTCGCGCACCGTTCCGTCGGGGTAGAACACGCCCTGGACCTTGCCCCAGTTCGGAGCGACCATCAGCTCCCAGATGTACCAGCCCACGCCCGCCTTCATGTGCTCTTCGATGGCGATGTCGTAGGGGTTGGCCCGTCCGGGAGCACCGATCTCCGTGTTGAGCAGGGGCTTACCAACCCGGGCCGCGTACGCCTTCGCCTTCTGGATATCCGCGCGGATGGCGGCTCGCGTCGATAGGTAGTTGTGGAACGAGAGCACGTCCACCGCATCGCCCAACTCGATCATGTTGTCCGAGAACGCCACCCCGATGGTCACGGGCGTGACCGGGTCGAGCTGGTGGAACAGCCCGGCCATGTAGACCGCGTGAGCCATACGCGTGCGGTTGGCCTCGGTCGGAGGCAGCGCGCAGCAGTCCGGCTCGTTTTCCACGTCCCAGATCACGAGCGCCGGATGCTTGCCGATGGTGGCGATCAGGTCCGCCACGAACTCCTTCGCCTGCGGCCAGGCGTCCCGGTTCATCGCGATGCCACGGCCGTATTGCATTGTGGGCATGACCCCCATGCCGTGCGCCCGGGCGGCGTCCATGAAGTCACGGATGTTCTTCCTGAACGCCTCCTTGTCGCTCTGCCACGCCGCCATGGGCATGAACACCCGCACCTGGTTCAGATGGAGGCGCGCCGCATCGTCCAGGTCGCGCTTCGTCTCCTGCGGGTCGTAGTGGATGAAGTGCTCGGTGTGGTTGCTAGCCGACGCGGCCATGTAGTCGAATCCGCGGGCCCCGGAGAGGTCCTTGGGCACCCGACGCTGGGCGGCGAGCGGAGTGGCGAGAAGCGCGAGAAGCGCGATGATCATCGAGATGGGCGAGCGCATGGAACCCTCTGCGGCAAGATAGGTCGCCTGGCGCGGGTGGGGCGTCCCGCGCCAGTCTCCATCGGGTGTCGACGATAGTACGGATGGGCCCGCCCGCCCGGCAACCGCCGTCACGGGAGGACGGGGAGGCGCGGTCGGACCCGCCTGCCCGTCCGCGGCCATCAAGCGCCCGCGCGGATCAGGCATCCGCGCCCTCCCAGAACGACCGTAGCACCCCGGTCGGGTCGTTCTCCACCCGGCATTCCTGTTCGTAGATCATGGTCGCCCGGGAGGCACGGTCGTAGGGCGGCCACTTCGGCACCTGGTCGCAGTTCGGATTGCCGGTTCGCGCGAACGCCGCGTAGCACGATCCCACGATCTTCGCCAGCTTGCGCGCGCCGGGCGTAGTCCCCGCGATGCTGACGCTCACCGATTGCGCGTTCGGCGCCCGCACCTGGAACGTCACCCGCCGCTCGGCGTCGACGCACGGGTACTGCGCGTCGGGAACGTTGGTGCTCGCGGGTCCTGGAGCCGGGCGGGCAGGCGCCAGACTGGGCGGCGGCTCTGCCGGCCAGGAGCAGCCGGGCCACCAGCGGCAATGACACCAGCGCGACACCACGGAGCCTCGTCATCCGCGCCTCACTGGATGTTCGCCGGCGCCGCCCTGCTCGAGCCGTCGACGGCCGGGCTGGTGATGGGTTCTGGTTCACGGCAAGCCCGTGCGTGCCCGACGTCCACCCGAACACACTCCACGTCGGCACCCGCCTGCATCAGCCTCAACCGCCAACGGCCGACCATCGGTCACTCACTGGACCGGGAACTGGTACAGCTGCACGCTGCTGGCGGGAATCGTCAGCGGCGCGGCCGCATCCGCCACCTGCGACTCCGCCACGGTGGCGGCCGGCTTGCCGCCCGGCATGGTCCGGGCGCCGGCGTCGGGCGTGCTCAGTGTCCAGGCGTGGCCGCCGGCCGGCGTGATGCCCTGGAGCTTCAGGTTCAGCACCTGCTGCGATTCGCTCGGGTTCGCCACGGCTACCGTGAGCGTCTTCCGGTCCGGCGACAGCGTCGCGACCACGTCGAGCGGGTAAGTGGCACTGCCCGAGGACACCCGCGGCTTGTCCACGCCGATCGTGCCGCGCAGCTCCGGCTGCGGCGAGTCGCCCGTCACGGCCAGCGGCAGCGAGCCGAGGTGTTCCGTGTACAGCTTGAACAGGAAGCCGGTGGCGCGCATGGCGGGTGGGGCGCCCGTCCTGTCGTAGGCGATCAGCCCCGTCAGCGCCGTGTACGCCGACATCGCCCAGAGCTCGCTCGCTCGCATCATCTCGTGCAGCGTCATGGCCGTGGCCAGCGCGCCCGGCATCTCCCCCGCCCCGGCGCCGCCGCTCGAGTACTCGTCCAGCACCATCCGGATCCTGGTGTCCTTCAGGTACGGCATCCGGCGCTGGTACTCCTCCCAGGCCTCCCCAGCCGCCTTCACGCGGTTCGGGATCCGGCGCAGCCGGTTCTGGACCGGGTCCTGGACCGGCCAGAACTCCTGCAGCCCCGCATCGAACGCCTGGTCCGGCACGGCGTAGATGTGCTCGGCGAGATAGTCGAAGTTGCGGTACGCGTCGCGCAGCAGCCGCCCCGACCAGTCCTCGGGCGACTCGTAGGCGTACGGCCGGTCCCGGAGCGGCTTGCGGTTGTGCCTCGCGGTCGTGCCCATCTCGAACGGCGTTGCGCCGGACGCGACCAGCACGATGGACGGGTCCACCGCCCGCATGGCTTCGGCGAACGCATTGTGCTTGAGCACGTAGTGGTCGATCGACATGTGGCCCAGCTGCCAGTCGCCATACATCTCGTTGCCGATCCCCCACCACTTCACGCCGAACGGCTGCGGGTGCCCGTGCTGCGCCCGGAGCCGCCCCATGGGCGTGCTCGCGTTGCCGTTCACGTACTCGACCCATTCCGCGGCGGTGTGCGCGTCACCCAGCCCCGAGTTCACGCCGATGTTCGGCTCCGAGCCCAGCAGTCGGTTGAGCGCCAGCACCTCGAAGGTGCCGACGTCGTTCTGCTCGACCACGTTCCAGGCGTAGTCCCAGCGCGGCGGGCGCTGGTCGCGCGGGCCGATGCCGTCGCGCCAGTCATAGCCCGAGGAGAAGTTGCCGCCCCAGCGCAGCATGGCCGGATGCACCGACTTCAGCAGCGCGATCATGTCCGGCCGGAAGCCCTCCACGTTGTCCGCCGGCATGAGCGACACGGCGCCGATCCGCAGCGTGCCGGTTCCGGTGGCCGAGATCTCGAGCCGGCCATCGCGATTCGTCGCGGGGGACGTGAAGCGGAACGGATACGTCGTGTACTTCGACGCGGGAGAGATCGTGACGGTCTGCCGGTCCTGCGGCCCGCTGCCCCACACCAGCGCCACGGCGACCTTCGCCCGGCCATCGGCCGCCAGCAGGATGCGGCCCGTGTACGCCTTGCCCTCGATCAGGCCCAGGCCCCGCTGCTGGATGCCGCGCGCGCTCCCGGGATCCAGCGCCACGCTGGGCGAGTGCCTGCCCACCCACGCATGCGCGCTGTCCATGTCCACCCGCGTGCCCGCCAGCGGGCGCCAGCGGCCGACCAGCCGGAAGCGCCCCGTGCGCGGCGCCGCCGTGTCCTCGGTCACCGGATCATAGAACTTCCGGTCGCCCAGCATCTCGGCCCAGAGGCCGCCCTCGAAGATGTTGCCCAGGTTCTCGATGAAGTAGCCGTACAGCAGCCGGTCGATGGGCGCGCCGATGCGGCTCGCGTCCACGGTGGCGGTGATGGGGCCGCTTCGGACCGGCTCGGCGCCGAATCCCGGCCCCTGCGCCCGCGCACAGCGCGGGGCCAGTGCCAGCAGCGACATGGTGACGGCGAAGAGAAGCACCCTGGGCCCTGCGGTTCTGGGAATCATCGTCAGTGCCTCCAGTCGGGAGCCTCGCGGCGGCGCTCCCGGCGGTTGGGCGGAGCAGCCTGGACGGCAGCGGCGCAGCGGGCGATGGCGAACGGGCGGACAGCTATGACGGCTCCTGCAGCAGCTCCTCGAACGCGCCGGGTGGCAGGTCGGTTGCGAGCGCACCGCCAGGTCGGCCCCGGCCCCGGCCCCGCCCCCGCCAACGCCGATGCAGCGCATGCCGGCGCGGTGCGCCGCCTCGATCCCGGCGGCCGCGTCCTCCACCACGATGCAGCGCCCCGGCGGCACGTTCAGCCGTCCCGCCGCGGTCAGGAATACCTCCGGATCCGGCTTGCCCATCCGGACGTCGTCGGCGGACACGAACGTCTCGATCAGCCCCTCGAAGCCGAGCACCCGGCGCATCACCTGGATGTTCAGGCGAGGCGCCGAGGATGCGATCGCCTGCAGCCAGCCCGCCGCATGCAGCGCCCGCGGGACCCTCACTTCTGTCCATAGTAGGCGCCGCTGCCGTGCTTCCGGAGGAAATGCTTGTCGATGAGGTATCTCGCCGGTGGGGCCGCGTCCGGCGCCATTGCCCGCACCGTGCACTCCATGCGCGCCAGCAGCTCCAGGATGTCAGAGCGCGAAACCGCCTCGTGCGCGTCCTTGCCCCACGTGAACGGACCGTGGTTCGCCACCAGCACCGCGCCCACTTCCTCCGGCGAGATGCCGGCGCTGGTGAACGTCTCCACGATCACCACGCCCGTGTTGCGCTCGTACGCGCTCTCGACTTCCTCCCGCGTCATCTCGCGCGTCACCGGCACATCGCCGCAGAAGTAGTCGGCGTGCGTCGTGCCCATGCAGCGCAGCGGCACCCTGGCCTGCGCCAGCGCCGTGGCGTGCTCCGAGTGCGTGTGCGCGACTCCGCCCACCGGGAACGAGCGGTACAGCTCCAGGTGCGTGGGCGTGTCCGACGACGGCCGCAACTCGCCCTCCAGCACCTCCCCCGTCTCCAGCGACACCAGCACCATGTGCTCTGGCGTCAGCTCCTCGTAGGGCACGCCGCTGGGCTTGATGGCGAACGCGTTCGCCGCGCGGTCCACGCCCGACACGTTGCCGAACGTGCCCCGGACCAGCCCGCTCGAGCCCAGCTCCAGGTTCGCCTTCCAGACACTCGTGCGAAGCTCCTCCAACCTCATGCACCCGCCTCCGCCACCACCCGCTCCCGCAGCGACAGCAGCCGCTTCATGAGCGTGGGCAGGTCCGCTTTCGCCTGCGGTACCGCGCCGAAGACGTCGTGCAGCTCCCGGTACATCGCGTACAGCTCGTCGTAGACCGCGCTCGCCGCCGGGTTGGGCGTGAACCGCTCCGACTTCAGCGACGTCATCCGGGCCTGCGCCTCGGCGAACGTCGCATAGCCGCCGGCTTCCGGGCCCGCGACCACCGCCGCGGCCACGGCCGCGCCCAATGCGGGCGTCTGGCTCGAGGCGGCCAGCAGCATCGGGCAGTTCAGCACGTCGGCGTAGATCTGCATGAACAGGTCGTTCTTGGCCGCGATTCCTCCGCAGCATACCACCCGCTCGACCGGCACTCCGGAATCCGTCAGCCGCTCGATGATCGCCCGCGCCCCGAACGCCGTCGCCTCGATGAGCGCCCGGTAGACCTCCGCCCGCGTCGTGTGCAGCGTCTGGCCCAGCAGCAGTCCGGTGAGACGGGTGTCCACCAGGATCGTGCGGTTGCCGTTGTTCCAGTCCAGCGCCAGCAGCCCCGACTCGCCCGGGCGCAGGCGGGCGGCCTCCTCCGACAGCCGCACGTGCAGCGACGCATCGCCCTCGCAGACATCTTCCACCCACCAGCGCAGCAGGTCGCCCACCGCTGACTGCCCCGCCTCGATGCCGTAGTAGCCTGGCATCACCGAGCCATCCACAGTGCCGCAGATCCCCGGCACGTCCGCGAGCGGCGTCTGCGACGGAGCCACCGTGATGTCACAGGTGGACGTCCCGATGATCTTCACGAGCGTGCCCGGCTCGACGGTGGAGCCGACGGCGCCGTAGTGGGCGTCGAAGCCGCCCATGGCGATGGGAATGCCCGCCGGCAGCCCCAGCGCGTCCGCCCACTCCTGCGACAGCTTCCCCGCCGGCCGGTCCGACGGATATGCCTCCTCGAACAGCCGATCCCGCAGCTCCGCCAGCCTCGGATCGAGTCGCGCCAGGAACTCCTTGGACGGCAGACCGCCCCACGTCCGCGAGTACATTGCCTTGTGGCCGGCCGCGCACACGCAGCGCGGGACGTCGCGCGTGTCGCTCACGCCCGCCAGCGCCGCCGGGATGATAGTCCGCCAGCTCCACCCAGCTGTAGGCGGCGTCGAACACGTCCGGCGCCACCTTCAGGCAGTGCCAGACCTTCGCCCAGAACCACTCCGACGAGTAGATCCCGCCGATAGGGGCCAGGTACTCCGGGGCGTATTCCCGCGCCATCTCGGTGATGGCCGCGGCTTCCGCCGTCGAGGTGTGATCCTTCCACAGCCATGCGTGCGCCGCACGGTTGTCCGCCCACTTCGGGTCCAGCGCCAGCGCCCGGTCGTTCGCATCCACCGGGATCGGCGTCGAACCCGTCGTGTCCACTCCGATGCCGACCACGCGCGCCGGCGAGAACCCCGGGTCCGCGGCCGCCGCCGCCAGGGCACCCCGCGTCGCCTGCCGCAGCCCCTCCAGATAGTCGGCCGGGTTCTGCCGGGCCAGGAGCGGGTCGCGCGGGTCGAGCAGGACGCCCGCTTCGCCGGACGGGTAGTCGAACACATGCGTGCCCAGCGCCGAACCGTCGGCGCAGTCCACCACGACCGCGCGGACCGAGTTGGTCCCGTAGTCGAGTCCCAGGGCGAATGCTCGTGCCATGATGGTCTCCGGTTACCCGCGATGATTCAGGCGCGCCTGCGCGAGCCGAAGTATTCGGAAGAACCGCGGCCGGCCGCCCGGCGCGCCTGGCAGCGCGCCGGACACCGGCGTTTCCTGCCATGCCCCTACTTCGCGACCCCGAGCGCGAACACGGTCCGCGTCCGGTACTCCTGCCCTGGGCGCAGGATCGTCGACGGGAACGACGCCTTGTTCGGGGAATCGGGGTAGTGCTGCGTCTCCAGGCAGAAGCCGGTCCGGTGACCGTACACCTTCCCGCCTTTGCCCTTGATCGTCCCATCCAGGAAGTTGCCCGCGTAGAACTGCAGGCCCGGCTCCGTCGTCCGCACCTCCAGCGTGCGCCCGCTCGTGGGCTCAACCACCCGCGCCGCCAGCTGCAGCCCCTTCCCCTTCCGGTCCAGCACCCAGTTGTGGTCGTAGCCCTTGCCGTTCTTCAGCTGCGGATCGTCCGCGTCAATGCGCGCGCCGATCGCCGTCGGAACCCGGAAATCGAACGGCGTCCCCTTCACCGGCGCGATCGCCCCCGTCGGGATCAGACCCGCATCCACCGGCGTGAACCCGGACGCCGCGATCATCAGCTTGTGCCCCAGGATGTCGCCAATCCCCGCACCCGCCAGGTTGAAGTAGCTGTGCTGGGTCAGGTTCACCGGCGTGGCCTTGTCGGTCGTCGCCACGTACTCCACCGCCAGCTCGTTCGCATCCGTGAGCGTGTACGTGACCGTCGCCTTCAGCGTCCCCGGATACCCCTCCTCGCCGTCCGCACTCGTGTACTTCAGCACCAGCCCCCGCTCACCCTTCCCCGTGAACGGCTCCGCCGCCCAGATCACCTTGTCGAAACCCTTCACCCCGCCATGCAGGTGATTCGCGCCGTCGTTCTTCGCCAGCGTGTAGGTCTTGCCGTCCAGCGTGAACTGCGCGTTGCCGATCCGGTTGCCGTAACGGCCGATGATCGCCCCGAAGTACGGAGCCCCGGCGATGTACGGCGTCACCGAGTCGAAGCCCAGCACGATGTCCTCGAGCTTGCCCGCTCGGTCCGGCGTCTTCAACGACACGATCACGCCGCCGAAGTTCGTTACCCGCGCCTCGACGCCCTTCGCGTTGCGCAGCGTGTACACCTCCACCGGACGACCCGCCACCGTCCCGAACGCCGCACGCTCCACACCCTGCGCCGAGACCGCGGACGCGTGACTCACGGCAGCCGCCGCGCTCACGATCGTCATGAGCACCATCCCGTTCTTCTTCATCGGGTCTTGTTCCCTGCTACCGGGCTGTGGGCCTCGCCCCGTGCGAGGCCCGGAAAGTCAAGGAGTGTCGAACCAATCTGAACCATTTCGAATCTCGACGAGTGTACGCGGGGTGCCTAACGGAGTCAACGTTTTGCGCTACCCACCAATTCGGCATTATACTTTTGCCGTTCAACCACCCCGCCCTTCTCTCCGGATCTCCGCGCGAGGCGAACGTGGGCCGACGGACCCTCCAGGACGTTGCGGACCTGGCCGGCGTCTCCAAGGGGACCGTTTCGGCCGTCCTGAACGACAAAAAAACGGTCAAGGAGAGCACCCGCGCAGAGGTGCTCGAGGCGATCCGGCGGCTCAACTACCGCCCCCGGGCGACCGCGCGCCGGCGGACCTCCACCGAGACGCTGCGCAGCGTCGGCTTCGTCCTGCGCGAGATCGGGAACCCGTACTACGCCGAGATCATCACCGGCGCCGAGAGCTATCTGCGGGAGCGCGGGTACGTGATGCTCGTCGCCGCCAGCGAGGGCGACTTCAAGGCGGAGCAGCGCATCGTCAAAGTCATGACGCTCAAGGACGTCGATGGCATCCTGCTCACCCCCGTCCTCGACAACGAGACCGACCTCTCCCACATCTTCGACCTGAAGCGCCGCAACCTCAGTTTCGTCCTGCTCGAGGAGATCCGCGGCATCCAGGCGAACCTGGTCGACGTGGACAACATCGAGGGTTCCAAGTCCGCCGCGCGCCACCTGATCGAGCTCGGACACGCCCACATCGTCCACTTCGCCGGGCCCCAGTACTCGCTCCACAGCCAGGAGCGCCTGGATGGCGTGCGCAGCGCATACAGCGAGTCGCCACTCATCTTCTCCAGGGCACTGGTCGTCCGCGCCGGCGACAGCCTCGAGGACGGCTACCGCGCCGGCCTCCAGTTCTTCCGCGACCTCCACCCGGATGACCGCCCGACCGGCGTCACCTGTTACAACGACCTCGTCGCCCTCGGTCTCTGCTGCGCGCTCGACGAGCTCGGACTCCGAGTCCCCCACGACATCTCCGTGGTCGGATACGACGACCTCAAGATCCTCAACTACCTGTCCGCCTCCTCCCGCCTCACCAGCGTGAGAGTCCCCAAGTTCGAGGTCGGCAGGACCGCCGCCGAGATCCTCCACAACGAGATCGAGGACCCCAACCCCGGCTCGCCCCGGAAAGTCTACCTCAACGCCGAACTCGTGGTCCGCGAGACTACCGCTCCGCCCAGGGTCATGCCCCGCGGCGCTCAACCCGTCGCGGCCGTCTAGCACCGACACCCGGCTACACACCCGGTACCGGCGCCATCGCCGGCCCTGTAAAGGAAGGCTTGACGCGATTTTCAGCCCATCATATAATACGCGTCTGAACCAGTTTGGACGTTGGAGTCGCGGTTCAGAATGCGGCGCAAAATTCAGAAGACCCGCTAAACGGAGTGAGGTCCACGAGGTCCGCCTGCCTCCTGCTCATTGCATGCCTCGCCGCCGCCTGCGCCGGCAAGGACGCCGGCGTGGCGCCGACCGAGAACCCCTGCGCCGATGCGGCTGCCCCCTACCCGCAGCCGACGCAGACGGGGGACACGCGTGACGTGCACGATCCCGAGATCGTGCAGGCGGGCTCCGACTATTACGTCTTCTCCACGAATGACGGGATCCCGATCCGGCGATCCCGGGACCTGATGAGCTGGACCTTCCTCGGGCGCGTGTTCCCGGACCAGCTGCCCGGCTGGGCCCGGAGCGCGCTGCCGGGCGTGGAGGCACCGTGGGCTCCCGCCGTGGCGTATGTGGACGGGCAGTACCGGCTCTATTACGCCCTCTCGACGTTCGGCAGCCCCCGCTCGGTGATCGGCCTGACCACCAACACGACGCTCGATCCGGCAGCGCCTGGCTACGGCTGGCAGGACCGGGGCAAGGTGGTGGAGTCCTTTGCGGGCTACGACTACAACGCAATCGACCCGGCCGTGATCGAGGACGCCGATGGCAAGCTGTGGCTGGCCTGGGGCTCCTGGGGCGGCGGCATCAAGCTGCGCGCGCTGGACCGGGCCACCGGCTTCCTTTCGCCGACGGACTCCACGATCTGGTCGCTGGCGAGGCGTCCGCTCGAGAAGTCGATCGAGGGCGCGTACATCGTCCGGCGGGGCGGCTACTACTACCTGTTCGCGTCATTCGACAACTGCTGCAACGGCGTGAACAGCACGTATAACGTGCGGGTCGGCCGCTCGGCCAGCGTGACGGGCGCCTACCTGGACCAGGCCGGTGTGAGCATGACGGCCGGCGGCGGCACGCCCGTGCTGACGGGTTACGGGCGGATGCTCGGGCCCGGGCACGCCTCCGTGCTGCAGAAGGACGGGCAGTACTTCCTGGTGCATCACTTCTACGATGCCGCTGACAACGGCGGCCCTCACCTGCAGGTGAGGCCGCTGCTGTGGGATGCCGATGGCTGGCCGGTCGCCGGTGAGCCGTACGACGGCGGGCCCACGGGGCCTCCTCCGGCGTCGCCGGCGCTGGCCGGCCACTGGGCCTACTGGGCCGGGAGCGAAGGGGCGCGCGACATCGAGCTGAAGGCGGAGGATGGCGCTGCCGTCGCCTGCGATCGCACCGGGCAGTGGTCCTATACGGCGCCGACGCTCACGGTGCAGTGGAATGCGGCCGGGTCATCGGGCGCCCGGACCGATCGCCTCGTGCTCGCCGCCAACGCGGCCACGCTGGCGGGCCTCTCGTCGGATGGCAGGATCGTGCGCGGGTACCGCCGCGCGAACTGACTTTCGCAAACCCAATAGGGGAACGGAGCTCGTGACCATGCTCGGACCGATGGGGACGATCGCGGCGGTCACGGTGTTGCTCCAGTATTCACCTGTACCCTTCGACCTAACGACGCGCGCGCACGCCGCGCGAGTTTCGTGCCTGGTCACCAAGGAAGAAACGACATGATCCAGCGCATCACCCGCGCGGCCGTGCTCCTCGCCCTCCTGCTGCCCGCCCGCCTGGCCGCACAGCAGAAGATGGTGGTGCAGGTCGGGGTCGGCCACGACACCATCAGCCGCTACATCTACGGTCACTTCTCCGAGCACCTGGGGCGCCTGATCTACGACGGCTTCTGGACCAGGTCGGGGACAGGCCAGTGGCACCTGCGCGACGACGTGATCGACGCGCTCAAGAACGTGAAGGTGCCGATCCTGCGCTGGCCGGGCGGCTGCTTCGCGGACTACTACCACTGGCGCGACGGCATCGGCCCCGCCGACAAGCGCCGCCAGATGGTGAACTCGTCCTGGGGCGGCGTGGTGGAGGACAACAGCTTCGGCACGCACGAGTACTTCGAGCTGGTGAAGCGCCTGGGCACGGAGCCGTTCGTGGTGGGCAACGTGGGCTCGGGTTCGCCGCAGGAGATGGCGGACTGGTGGGAGTATATGAACCAGCCGGGGCCCAGCTCGCTGGCCAAGGAGCGTGCAGCCAACGGGCACCCGGAGCCGTTCAACGTGCGCTTCTTCGGGGTGGGGAACGAGAGCTGGGGCTGCGGCGGCGGCATGACGCCGGAGTTCTACGCGGACAACTACAAGCGCTACAGCACGTACGTGCGCGCCAACGGCGACGTGCGCCCGTTCTTCATCGCCACGGGCCCGAACGCGGCCGACACGGCCTGGACCGCGCGCTTCCTGCAGGCGCTGGGTCCGCGCCGCGGCTTCGGCCCCAGTAACCTGGGGCTGGATTTCCACTACTACACGCGCACGACGAACTTCCGCCCGCCGGTTACGGCGGGCGCTCCGCCGGCGGCTCCTGGCCAGCCCGCCCAGCGCGCGGCGCCCTCCGGCCCCCAGCTCTCGCGCTCGGCCACGAATTTCGGCGAGGCCGAGTGGTTCGCGTCGCTGCGCAACGCGCAGCGCATCGACGACCTGATCAGGCAGCACTCGGCGATCATGGACCGCTACGACCCCATGAAGCGGATCTGGCTGGTCGTGGGCGAGTGGGGCATCTGGCACGAGGTGGAGCCGGGCACCAACCCGGGCTTCCTATACCAGCAGAACACGATCCGTGACGCGGTCATCGCCGGCGTGCACCTGAACATCTTCAACAGCCACGCCGACCGCGTGAAGATGGCCAACCTGGCGCAGACGGTGAACGTGCTGCAGGCGCTGGTGCTGACCGAGGGCGACAAGATGCTGCTGACGCCCACCTACTGGGTGTTCGAGATGTACAAGGGGCACCAGGGCGCGGTGCTGCTGCCGCTCACCATCGACGCCGGCACGGCCAGCTTCGGCGCCGACACCATCCAGGCGGTGAGCGCCTCGGCCTCCATGAAGGACGGCAAGATCCTGGTCACCCTGGTCAACATGGACCCGAACCAGGGGCGCAAGATCTCGACGGAGCTGCAGGGGGCGAAGGTGAAGACGGTGTCCGGGCGCGTGCTAACGGCCAGCACCATGCAGGCGCACAACACCTTCGACCAGCCGAACCTGGTGCGCCCGGTGTCCTTTATGGGCGCCAGGCTCTCGGGCGGCACGCTCAGCCTGGAGCTGCCCCCCATGTCCGTGGTCGCGCTCGAGCTGCAATGAGCGCGCGGCACTTCCTCGCGGCCGCCCTGGTGGCGGCCGCGACGGCCGGGCGCTCCGCGCCGGCCGCAGCGCAGTACGTCGACATCCGCATCCACGACCCCGTCGCCATCCAGGCCGGCGGCAGGTACTACCTCTTCGGAACGGGCCAGGGCATCGACGTCTGGTCGTCCACGGACCTGCGCAGCTGGACGCACGAGCCGCCCGTGTTCGACAGCCTTCCGGCCTGGGCCAAAACGGTGAACCCGCGCACGCGCGGCGACGCCTGGGCGCCCGACATCAGCTTCCATGACGGCGAGTACCACCTTTACTACGCCGTCTCCACCTTCGGCAGCAACGCCTCCGCCATCGGGCACGCCACCAACGTGACGCTGGACCGCAAGGATCCGCGCTTCAAGTGGGTGGACCACGGCATCGTGGTGCGCTCGGTGCCCGGCCGCGACATGTGGAACGCCATCGACCCCAACCTGGCCTTCGACGACGCCGGCACGCCCTGGCTCGTCTTCGGCTCCTTCTGGTCGGGGATGAAGCTCTTCAAGCTGGCGCCCGACCTGAACGGGCCGGCCCAGCCGCAGGAGTGGCACACCGTGGCCGCCCGCAACCGCTACGAGCGGCTGGACGAGCGCGCCGCCGGCGACGCCCTGAGCGGCGCCATCGAGGCGCCCTTCATCTTCCACAAGAACGGCTGGTATTACCTGTTCGTCTCCTGGGATGCCTGCTGCCGCGGCGTGCAGAGCACCTACAAGGTGGTGGTCGGGCGCTCCCGCTCCATCACCGGGCCCT
>JADGQX010000323.1 GCA_017881445.1 Gemmatimonadota bacterium | reverse complement strand
CGAGCGCTGACATCGGGTTTCTGTGGTCACATCATGCGGGTTCCCGGCGCACCGCCCCCTCCGAAGTGCCGCGCGCTGCGGACGCCCGGCGCCGTCGGTCCTCCGCAGGGGCGGCCCGACGCCCTCCGCGTGCTCGGCGCCTCCGCGTGATGAGGTCTGTTTCTCAGGAGATGAGCGCGTGGGGATGCCCGTGAAGTCAGCATTCGCCGGTCTCGAGTCCGGGGCGCAAAAAGAAAAGGCGCCCGGCTTTCGCCGGGCGCCTTTCCGAACACGCCGCCGGGAGAGGGGGCCTGCGCTCTACCCGCGGACCTTGCGAACCTGCTGCTGGATCTGCAGCGGCTGGAAGTTGCAGCCACTGACGGTCAGCGGTGCGTAGAGTACCTGCACGTTGCGCAGTCCGGTCAGCAGCGTGGGGCTGGTGCTGATGTCCACGGCCGGGCTGGGGATCGTGAGGCTGCTCACGTCCGACTTGTTGGCGTAGACTGGCATGCCGTTGATCGTGCCGACGAAGGCCAGGTCACCCGCGTCGATGTTGCGGGCGCTGCCATAGGACACGTAGGCGAGGGCGTTATTGCCCGTGCCGACCGTGAGCGGCTGGCCCTGGACGTACCAGGTCGCGCCCGTCGCAGTGGGAACGGTTCCCAGCGACTGCGAGAACTTCATGCCCTGCCCGTTGACCATGATGGTCGTGTCGTTGGTGGTCGTGTTGAACACGGCCGTCACCGTGCGCAGCCCCGTGGACGTGGTCGGATCGACCACGCAAACGTTCACGTTCTGCGTCGTGATCACGGGCACGACGACCGGCGGCGGCGGCGGCGGCGCCGGAGCCGGCACGACCGCGACCACCGGAGGAGCGGCCAGGCCGAACAGCATGTGCAGCCCCGCCTGGGCATAGATCTCGTGCACCATCTTGGAGACCTTCGTGTCCGAGCTCGTCGTCTGGACGTTCGCGCCCGGGTGGGTCGTCTGCGTCACCGCGATCAGCGCCGGCTTGTACATCCGGTCCCCCACCTCAAGACGGAGCGCGATGCGCGGCGCCAGCCGCACGTCCTCGCCCAGCCCCACCAGCCCCAGGATCACTCGCTCTTCCGACAGGAAGAAGTTGCCCGTTCCCGTCCCCGGGCCCGTGCATGTGGCGCCGCAGGTGAAAGGCACGCCGTTCCATGACTTCGACGCGGTCGGATCGTACACCGTGTACGCATCGCCCGCCGGGTTGTGCCACTTCGCGCCCACGCCCAGCGCGATGTACGGCAGCATCTCCACGTGGGTGAATTCCGCCGCCGGCGTCTTCAGCCGCAGCAGCAGATCACCCGACCCGCTCCACAGGTTGATGTGCTGGTAGAGCTCGGTGTCCGCACCCATGAAGCTGTTGCCCTGCTTCAGCGAACGGTCCGTGTACGTGCCGTTCGCCCGGATCCCGATGCGCGGCGTAATCCAGAAGCCCAGCTGGGCACCCGTCAGCCAGCCCGCCCGGAACCTCACGTTGCCACTCGCGTTGTTGATCTGGTCGCTGCCCAGCATCGACGAATACCACGATCCCCCCACGTTGACGCCGGCGTCCGCGCGCCAACTCTGTGCGGCCAGCGGCGCAGTTGCCATCGGCAACGCAAGCGCCACTACCGTTGCGACCTTACCGAAACCCTTCATAGCTTGGCCTCCTCTAGACACTCATCTGAGGGGGCGACCACCAGCGCGGCCCCCATCCCTTGCCCGGACAATTCCCTAATCCGGTCGAATGGCGGAGGTGCACGAAGCTTGCCATGACGGAAAAGACGGGGGGAGGAAACACCCCGGTGGGGCAGGACACCCCAACTCGTTTTCGCCAAATAAGTTGGCGCGCCAGTAGCGGTGGCCGCGCCCGGCGGCGCTTCAGCGGGGACGGCGCAGGACCACGGAGGCGTTGATGCCGCCGAAACCGAAGGAATTGCTGACGACGACGTCGCAGCGGTGCTCGCGGCCGTGGCCGGGGACGTAATCGAGGTCGCAGGTGTCGTCGCCCTCCTCGAAGTTGATGGTGGGCGGGATCCAGCCGCGCTGGATGGCGAGGGAGCAGACGGCGGCCTCGATGGCGCCGGAGGCGCCCAGGGCGTGGGCGTGGTACGGCTTGGTGCCGCTGATGGGGATCTGGTAGGCGCGCTCGCCCAGGACCTGCTTGATGGCGATGGACTCGGTGGAGTCGCCGAGGGCCGTGGACGAGCCGTGGGGGCTGATGTAGTCGACCTGGCCCGGTTCGATGCCGGCGGTGGCGAGGGCGATGCGCATGGCGCGGGCGGCCTGGGCGCCGTCGGGCCTGGGCGCGGTCATATGGTGGGCGTCGTTGGTGTTGCCGTAGCCGGCCAGCTCGGCGTAGATGCGTGCGCCGCGCTCGACGGCGTGGTCCCAGCGCTCGAGGACGAGGGCGCAGGCGCCCTCGCCCATGACGAAGCCGTCGCGGCCGCGGTCAAAGGGCCGGCAGGCGCGCTCGGGATCGTCGTTGCGGGTGCTCATGGCGCGGATGATGGCGAAGGCGCCGAAGCAGAGGGGGGCGAGCGGTGCCTCGACGCCGCCGGCAATGGCGACGTCGACGGTGCCGTCGCGGATCAGGCGCCAGGCCTCGCCGATGGCGATGGTGCCGGAGGCGCAGGACATGGCGTTGGTGGCATTGGGTCCGGTGAACCCGAACTCGATGGCCACGGAGCAGGAGGCGGCGCCGCCGAAGGTGGTGAGTGCCACGCGGGGGTCGACCGCGCGCATGCCGCCGTGGTAGAGGTTGAGCATCTGCTTCTCGGCATAAGCGACGCCGCCGAGGGCGGAGCCCATCTGGACGGCGACGCGGTCGGGATCGACGGGGGTGGCGTCGAGGCCGGCGTCCTGGATGGCGAGGCGAGCGGCGGCGATGGAAAACTGGCCGAAGCGGTCCGTGCGGCGGATGTCCCGCGCCTCCATGTAGCGGTCGGGCTCGAAGTCGTCGACCTGCGCGGCGATCTTGGAGCGCCACATGTCGGCGTCGAAGCGATCGATGCGGCGGATGGGCGAGCGCTCGCGCCGGAGTCCCTCCCAGAGTCCTTCGACGCCGGTGCCGACGGCGGTGACCGGGCCCAGACCGGTGATGGCGACGCGGGGCCGGTCCTGCGCCGATGCGGCTTCACGTTCTCGGGGATCGAACGGCATCAAGGCTCTCCCTGCAGTGGAAGGGACGGTGCGGTCGGGGGGTTGGCGGCGGCGCGGCGCTCGGCCTCGGCGGCGACGCCGGCGAGCGTGCGACGGGCGATGGCGCTGATGAATCCCGGGCCGATGACGACGCCGGCGGCGAGGGCGCCCAGCAGCGGCCAGCCGGGCCCGGTCCATTCGTGGACGATGCGGACGAGGGTGGCGTCGCCCTGGGGATGGAACTCCCAGACCACGTCCATGCCGCGGGTGATGCCGTCCACGTGGCGGTAGTGCACGGCGGGCTCGTCGGCCTCGGCGCGCATGTCGGAGACCCACCAGGTGGGCCAGCGGGCGGGTCCGCCGAAATCGCGCCAGGCGGCCATCTCCACGCGGCCGCGGCCGAAGCCGGTCTTCTCCTGGAAGCGGACCCAGCGGTAATGGGGCAGGATCTCCGGCCAGCGCTCCACGTCGGCGGCGATCTGGAAGCAGAGCGCGGCCGGCGCCCGCATGACCTGCTCGTCCACGGTCCTCACCCGACCACCTCCACTGATCCCGGGGGGCTGAGGAAAGTGAGCAGTAGCGACGGCCGAAGCAAGGCGGCGGCGGGCATCAGGTCCCCGGTCACGGCGACGAGGGCGTCCGCGAGCGCGCGGCTGCGCTTCAGGTGGGCAATGGCGGCGTCCGCCAGCCGGGGCCTCGAAAGCACCGCCTCGACCACGTGCTGCAGGGCGCGGGGGCCGCGCAGCCGCAGCCGCCGCTCGCGGGCATACTCTCGCAGCACGGGCGCGCGGCCGCCGGCATCGCGCAGCGCGGCATCCGCCTCCGCCGCCAGCAGCTCCGCGCCGGACAGTGCCTGGAAGATCCCCTGCCCCGTGAAGGGGTCGTAGTAACCGGCGGCATCGCCCACCAGGGCGGCGCCGGGCAAAATGGTGTCGCGCATGGTCCAGTCGAAGGGCCCGGACGCCAGCAGCATGCGGCCATCGGCGTGGGGCTCGAGGCGCAGGCGCTCCAGCCGTCCGCGCAGGGCGGGGAAGTTGCCCAGCATGGTGCGGAAGAACGCCTCCGGGTCGCGGGCGACGCCTGCGCCGAAGCG
>JADGQX010000022.1 GCA_017881445.1 Gemmatimonadota bacterium | reverse complement strand
CAGCTCGGTCAGGTTGAAGCCGCGCCGGCGGGGGACCCTCGGCTGCGGGCGCCGGAGCAGGTCGCCCGGGGCGGCCGCCACCCTGGCCGCGCCGCAGCCCGACTGCGCCAGCACCAGGCCGGCGGCGCCCGCCGCCGTGAATCCGAGGAACTCGCGTCGCCTCATGGCTGTCCCTCCGTGGCCAGCACCTGGTCGATCGCCTGCAGCTCCTCGGGGGAGAGCGCCAGCCGGTCCAGCGCGGCCACGTTCTCTTCCAGCTGCGACACCCGGCTCGCGCCCACCAGCGCCGAGGTCATGGCCGGCTGGCGCAGCACCCAGGCGAGGGCCAGCTGGGCCAGCGTCTGGCCGCGCGCACCCGCGATCTCGTTCAGCCGCGCCAGCTGCGCCAGCCGGGCCTCGGTGATGGCCTCGGGGCGCAGGAAGCCGTGCGGCTTGCCGGCGCGCGAGTCGGCGGGCACCCCCGCCAGGTAGCGGGCGCTGAGCAGCCCCTGCGCCAGCGGCGAGAAGGCAATGCAGCCGAGGCCCTCGATCGGCAGCACGTCCAGCAGCTCCTCCTCGGGTCCCCGCTCCAACATGCTGTACTTGGGCTGGTGGATCACCAGGGGAACGTCCAGCTCCCGCAGCAGCGCGGCCGCCTCCCGCGTTCGCTCCGGCGGGTAGTTCGACAGCCCGACGTAGAGCGCCTTCCCCTGGCGCACGGCCTGGGCGAGGGCGCCCATGCTCTCCTCCAGCGGGGTCGCCGGATCGGGCCGGTGGTGATAGAAGATGTCCACGTAGTCGAGGCCGAGCCGTCGCAGGCTCTGGTCGAGACTGGCCAGCAGGTACTTGCGCGAGCCGCCGTCGCCATACGGCCCCGGCCACATCAGGTAGCCGGCCTTGGTCGAGATGATCAGCTCGTCCCGGTGCCCGGCCAGCTCCGTGCGCAGGATGCGGCCGAAGTTCTCTTCCGCGGAGCCGGGCTCCGGGCCGTAGTTGTTGGCCAGGTCGAAGTGCGTGATGCCCAGGTCGAAGGCCCGCCGCACGATGGCGCGGCCGGTATCGAACGGGTCCACGCTCCCGAAGTTGTGCCACAGCCCGAGCGAGAGCGCGGGCAGCACCAGCCCGCTGCGGCCGCAGCGGCGATAGGTCATTCCCTCGTAACGCGACACCTGGCGGCCCTCCCGGGTTCAGCGCTGTGGGGCCGCGCGCACCGCGGCGGACCGGCCCCGATTCACGACCTGGAACGTCGCCTTCAGCGACCCCACCATGATATCGAAGGCGCCGGGTTCCAGCACCGGGTGGCCATCCTGGCCGACGAAGGCGAGATCCTCCGGCGCCAGGGCGAAGCGCAGCGTGCGGGACTCGCCCGGGGCCAGCGCGACGCGCTGGAAGCCGCGCAGCCGGCGCACGGCCGGCGTCAGCGACCCGTACTGCTGGTGGGTGAAGAGCAGCACCACGTCGTCGCCGGCGCGGGCGCCGGTGTTGCGCACGGTCACCTGCGCGCTCACCCCGTCGGCCAGGCCGACGGTGTCCGCGCCCAGCTTCAGGTCACTGTAGGCGAAGGTGGTGTAGCTGAGCCCTTCGCCCAGCTGGAACTGTGGGTCGAAGCCGCCCGTGGCGCCACCGCCGTCGCCCGTGCTCAGCTCTTCCGTGAACCTGTGGTCGTAGGTGGTCAGCGCGTTGGGCCGGCGGGGGTAGGTGAAGGGCAGCCGGCCGCTCGGGTTCACCCGGCCGAACAGCACGTCCGCCACCGCGGTCCCGCCCTGCATTCCCGGCCAGTAGGCCATGACGATGCCCCGGGCCCGCCCGGCCACGCGCTCGATCAGGCGCGGCCGGCCTTCCACCAGCACCAGGATCGTGGGGATGCCCGTCGCCTGCACCGCCTCCGCCAGCATGAGCTGCGATTCGGGGAGCGTCAGGTCGTCGATGTTGCCCACGCCCTCGGCGTAGGCGTCCTCCCCCAGGACCACGATGGCGGCGTCGGCGCCCGCCGTGGCGCGCGTGACCGCGGCCATGTCGCCCAGCTCGGTGAAGCTGGAGTCCGGGACGTAGCGCACGTCCGCGCTCTGCTTGCGGATGGCGTCCAAGATCGTCGGCACGCCCGCGGGGAAGCGCGAGGCGTCGTTGCCCTGCCAGACGTAGGTCCAGCCGCCATTCAGCGCCGTGAGCGAATTCGCCGCCGGCCCGGTCACCAGCACGCGGGCGCCCGGGCGTAGCGGCAGCACGCTGTCGTTCTTCAGGAGCGTGATGGACTCCCGCGCCGCCTGCGCGGCCGCCTCCCGGGCGCCCGCCGTGGCGAAGCCGGCCCGGGCGGCGGGATCCGGGTAAGGTCGGTCGAAGAGCCCGAGCTCCGCCTTGAGCGTGAGGATGCGGCGCACGGACTGGTCGATGCGGCTCACGGGGATCGTGCCCTCCCGCACCAGCTGGAGCAGATCGTCCGCGAACTGGTAGTCGTTGGGCGTCATGCTCATGTCGACGCCGGCCTGGACCGCGATGCGCACGGCGTCCTTGAGCGTGGCCGCCACGTGGTGGCGCGTGTGCAGGTAGATGATGTCCTGGTAGTCCGTGACGATCACGCCCTGAAAGCCCAGCTCGCCCCGCAGCACGTCCGTCAGCCAGTAGCGGCTGGCATGGAGCGCCTCGCCGTCGATCTCGCTCGAGTTGACCATGACCGTCTTCGCGCCTGCCCTCACCGCCTCCGCGAAGGGCGGCAGGTAGAGCTCCCGCACCATGCGGCGGGAGATGAGCGCCGGTGTGCGGTCGTGGCCCGAGGCGGGACCGCCGTAGCCCAGGTAGTGCTTGAGCGACACGGCCACGTGGCCGCTCGCCTGCATGCCTTCGACCTGGGCCCGCCCCAGCCGGCGGCCGATGAACGGCTCCTCGCCCAGCGTCTCGTAGAAGCGAGGCCAGAGGGGCTGCCGGCCCACGTCCAGCACCGGTGCGAAGTTCCAGGGAGTGCCCGCGGCCGTCAGCTCGGCGGCCACGATCTCGCCCTCCCGCCGCGCCAGCGCGCTGTCGAAGGTGGCCGCCATGCCGATGTTCTGCGGGAAGATGGTGGCGTCCACCGTGTAGTTCACGCCGTGCACCGCGTCCACGCCGTAGAGCACCGGGATGCGGAGCCGCGTTTCCCGCGTGGCCACGTCCTGGATCTGCCGGATCAGGCCGTTCCACCCCTTCACCGTGGGCGCGGACCCGGGGCTGTTCAGGATGGAACCGATGTGCCGCTGCACGATGCCCGTGCGCAGCTTCTGCAGGTCCAGCCGCACGCTGTCCGGCGACTGCGCGCCCGCTGCCAGGAAGTTGGGCAGGTCGATCTGCGTCATCTGGCCGACCTTCTCCTCCAGCGTCATGCGGGCCAGGAGCGAATCGACGCGCGCGCGGACCGCCCGGGCCGGCGCCTGCTGCGCCGCCAGCGGGGCGCGGGTGCACGGCAGCGCGACCGCGGCCAGCGCGGCCAGCACGACAGAACGACGGTGGATCTTCATGGGCGTTCGCCTCGACGGTTGTCTCTGGAGTGCGGCGGACAGGGAGCGCAGAAGAGAGGGGCGCGGGGCGGTCTGCGTCATCTGGCGTGGGTCTCCGCCCGCGACTCAGCAAGCCGGGGCGAGGGGGGCGAGCCGCTCGACCCGGGCCATGACCTCGAGGCACGCGCGCGAGTTGTGGTAGGGGCATTTCCATGGCCCCGCCTTCTCGTGCCCGGGCCGCGGCGTCCCATCGCGGGCCACTCGCCGGAACCACTCGCCGTGCTCCGCGTCCACCACGTGGCGGCTGACGAAGTCCCAGGTACGGAGTGTCGCGTCCAGGAAGGGGCCGCGGCCGGTCAGCTCGTAGGCATTCAGGAAGCCGACGATCGCCTCCGCCTGCGGCCACCACTCCTTGTCGGTATCGGTCACGGCGCCGCCCCACTCGAAGATGCCGCCGCAGGCATCGATGCCGGTCTCGAGCACCGCCTCCGCCAGCCGGAGCGACGCCGCGCGCACGCGCGCGCTCAGGCCGGCGTCGCCCGCCTCCCCCGCCGCTTCCACCAGCAGCCAGCTGGCCTCGATGTCGTGGCCGAAGGCAACTTCCCCCGAGCGCGCGACCCAGTCGTCGTCGAAGAAGACGTGCAGGTGCCCCGACTCCGGATCGATGATGCGATCCAGGAACAGCTCGATCAGGGCATGCAGGCGCTCGCGCAGCCCGGGGTCCGGCCAGACCCGCGACAGTGCCGTGTACGCCTCCAGCAGGTGCAGGGGCGTGTTCATGCTCCGGCGCTCGTCGGGATCGTCCGGGCTCAGGCGCACATCCTCCAGCGGCGTCCAGTCCCGGGAGAACGCCTCCAGGTAACCGCCGCGCACCGCGTCGGCGGCGTGGCGCTCCACCAGCGAGTAGAGCTGCCGCGCCGCGGTCAGCGCCGCCTCGTCGCCCGTGGCCCGGTGGTATTCGACCAGCCCGTAGATGGCGAAGGCCTGGGCGTAGACGTGCTTGCGGTCGTCCAGCGGCGCGCCGCCCGCGTCCAGCATCCAGTAGGCGCCGCCATGCTCGGGGTCGAGGAAATGGCCCTGGAGATATGCCGCCGCCCGCTCCGCCGTGCAGCGGTATTCCCCCCGCCGCAGCGCCCTGTAGGCGGCAGAAAAGGTCCAGAGGATGCGGGCGTTCAGGATCGCTCCCTTGGGAGCCGCGGCCGAGGCGACGTCGTCGCCCGAGACCAGCCCGACGAACCCCCCGTGCTCCTGGTCCGGCCCGTGCTCGAGCCAGTAGGGCAGAATGCCGTGCTCGAGCTCGTGCCGGAGCTGGTCGCCAAGCGCGCGCAGCGCCCGGTCGCGGTTCATGCCCGGGCGCCGTTCCCGCGCGTGAGGTTGCGACCGATCAGCTCGTAGCGCTGCTCCACGCAGGCCGCGGAGCGCAGCGGGTCGGGCGGCGTGTTCTTGCAGTAGTCCAGCAGCCGGTCGAGGTCGGACCTGCCGACGTGCATGCGGGTGTCCGAGGACGCGTAGTAGATGAAGACGGTGCCGTCGTCGTCCAGGATCCAGCCGCCGCAGAAGATGACGTTGGACACGTCGCCCACGCGCTCGGGGCCCCTGGGGGAGATCAGGTAGCCCGCCGGCGCGTATGTGACGCGCCAGGGCTCCTTCAGGTCCGTGACGTAGACGTAGACCACGTAGCGCAGCCCCGCGGCGGTGTTGCGCACCGCGTGCGCCATGTGCAGCCAGCCCTCCGGCGTCTTAAGCGGCGCCGGGCCCTCGCCGTTCTTCACCTCGGTGATGGTGTGATACCGCTTGGGGGAGACGATGACCTCCTCACCGATCTCCGCGTGCGTGATGTCGTCGCACACGCCCCAGCCGACGCCGCCGCCGGAGCCGATGTCGATGAAGCCGTCTTGGGGCCGCGTGTAGAAGCCATACTTGCCCTTCACGAATTCCGGGTGCAGCACCGCGTTGCGCTGCTGCGCCGCCCGAGTCTTCAGATCCGGCAGCCGGTACCAGGTCACGAGGTCGTGCGTGCGCGCGATCCCCACCTGTGCGTCCGCCGCCGTCAGGTCATGCGGGTGCGCCTCGTCCTTACGCTCGGTGCAGAACACGCCGTAGATCCAGCCGTCCTCGTGCTCGACCAGCCGCATGTCGTACACGTTCACGTCCGGCCGCTCCGTCTCCGGCATGCGGATCGGGCAATCCCAGAAGCGCCAGTTGTCGATCCCGTTCGGGCTCTCGGCGATGGCGAAGAACGACTTGCGGTCCGCGCCTTCGATGCGCGCCGCCTGCACGTACCGCCCCTCGAACTTCATCGCCCCCGAATTGAAGACCGCGTCCACGCCCATCCGCTCCATCAGGAACGGATTGGTCCTCGGGTTCAGGTCGTATCGCCAGTGCAGCGGGACGTGCTCCGCCGTCAGGACAGGATAGCGATAGCGCTCGAAGACGCCCCACCCACCGCCCACGGCCTCGTTTGGCTGGTTCAGCAGCGCCTCGTGCGTCTTCTCCAGCACCCCCAGGCGCGCGGCCCATCCCGGCGTGCCCTGGACCACTGCATCGATCGTCTGCATGCGTTCACCGCTGTTCGGTTGAGGAGACGAGGGACCTCAGTCGCCCACCGTGGCGGCGAGCGCCGGCGCGGCCTGTTCCGCCCCGCCCCGCTCCGCCGGCGCCAGGTCGGCCGGGTAGTCCTCCAGCTTGTCGTACCAGTTGTACTTGAGGATGACGACGGTGACCAGCACGATGGCTCCGCACAGGGCAAGCGCCCGGAAGTCCTTCAGCACCAAGTAGATGCCGCCGGCGACCAGCGCGGTCTGCCAGATCGTGCCCACCGCCACGTTGAACATGTCCCGCCCGAAGGCCGTGTTGGCCACCAGCCCCGGCCGCTCCAGTGCGAGCTTGTCATGGATCGGCTTCCAGAAGCCCCAGGGCCGGACCTTCAGATAGAACCGCTTCAGCACTTCCTCGTCGTCGGGACCGGTCAGCAGGCTGCCCGCGATGCAGCCCACGAGCGAGACGCCGAGGATGATCGGGAAGGAGAAGATCGCGTTCATCCCGGTTAAGAGGGCGAACACGAGCGCGGCGACGATTCCCAGCACCATGCCCCAGAAGTAGCCGTAGCTGTTGAAACGCCACCAGTACCACTTGAGCACGTTGGACGCGGTGTACCCGCCCCAGAGCGCAGTCACGATCCACTGCACGATCTTCTCGAGCGAGCCGACGTACAGCCCGATCAACGTGCCGATGATGACCACCGCGACGGAAACGACGTAGCTCGCGCGGACGTACGTCCTCTCGCTGGCGTCCGGATTGACGAAGCGCTTGTAGATGTCGTTGACGATGTACGCCGGCGCGGCGTTTACGGTGGCCGAGTACGTGGACATGAACGCGGCCAGCAGTCCGGCGATGAGCAGGCCGAGCAGTCCGGCGGGCACGTAATTCTGGAGCGCCCACGGCAGCACTAGCTCGAAGTCCGCCCCTGCGCCCAGCGCCTGGATCCGCGGCGAGAAGAAGACGAGCGCGAGCACCGTCAGGCCGGCCGTCAGCATGTAGCGCGGGAACATCAGCACGAGCGACACCACGCCGCTCATCTTCGCCGCTTCCGTCGGGGTGCGGGCGGAGAGCACGCGCTGCATGTCGTAGTTGGGCGCCGGGCCCGCGGCGCTGACCAGCACGCCCTTCCACAGCGTCATGGTGAAGAACAGCCCGAACAGCGACCAGCCGTCCTCGGAGATGCGACGATTCACGGCCGGCAGGAGGTGCGACCAGTCCAGGTTCAGCGTCCAGCCGAAGAACGGGTTCGTCCAGCCGGCCGGGATGACGTGGCTCAGCGTGTCCGGCGAAATGCGCATCATGGCGATGATGCCCACCGCGATGCACGAGACCGTCATGAGGACGTACTGCATGACGTCCGTGAAGACCACGCTGAACATCCCGCCCTTCACCACGTAGAGCGTGGTGACGGCCGTGATCAGCAGCCCCCACAGCTTGACGTTCGTCTGGGGGTCCGCCGACAGGTGCCAGGGCAGGAACGTCGCCGCGAACTTGCCCACGCCGATGAAGCCGTAGGCCAGGAAGCCGATCACGCTCACGATGGCGAAGACTACCACCATGAGGTGCGCCAGCTGGGCACCCCGGCTGTTGCCAAAGCGGAAGCGGATCCACTCGGCGCCGGTCATGACGCCCGACCGGCGCAGCCACGTGGACAGGAACACCATCAGAAAGATCTGGTTGAACACCGGCCAGACCCAGGGAATCCAGATGCTCTTCAGGCCGTAGACGAACAGCCAGTATACGAGCAGCATGGTCCCGCTGATGTCGAACATGCCCGACGCATTCGACACCCCGAGCATGTACCAGGGAATCTCATTCCCGCCGAGGAAGTAGCTCTTCAGGCTCCGTGAAGCGCGCTTGGAGATCCAGAAGCCCACGGCGAGGGTCGCCGCGACGTAGGCGACGATAATGAGGATGTCCACCAGCTGCAGGTTCATCGCTCTCCCGTTCCGGCCGTACGGCGACCAGCGGCAAGTTCGAACTCAAAAGCTCGGCTGGCAGTCCGCCGGGACCCGCCGGGGCACCCGGTCCACGGCGGCGGCTCACGCCGCTCCCGTGGACCGGGTCTCGATCGGTGGGGCTTACCAGCCCGTGTTCTGCTTGAGCAACGGGTTGGCGGCCAGCTCCCCCGAGGGGATGGGCTGCAGGAGCTGGTACAGGGCCCGGGGCCGGCAGACCTGGCTGCCCTGGTATTCCGTCGGCACCGACGCGTTCATCACGTCCAGGTACTTGCCCTGGCGGATGAGGTCGAAGCGGCGCTGGAACTCGGCATACAGCTCGTGCCCGCGCTCCACGCGCACCGAGTCGATGAACGCGGCCTGGCTGAGCCCGCTCTTCATGTCGGGCAGGTTGGCACGCTGGCGGATCAGGTGCAGCGCCTGCATTGCCGCTGGCGTCTGCCCCGACTTCAGCGCCTCCGCTTCCGCCAGCACCAGCAGCACGTCGGCGTAGCGCAGGATGATGAAGTTGTTGGCGTTGCCGTACTCGCCGCCCGTGTTGCCCCTGTCGACGTACTTGAGGGTGTAGTAGGCGTGCGGGATGGCGATCGTGTCATTCACCCAGTCGCCGTTCGAGTTCTTCATCTGCACGAACTCGAAACCGGGGAAGAGCCGGTTCGTCTCGCAGGCTTCCGACCAGCCCTCACCCGCCACCACGCTGTCCATGCCCGAGGCCCAGTCCGCCGGACCCTTCTTCTGGACGACGCGGGCCAGCCCCTTGTTCACCAGCGTGGTGAAGGAGTCCACGTGGATCACCGGCGTGGTGAAGTCCTTCAGCACCGACTGCGCCGGCGGCATGGAGTTCCAGGCCATGGCCACCGCCACGTTGTGCTCCCAGCGCTTGTCCGACGGGTCGAACGACTTGGCGAAGTCCCAGCGGATCTTCACGAAGCCGGGGCCCGCCGGGCCGCAGCCGCCCACCAGCGAGCAGTCGCCGGCGGGGCTGAAGAAGGGCGGGATGTTGGAGCCGTTGCCGCGGTTGCCCTGCACCGCGAACAGGATCTCCTTGCTGCCGTTCTGCGTGTTCACGTTGAACATGTCCATGTACTTCGGCTCGAGCCCGGTGGACCCGTCGCTCATCACCTTCTGCGCGTAATAGGACGCCGAGTCGAGGTACTGGCTCTTCTTTGCCTGCATAGCCGTGCTCGCCTCGGCGCCCGCCATATGCAGGTAGACCTTGGCCAGCAGCCCGTAGGCCGAGGCCTGGCGCGGCAGCCCCGAGCCGTTGGCGGCGTTGAACGCCGTCGGCAGGTCCGTCGCGGCCGCCCGCAGGTCGCCCACGATCTGGTTCCAGATGGAATCGACCGGAGCCCGCGCCTGCTCCCCCAGCTGGGCGTCGGGCGTGTACATCACCGTGCGCAGCGGCACGCCGCCGTAGCGGCGCACCAGGTCGAAGTAAGCGTAGGCGCGTCCGAACTTGGCCATGGCGAGGGACTGCGCCTTGGCGGTCGCGGTCACCCCCGCCGAGGCGCCGATGTACTGCAGCACCTGGTTCGCGCGGTTGATGATCGTATAGTCGCCGCCCCACGGGGCGTTGCCGTTGCCGTACCACTGACTGGCCAGGCCGCTGCCGTTGCGGCCGCCGCCCAGCCAGCTCTCGCACCCGGTCTCGTCTTCGTCGCACATCACGCTGTGCTGCGCCGGCTGCCTCCAGCCGTTCCAGTCCATCAGCGGCTGGAAAACACCGTTCACCGCGATCTGCGCCTGGGTGTCGTTCTGGTAGAACTTGTCAGGCGAGATGAAGTTCGTGGACGTCTCCGTCAGGTCGGTCTGGCACCCCGCCAGGCCGACGGCAAGCGCCGGGAGGAGGGCCCACCGCAGAGCCCGCCCCCAACCCGTATTCTCTCGAGAATGGAATCTCATATCGTTGATCCCTGCCATTTAGTCGTTGGTCTCACGGGCGCGGGGGCGGCAGGCGCCGCCCCGGGCGCTTCCGCTAGAATGTGGCGCTCACGCCGAACGTGACCTGCCGCTGGCCCGGATAGCTGGCCTGGTCCACGCCGGGACGGTCCGTGCCGCCGAAGGCGCTCACCTCGGGATCGAAGCCCTTGTACTTGGTGCTGGTGAACAGGTTCGTGCCGTTCACGTAAATGCGCGCCGACTGCGCCATTGGCAGCCTCAGCCGGTACCCGAGCTGCACGTTCTTCAGCCGGATGTAGCTCCCGTCCTCGATGAACACATCGGCGAACGTGTTGCTGAAGGACATGCTGTTGATGTTCGGCATCGGATACGTGCCGTTGGGATTCGTCTTCGGGTTGTAGCTGTTCTTGTAGATGTATTCGGGGATGTTCGTGAAGTTCTGGTTCGGCGCCATGACCAGGTAGGTCATGAGCGCCGTGTTGATGATGCTGTTGCCCCTCACGGCGGTGACAAGCGAGCTCAGGTCGAAGCGGCCGAGCGTGAAGGTGTTCGTCATCCCGCCCACCCACTTCGGGTTCGCATCCCCGATGAGGGTCTGGTCGTCCGAGTTGATCTTCCCGTCGCCGTTCACGTCCTGGAACTTGTAGAAGCCCATGGACGCGGGACGGCCGATCGCGTTGGAGTAGGCGGTGGAGTCCGCCACCGTCTTGATCAGCCCGTCCGTCTTATAGCCATACATGACGCCGATGGGCTGCCCCGGCTTCTGCAGGAAGGGCTGGACCTCCAGGTTACCGCCGGCGCCCAGCCGACCCGCGAACTGCTGCGTGATGGGGCCGAGCGACTCGATCCGGTTCTGGTTGTGCGCGGCGTTGGCCGAGATCGTCCAGTTCAGCCCGTGCAGCGACTTCCCCGTGAGGATCTGGTAGCTCGCCTGCAGCTCGATACCCTTGTTGGACACCTCGCCCGAGTTCAGCCAGGCATTGCTGAAGCCGGTGTTGCTCGGCAGCTGGATCTGCTGCAGCAGGTCCGTCGTCTTCTTGGCGTAGTAGTCGGCCGTCGCCGTGAAGCGGCTGTTGAAGGCCGCCATGTCGATCCCGATGTCCGTCTGCTTCGTCGTCTCCCAGCGCAGGTTGGGATTGCCCAGCGCCGTCAGCGCGTAAGCCGCGTTCTGGGTGCCGCCCAGGTAGAAGGGCGTGCCGCCCACGCCGCCCACCGAGGGCAGCGACTGGTACGGCCCGATCGCCTGGTTGCCCGACGCGCCCCAGCTCAGGCGCACCTTCAGGTCGTTCACCGCCGTCTGGTTCTTGAAGAAGGGCTCCTCGCTCGCCCGCCAGGCGAAGGCGAGGGCCGGGAAGGTCGCCCACTTGTTGTTCTCGGCGAACTTGGACGAGCCGTCCGCGCGCACCGTGGCCGTGAACAGGTAGCGGTCCATGAGCGCGTAGTTCACGCGGCCGAGCCACGAGGCCAGCTGCCAGACGTAGACGCCCGACTGCGGCTTCTGGATGTCCGTGGCGTTCTGCAGGACGTTGTAGCCCAGCAGGTCGTCCGGGAAGGTGCGCGCCTCCTGGCTCTCGTAGTAGCTGCGATCGTACTCGTAGGTGAAGCCGCCGACCGCGTCCAGGCGCTGCTTGTCGCCGAACTCGCGCTGGAAGCGCAGCAGGTTCTCGTTCACGATGTTGCCGAACTCGGTGCGCGCCTGGATGGCGTCGCCCTGGCTCCCCATGCCCTCCGAAACCGTGCGCGGGAAGTAGTTGCCGTATGTCCGCCCCTCGTAGTTGCCGTCCACGCTCAGGTCGATGGCGAAGCCCCGCCCCATGGAGAAGGTGAGCTTGCTGCCGCCGATGGCGCGGGTGATCTGGTCCAGCTCCTTGACCTCGTCCGTGTAGCGCAGCGGGTTGGAGCCGAGCGTCCCGATCACGGACGGGTCCTCCGCCCGCGGATCGTTGGTCTTGGTGGTGTCCAGCCGCAGCCAGGGCGCGTAGGCCAGCGCCTGCCGGATCACGCCCACCGACTGATAGCCGCTCTCCGTGGAGCTGCGCACCATGTTGTTGATGGAACGCGTCACCGCGGCGTTGCTGGAGAAGCGCAGCCGCGGATTCACGACCGTGCGGTTCAGGTTCAGGCGCATGCCGCCACGCCGGAACATCGAGCCCCTGACCACGCCTTCCTGCTGCAGCAGGTTGCCGGAGACCATGTAATCGCCCTGGTCGTCCGCCCCGCCCATGCTGAGCGTCATGTCGCTGACCGGCGCCGTGTGCAGGATCTCGTTCTGCCAGTTGATGCCGTTGCCGCGCAGCGCGCGGATGCTGTCGGGGGTCAGGCTGCCGGAGCGGTTCGCGCCGCCGTATGGCATGTCCGCGCCCGAGCCCACGTTCAGGTAGGCCGCATTCTGGTAGCTGGCGTAATCGAACGCATTCAGCACCGGGATCTGCCTGATGACCGACTGGTAGCCCTGCGAGGCCGAGAAGGTCAGGCTGCCGCCCGCCGCCCGCCCGCGCTTGGTCGTGATCATGACCACGCCGTTGGCCCCCCGGCTGCCGTAGATCGCCGTCGCCGACGCGTCCTTCAGGATTTCGATGGACTGGATGTCCGAAGGCGCCAACTCCGACAGTGGATTGGTGGAGGTCAGCGAGGAGCCCCCGCCGGACGTGACCGGACCGATCTGGCCTTTGGAAACGTTGGTGCTCGCCACCGGGATGCCGTCGATCACGTACAGAGGCTCGGCGCTACCGGAGTTCATCGAGTTGACGCCCCGGATCTGAACCCGGATGCCGCCGCCGGGGGCCGCGTCACCCTGCACCACGTGCACGCCCGCCACGTTCCCCTGCAACCCGGTCTGGAAGCTCGCCACCGCCACCTTATCGATGGCGTCGGATTTGACCGAGGCCACCGAGCCGGTGACGTCCGCGCGCCTCGTGCTGCCGTAGCCGACCGCCACCATTTCCTTCAGGGCGATCGCCTGCGGCTGCACCTCGAAGTTGACCGTGGCGATCTGGCCTGCTGTCACGGTCACCGCCTGCTCCGCGTCCCCGTAGCCCAGCAGAACAACGCGCACGCGGTGCGCGCCGACGGGCACGCCGTTCAGGACGAACCTGCCGTCCTGGCCGCTGATCACGCCCTGGCGGCTCCCCACGACCACGACCTGCGCGCTCGCCACCGGCTGGTTGGTCTGCGCGTCCAGCACCCTGCCGGCCAGGGTGCCAGTAGGCCCTTGGGCGCGAGCCGTGCCCGCCCAGAGAAGCCCAGCCAGCACGGCCGGCAGCATCAGGAAGCGACTGAATTTCATGGTGTGCGCCCTCCGAAGCGTAGGAAGTGAGCAACATCCCGCCGTAAAGGCTCCATCATGTGACGACCCTCGCGGCCGGGCGCCCGCCCCACCACGACTTGATGCGCAAGGCGGCCGCGGTAAGGCCCGCCCCGGTTGGAGAGTCCCCCCCGCTCGAGCCCGACCGCGGCCCGGCTCAGGCCGGATCGCGGCGGGGTGGACCCCGAATGACTCGGATCCTGTCCATGGACCACCTCCCTGGCCGCGAAGGCCTCGTCGGCGGGCTGCGTGTTGTGGGGGAGTCGAGAGTCGAGGAAGGAGAGATCGGGGGAGTCCCGGCCGGCGCGCTGCCGCTGCACCAGCGTGGAAGCCAGCGCACGCAGACCCAGCGCCGTCGCCGTCAGGCCGGGGTTCCACTCGGCCGGGTGCCGGAGCGCGTGCCCGGCCCGATACTCCAGTAGCGGACAGGTCGGAAGCGACTCTGCCAACTGCACCTCGCCGGCACGGGACAGCCCGCCCGCCCGTACCCGGGCAACGCGCCGGGTGACCATTCCACCGCCGATGATCGGGGAAAGGCCCGGCTGCGCCGAGGAGGCGGCCGAAGCTGCCGGCGTGCCACCCGGGTACAGAACCTCGCCGGCGAACCTTCGTGAAGTCATGCCACTCCCTGACCGGCAGACCGCGGCCACGCCGCCGGTCCGCCCATGGGGCACAGCGCGAGCACCTCCGCCCGCGCCGGAACAACAAGCGCTAGTTCCCGCCCCCCGCCCCCCGGCCCGGCCGCCCGATTTCCGCCAGCCGACGCGCGTACCGGCCCACGATGGCCACCGTGCTCGTATCGCCGTCGTAGATCGAGTACCAGCCCTGCCGCTCGTGCGCCGGGTCTCCCGTGAAGGGCTCACCCGGGTTCCACTTCGCCCCCGGCCGCACCGGCCGCCCCTCCCCCGACCACGACCACACGTTCGCCCCCGCCACCACCGACCCTTCCCGGGCCAGATAGTCCACCGCCTCGAGCACGCTCTCGAAGAAACGGTCCCGGTAGCTCACGCCCGAGCCCGGATCGAAGCCACGGCCGTCGCGCGCGACGCCGAATTCCTCCAGCACCAGTGGCTTGTGCAGCGCCTCCGCGATCGCCACGTGATCGGACAGGTAGCCCATGCTGCGGCCCACAGAGCGATTGAACGTCGCTTCCGGCCGCGTCGGATCGAACCAGCCCCAGTTCTCGATCCAGAGATGAATGGTCAGGTAGTCGAGGTACCGCGATCCGCTGACGCGCGCGAACTGCGTGCTGTCCGCCAGCACCAGCTTGCCTTCACCACCCAGCGAGACAAGCTGGTGAGGAGCCTCCTTCTTAAGGAACGCGCCAGCCTGGTCTACCCATGACACGTAGGCATCCGAGTTGACCCGCCCGCGCGGCTCGTTCGACAACTGCCACGCCATGATCGTCGGGTCGTCACTGTACCGGACGCCCGTCACGTGGTTGTGACGGTTCACCACCATCGCCACGTACTTCTCGAACAGCCTCTGCGCTGCCGGCAGCGTGTAGAAGCGCGACGAGTAGTTCTGGAACTCGTCCCAGCTGTGACCGTCCCGCTCCGGGTACGGGATCGGCTCTCCCGTCGCCCACGAGACGTACTGCGCCATCCCGCCAGTCCACTGGAAGAAGTTGTTCAGGATGAGCACACCCCTCATCCCCCGCTTGCTCATCTCCGCCAGCAGGAAGTCCAGCCCACGCAGCACCGACTCGTCGTACTCCCCCGCAGCCGGCTGCGTCACCGGCCGCACCCGCTGGGGCTCCGTCACCGGGCCTTCCGATGCCGCCGTCAGTCGCAGGTTCGTGATCCCCAGCCGCTGCAGCGCGTCCAGCTCCCGGACCAGCCGCGCCCGGTCACCCGTCGGGCCCTCCGCCCCCAGGTTCATCCCGTACCAGTAGTTCACACCCACGAAGTGGTACGACCGCTCACCCACCACGAAGCCGCCGGCCCGCACCCGCACGAAGTCCCGCGCCTGCGCCCGGACCGCCGTCGCCGGAAGCAGCAAGGACAGGAGTGCGGCCCACGCGCGGGCTCGTGACTGCATGGGGATCTTCTCGGTGGAGGACAGCCGGGCACCTGCCGACGTGGCCCCCAATTTAGGGGTCGGGTTTATTTAGTCAAGTTGATTTTCGAAATCCGACTTCGTACCATGGAACGCGCGGGCGGAGTCGGCTGTGACACCCGGGCGGCGGCGACAGCGCACGGCGGGGAAGCGACGGCGCGGCCTACGGAGGAGGATCTGCGAGCATGTCGATGTTGACGGGCACCAACCTGGTGTACACCAAGCAGTACAACCTGCGCATCGTGCACGAGGTGATCCGCGTGTTCGGGCCGTTGTCGCGCTCGGACATCGCGCGGCACACGGAGCTGACGGTGCAGACGGTGTCGAACCTGACGAAGGAGCTGATCGCGTCAGGGCTGGTGTACGAGGCGGAGCGCCGGCAGGAGGGGCGGGGGGCGCCGTCGACTACGCTGGCGCTGAACCCGGGGGGCGCGCACGCTATCGGGCTGGACCTGGACCGGGACCACCTGACGGGGGTGCTGGTGGATCTGTCGGGGACGGCGCGGCAACGGATACACGTGGAGCTGGACTTCCCCACGCCGGCAGAAGCGCTGGAGCTGCTGGTGGAGACGGCGAATACCCTGATGGAGCGGCAGCAGTTGAGGCCGGAGGAGGTCTCAGGCGTCGGGATCGGGGTTCCGGGGCCGATGCACCTGTCGGAGGACGGCAGGGACTACATGGTGAACCCGAGGGCGTTCCCGGGCTGGCACGACATCCCGCTGGCGGGCTGGGTGCGGGAGCGGCTGAGCATGCCGGTGTTCCTGGAGAACAACGCGACGGCCGCCGCGGTGGGCGAGCGCTGGTACGGGGGTGGGCAGCAGATCAAGACGTTCTTCTACTTCTATTTCGGCAGCGGTCTGGGCGGCGGGCTGGTGATGAACGGGCAGCCGTACGAGGGCTTCACGGGCAACGCCGGCGAGCTCGGGTACATGCCGTTGGCGGCATCCCGGGAAGCGCGCTGGGGAGACGACAAGCCGCACGTCGGGCTGCACTTCAACCTGCCGCGGCTGTATGAGAAGCTGCGTGCCGATGGGGCCTGCGCCCGCACGCCCGAGGACCTGGAGCGCCTGCTCTGCGAGGGGAACCCGCGCCTGCTGGAATGGATGGACATCGCCGCCCGGCACCTGAGTGGATTGGCGCTGGCCATCGAGTACCTGATCGACCCCGAGGCGATCTTCTTCGGGGGCCGACTCCCCGACCGCATCCTGGAGGGACTGATGGGGCGGCTGGGAGAGCGCCTGCCCAAGCGCCGGCTGGGCGAGAAGCCGCCCACGCCCGCGTACCTGCTGGCCACCGCGGGCGCGGACGCGGCTGCGCTGGGCGTGGCCACGCTGCCGATCTACGAGTCCTTCGCCCCCGCGCCGCACGTGCTGCTGAAGCAGGGGCGGAACCAGGCGCCGGCGCTGAACGCGTCCTGGGCCGTGGCCGGCGGCTGAGCCGGCGCCGGCCCTGGCTGCAACGCGCGCGGCCGGGCGCCCCTGCGGGCGCCCGGCCGCCGTTTCACCATCGGCGGTCAGGGGAGCGCGCGCTTGCCCCTGGCCTCCCGCCGCTCGGGCGGCAGCGGATCCGAGGCCAGCAGCTCGAGCTCGCCCAGGGCGAAAACCCGGACCTGCGCCTCCCCGTCCAGCGTGACGCCGAAGCGCGCCGGGGTGTACTCGCTCGCCTCCACCACCGTGCCCGCACGCCCGAGGAGCGCCGGATCGACGGGCATCTGGCCCCGCTTCACCCGCACCCGCGCCCCGAAGGGGATCACCGTGATCGGTACCGTCATTCGCTTGCCCCGGTTGACGTTGCGTCCGGAGACAGGATGCGGCCGGAGCCGTTCCCGCGCAATGCCCCGCACGCGCGCGCCGGGGCTTGCCGCGCCCGCGACCCGCGGTATATTGCGCCGCGTTTCAGCGTGATCGCCCGGAGGAGCCGCGATGGACAGGGAGCACGACGTCAGGCCCAACGTGATCGCCATCGCCGCCGGCACGCTCGTGGGCGTGCTCTGGCTCGCCCTGGCCACCGCAGCGCTCGTCAGCGCCTTCCAGGGGCTGGCCAACCACCGCACCGACTGGTGGCTCGCCTGGTTCCTCGTGGGCGTGCTCCTGGGCGCCGCGGGGCTCGCCGCCATCGGCGCCACCCTCTGGCACCAGTTCAAGGTCAAGCCGGCCGCCGGCGGCCACTGACCGGCGAGCGGCACTGCCCGACCGCGTCGTCCGGTACGCCAAACGAAAAAGGGCGGGACCTCATCGGTCTCGCCCCACCTTCCTCAACCCCCGCCCGCTCAAGCTTCTTCCCGCCAGAACCCCAGCAGATCCTCGTCGAACCGCTCGGGCGACTCCAGGTAGGCCGCAGACCACTCGGCGAAGTCAGGCAGGTTGATGCGAGCGGCCAGCGCTTCCGTCACCCGCTCGACCAGCGCGCGATACGACAGCTCCGTGCCCACCCCCGACTCCCCCGCCACCGGCGGTCCCACTTCGCCCGTCCCTTCCGAGGCGCGCTCCGCCAGTTCGTAGATCTCCTCCGGTGTCAGGCGCAGGAACCGATCCGCCAGCCGCGCTGAGCACCAGTCGAGATACTTCGCCCGCAGTATTCGCCCTGCCTCGGGGTCGAAGGCCATTGTTCCGTTTCGAGGGTCGGGTCGGGGTCTCTGCCGGACGCGGCCGCTCTCGCCCGGTGCCTGCTCTCCGTCGCCCCTTCCTCAGAGCCGCCCGAGACCACAACTCCGCGTCCGCGGACAGCTTAAGGCTATCCCCCCGCGCCCCCTCCGGTCAAGCCTTCCCTGACAGCTCCGCTCCGCCTCAGCGCTCGACTGCTGTCGCCTTGCTCTGCGAGAGGTGGTCGAAGATCGTGCGCCGCGTCATCATGTACAGCACCAGGCGACTGAGCATCTCTGGATCCCGTCGCTGCACTTCCTCCACCTCCGCCGCCAGTGGCCGCGGCAAGGTGACCCGCAGATCGACGGCACACGTGTCCCACATACGAATCCCCTCGCGCCTTCGCAAAGTGCGACAGAAATGTGGTATATTGGTCAAGCCGAGAAGCTCGTCATCCGGCACCGGCATCGCCCGGTCCGCGCCCCCCTGACCGGCCCCGAGAAGATAGAAGCAAGCCGCCTCTCCGTCAAGGTTTACCGTAACGTGCCGCGCGCCAAGCCCTTACGCGGAAGCTATTCTCCCGCAACGGTTTACACGACCGCCCCGACGGGCGTTGACCCAAAAAGACGGGATTTGGCGCGGGCGCGCGTGACGAACGCCTTCGGGTGTGAAGTGCCGCCGTTCCAGACGGTTGGGGAGTGAGCTTCGGGCGGTTATGGCCGGGTGCGGGCGCGGTCAAAAACATCTGTTTTGCGCCGAGGGGGACCGCCACCGATCCGCTTGACCCGCCTGCCGCACCGCACTACCGTGGGGTGAGGAAGGCAGGGGTGACACCGGAGAGAAAAGCATGTCGGCCCAACGAAGGGAAGATCCCGGCGAACCCGCGAGCGCGGTGCCCGTCGCCGCCATGGTGGCTGTATCGTCCGGTGCCCGGGAGCGGCGGAGGTCCTTCTGCTTCCTGGAGCGTGGGGGGGAGCGCTGGACGGCCTATCTGTGCACGTATCCGGCGACCGAGGGCGGCTGGCGGGGGCACATCACCTTCCGGCGGGGCGGCGAGGCCGAGGCCGGAGAAGAAGACGTCCGAACGGCCGTGCTCTTCATAGAGGAGAGCGAAGGCGCCGTGGATACCCGGGCGCGAGGGCTGGGCAAGCCGCTGGTGCGCGCTCTGCTGGACTCCGCGCTGCATGCCCAGGAGCGACGGAAGGGCTTCTCCCCGGACCTTCGGCGCTGGTTCCGCGAACTGCTGGCGCGACACGCGGCCGGCACGGTCCCGGTGGCGGGCACGCCCGCGGAGGAGCGGTCGCTGGCGCACCTGCACTCCCTCTATGACTCGTACCGGCTCGAGCAGGTGATGCACCTGATCGGGCTGGTGCACCCCGACGACTTCCGCGCGCTGGTGGAGCAGCTGCTGGACGGGCGCGAGATCGACTTCCGTGCCCGCGACCGCTTCCAGCTCGCCATGGGCGTGGTGCAGGAGCTCGAGCGACGGCTGCCTCTGCCCCCCTTCGAGTGCTGGCTGGAGGACTACCTGCGCGACCCCGACGTCTACCACGTCTACTCCCACGCCCTGCAGCGGGAAAGCGAGCTTCCCTAGCCACGTCGTCCCGGGGCAGGGGCCGGCCGCTGGGGCCGCTGCCCTTCCCCCTTGCCCGCGCCCTTTCCTCTCCCTACGCTCCCGCCCCCATGCGCTACCTCTACTGGCTTCTGCTCTTCGTCCCCGTCGCGGGCGTGCTGGGCTGGTGGCTGCACGCGCCCGCGACCTGGGTCTTCCTTGCCTCCGCCGCGGCGATCGTGCCGCTCTCGGGCGTGCTGGGCCGGGCCACGGAGGAGATGGCGACGCACACCGGGCCGACGATCGGCGGCTTGCTGAACGCGAGCCTGGGCAACGCGGCGGAGCTGATCATCACGGTCGTGGCGCTGCGGGCGGGGCTCATCGACCTGGTCAAGGCCTCGATCACCGGATCGATCATCGGCAACCTGTTGCTCGTGCTGGGCGTCTCGCTCTTCGCCGGGGGGGTCATGCGACCCACGCTGCGCTTCAACAAGCAGGTGGCGGGCGTGGCGTCCTCCATGATGGCGCTCTCGGTCACGGCCCTGGTGATTCCCTCCGTGGTCGAGATGACGCACCCGGCCCGCTCCGCCCATGTGGACCTGTCGGTCGCGGTGGCGACGGTGCTGATCGTGATCTACGCGGCCAGCCTGCTGTTCACCCTGCGCACGCACGCCAGGCTCCTGGCCGCGGCGACCGAGGACGCGCAGGAGCGGCCGCAATGGTCCGTGCGCCGGGCGGCGGCGGCGCTGGCGTTGGCGACGGTGGGCGTGGCGGCCATGAGCGAGCTGCTGGTGGGGGCGACGGAGGCCGCGACGCGGGGGCTGGGACTGACCCAGCTGTTCGTGGGCATCATCGTGGTACCGCTGGTGGGAAACGCATCCGAGCATGCGTCCGCGGTCTGGATGGCCATGAAGAACAAGACGGACCTGGCGTTCGGGATCGCGATCAACTCCTCGATGCAGGTCGCGCTCTTCGTCGCCCCGGTCCTGGTCTTCGTCGCGCTGGCACTCGGCCGGCGCATGAACTTCGTCTTCACTCCCCTCGAGGTGCTCGCCGTCGCCGCGGCCTCGGCCATCGTGAGCATCATCGCCCGCGATGGCGAGTCCAACTGGTTCGAGGGCGCGCAGCTCGTCGCCGTCTACCTCATTCTCGCGGCAGCGTTCTTCTTCTACTGAGCGAAGGCAGAAAACAGCGCCTCACAGCCTCGACGCAGTCTCAGATCCCGAAGCTCACCGGCACCGGCTTTTCGCCCGAGTAGTCGTAGAACCCCTTGCCGCTCTTGCGGCCGAAATACCCCATCTCGACCATGCGCCGGAGCAGCGGTGGCGGCGCGAAGCGCGGTTCGCGGTATTCCGCGAACATGATCTCGCCGATGCGGTGGAGCGTGTCGATGCCGACAAAGTCGGCGAGGGTGAAGGGTCCCATCGGGTAGCCGAGCCCGAGCACCATCGCCTTGTCCACGTCCTCGATGGTGCCGATTCCCTGCTCCAGGGCGCGGATGCAGTCCAGCATGTAGGGTACGAGCAGCCGGTTCACGATGAAGCCCGGCGTGTCCTTGGCGACCACGGCATCCTTGCCGAGCGAGCGCGCGAACGCCATGGCGGTGTCGAAGGTCTCACTACTGGTGGCGATGGTGCGCACCACCTCGACCAGCTTCATCACCGGGACCGGGTTGAAGAAGTGGAGCCCCACGAAGCGCTCCGGCCGGCGGGTGACGGCGGACATGGCCGCGATGGGCAGCGAGCTGGTGTTGCTGGCGAAGATGGTCCCGGGCGGGCAGACGCCGTCCAGCGTGCGGAACATCTCGTTCTTCGCGGCCAGGTCCTCGGTCACGGCTTCGATGATGATGTCGCAGTCGGCCAGCTCCTCCAGGGCGCTGGTGAAATGGAGCCGGGCGAGGGCCTCGTCGCGGGCGCCGCCCTCGAGCTTCCCCTTCTCCACGGCCCGGTCCAGGCTCTTGCGAATGCTCTTCGCCCCGCGCTCCCCCAGCTCGGGCGTCACCTCCCGGACCCAGGTCTCGTATCCCGCCTTCGCCGCCACCTCGGCGATGCCGCTCCCCATCAACCCGCACCCCAGCACGCCCACGCCGCGGATGTCCGCCATGGCTGCCTCCGCTCGATTCCCGGGAATGGTCCTGCCGACGGGCGGGAATATGGTGGCGGCGGCGCCGGCGTCAACGCGGCGGAAGCGACCAGGGGGCGCGCTTGCGCCCGTTCGGCGGGATGGGGTTGTTGCGATCCAGCATGTCGGCGGACGCGCCGGCGTCGCCCGGCTGCGCTCAGGGCGGCAGCGAGCCGATGAACCGATCACGCAGGCGGCGCAGCACGGGCGACGTCGGCGGCTCCAGCCGCTCGCCCGACTGCAGCCGGTCCAGCAGCTCATCCAGTGTGGCCTGGCCCTGTCCCAGCCGGCGCTGGAACGCGTTGCGCGCCAACCGGATCCCCGCCGCGATCCCCGTCGCCAGGCCGGCGGCGCCCAGCACGATGCCGCCCGCGACGGCCAAAGCCGGACCGGCCACGGCCGCCCCGGCCAGGGCGCCGGCGGTGGCCAGCCCGCCGCCCAGCACGAGTCCGAGCGCGGACCCGCCCACACCGCCGCCCACGAACGCGTCATGCCGCTGCTCGTCGAGAGCGACGTCCAGCCGCACGTGGACTCGCCCCGCCTCCAGGGCGTTCACCGCCACGCCCACCCGGGTGGCTCGCGCCAGCTGAAAGCGCTTCTTGCCCCGGAACGCGCGGAAGAACGCGGAGAGCGGGTCCTCGGCCGGGACGAACCACGCCTGCCCCGGCTGGTGCCGCTGCAGGCGCAGGTACTCCCGGGTGGTGAGGTAGTCCTCGAGCACCCGCAGCAGCCGGTCGGCGTCGGCGGAGATTGTGCGTGCCGCGCTCACTTCGGCGGGGCCGAACGTACGGGCAGCGAGTGTGGGCTGCTCCTCCTGGCGCAGGGCCGGCAGCTCGAAGAGCGCCTGGCGCACGTAGCTCGCCGGCAGTCCCACCTCTCCCGCGACGCGCACCACCTCGTCCTCGGACATGGCGTCGCCGCCGTCTGCCTGCTCCCCGGCCAGGTCGAGGGCGCGGCGAATGACGAGCTCGAGGTCGCGGCGGGTGACCGCCCTGGAGGTCGGCTTGGGATCGGGTTGGTCGCTCACGGGCGGAATCTAACCGGGACGGTCAGCGGCGGGCGAGGGCCCCGGCGGCGTGCAGGGAATCGAGGATGCCCAGAAGGGCGACGTCGGATACCCGGTCCGCGGCGACCGTGCCGATCCGTGCATAGCGGATCCGGCCCAACGGGTCGAGCACGAAGTCGCCGGGGTGCGGCATTGGCTGCCCCGGGCTCCAGACGCCCCAGCGCCGGAACGTGGCCGCATCGACCGACACCAGCGGCAGCGCCAGCCCGAGCTCGTGCGCCAGGCCGCTGGCGACCGGCGGCGGGTCGAGCGTCACCGCCACCACGCGCGCCCCCGCGTCGCGGTACGCGCCCGCTGAGGCGGCGAGCGCCCGCAGGCGCTCGCGGCAGACCGGGCAGAACGACCCGCGTACGAAGAGCACCACCGCGGGCGCCCCCGCCACGTCTTGCAGGGAGAACTCGCCACCCGCCGTGCTCCTGCCCTGCAGCGGGGGCGCAGCCGGCGCCGTCACCGTCGCCGCCGGCGGGTCCGCCGGCGGGGCGGCCCCGCAGCCGGCGGACATCGTCAGGGCAAGGAGGAGCAGGGCGCTGCGGACCATCGGCTCAGCGGACCTTGGCGGCGTCTTCGACCCGCCGGGGGTCAACGTTCGCGCCCGGGGCCGCGCCCGCGAGCAGCTTCGACTCGCCTGGATCCGGGAGGCCCGCCGGGGAGGCCGGGGGCGCCGGTGTCGCCTGCGGCGCCGACAGCGTCGCGATCGAGCGCTCGAGGAACGGCCGGAAGATGTCGATGGGGATGGGGAAGAGGGTGGTCGAGTTCTTCTCCGTGGCGATCTCCGTGACCGTCTGCAGGTAGCGCAGCTGGATGGCGGCGGGCTCGCGCCCGATGATGGCCGCGGCCTGGGCCAGCTTCTCGGCCGCCTGGAACTCGCCCTCGGCGGCGATGATCTTGGCGCGGCGCTCGCGCTCGGCCTCCGCCTGCCTGGCCATGGCGCGCTTCATTTCCTGCGGCAGGTCGATGTCCTTCATCTCGACGGAGGTCACGTCGATGCCCCAGGGCGCCGTGCGCTCGTCCACGATCTTGCGCACGATGCCGTTGATGTGCTCGCGCTCGGCCAGCAGCTGGTCCATCTCCGCCTGGCCGACCACGTTGCGCAACGTAGTCTGCGCGAGCTGGCTGGTGGCGTACAGGTAGTCCTGCACCTCGACCAGTGCCTTCACCGGGTCCTTGACCCGGAAGTAGATCACGGCGTTGACCTTGACCGAGATGTTGTCCCGGGTGATCACGTCCTGCGGCGGGATGTCCATGGTGACGATCCGCAGCGGGATCTTGACCATGCGCTCGACGCCGAACGGCAGCAGGAAGATCAGCCCCGGACCCTTCGGCTGGGTGATGCGGCCAAGCCGGAACACCACCCCGCGCTCGTATTCGCGCAGCACGCGCAGGCTCGTCAGCACAGCCGCGGCCACGAGGGCCGCGATCGAGAAGAACAACGGCGACATGTAACGCCTCCTTTGGTTTCCCTCTACTTCAGCGCCTCCACGACCACCGCCATGCCCTGTCCGCCCCCGATGCAGGCCGCGCCCATCCCGTAGCGGGCGCCGCGGCGGCGCAGCTCGTGGATCAGGTTCACCGTGATGCGTGCGCCGGACGCCGCCAGGGGGTGCGTGATGGCGATGGCGCCGCCGTTCACGTTGGTCTTCTCGGGGTCCAGCTCCAGCTCCTTGGCCACCGCGGCGAACTGCGGCGCGAAGGCTTCGTTCACGTCCACGAGGTCCATCTCCGCCAGCGACAGCCCCGCCCGCTTCAGCGCCCGCCGGGCCGCGGGCGCGGGGCCGATCCCCATGATGGACGGGTCCACCCCCGCGATGCCCCACGAGACCAGACGCGCCAGCGGTCTGACGCCGTTACGCTCGGCCCACTCGGCCGAGGAGATCACCACCGCCGCGGCACCGTCGCCGATGCCGCTGGCGTTCCCCGCCGTGACCAGCCCGTCCTTCCTAAAGTACGGGCGAAGCGCGCCCAGCGCCTCCATCGTCGTCTCGGGGCGCATGTGCTCGTCGGTCCTGAACTCCTGCTCGCCCTTGCGCGTCTTCACCATGACGGGCACGATCTCGGCGTCCAAGCGCCCCTCGTCCCAGGCGGCGCGCGCCCGCTGCTGTGAGCGCAGTGCGACGGTGTCCGCCGCCTCGCGCGTGATGCCGTACTGGTCCGCCAGCTTCTCCGCGGTCTGGGCCATGGAGAGCCCGCACTGCGTGTCGGTCAGCGCCGTCCAGAGCAGGTCCTCGAACAGGCCGCCCACCTCGCCCAGGCGCAGCGCGCCGAAGCGGGCGCCGCGCAGCACGTGCGGCGCCTGGCTCATGGACTCCGCCCCGCCGCAGAGCGCGACGTCGGTCTCGCCCATCAGGATCTCGGCGGCGCCCGACGCGATGGCCTGGAATCCCGAGCCGCACAGCCGGTTCACCGTGAGCGCCGGCACCTCCACCGGCACGCCCGCCCGCAACCCGATGTGGCGGGCGAGGTAGATGGCGTCCGCCGAGGTCTGCAGCGCGTTGCCGAAGACGACGTGGCCGACCGCATCCGCCGGTACGCCCGCCTGCTCCAGCGCCGACTTCGCCGCCACCACCCCGAGGTCCGTCGCGCTGAAGTCCTTCAGGCTGCCACCGAATGTACCGAAGGGAGTCCGCCGCCCGGACAGGAAGACGACGTCCCTGGAATTGCCCTGAGTGCCCATGGTGCGCTCCCGTGTTGAGTTCGGAACAAACGGGCCCGTCAGCGGCCTTTCTCGAGTTCCCTGCAAATCCAATCCCCGACGGCCCCGGTGCCCAGGGTTCCGCCGAGATCGGGCGTCGTCGCCCCCGCACGGATGGAGGCGTCGACGGCGGCCTCGACGCGCGCCGCCGCGCCCGCGTTCCCCAGGTGCTCCAGCATGAGCGCCGCCGTCAGGACCGACGCCAGCGGGTTGGCGCGATCCTGCCCCGCGATGTCCGGCGCGGACCCGTGGACCGGCTCGAACAGCCCCGGCTTGCCCGGGTGCAGGTTGGCCGAGGGTGCGATGCCCAGCCCGCCGGCCAGCGCCGCGGCCAGGTCGCTCAGGATGTCGCCGAACAGGTTGGACGCCACCACCACATCGTATTTCGCGGGGTGCAGCACCATGTCCATGGCCATGGCGTCCACGTACATGGCGCTGGATGTGATTTCGCCATACTCCCGGGCGACCTCCGCGAACACCCGCCGGTACAGTCCGCCCGCGTTCGGCATGGCGTTGGCCTTGTCGGCCAGGGTAACACGCCTGCGGCCGTGCTCGCGCGCGTAAGCGAACGCCGCTCGCACGATTCGCTCCACGCCCTTGCGCGTGTTGACGTCTTCCTCGATCGCCAGCTCGTCCGGCGTCCCCCGCTTGAAGGTCCCTCCCAGCCCGACGTAGACGCCCTCCGTGTTCTCGCGCACGATGACCATGTCCACGTCGGCCGCCGCCACGCCCTTCAGCGGCGAGAACCGGGCATCCACGAGCTTGACCGGCCGGAGGTTGATGTAGAGGTCGAGCTTGAAGCGGAGGCCGAGCAGGATGTCGCGGGCGTGTTCGTTGCCGGGCACGCGCGGATCGCCCAGTGCGCCCAGCATAATGGCGTCGTAGTCCCGCTCCAGCTCCGCCATCTCCTCGGGCGTGATGGTCGCCCCCGTGTCCAGGTAGCGCTGGGCGCCGTGCGGCCACTGCACCAGATCCAGCGCCAGCCCCTCGCTCGCCGCCACGGACTCCAGGACCTTCCGGGCCTCCGCGGTCACTTCGGGGCCGATGCCGTCACCGGGTATGAGAGCGATCCTGGGCATGGAGCCGGGCCTGACGGAGCTCGAGGGTAACGGCCCCCGGCTATCTGGCGGGGGCGGGTTGCACGACCACGACACCGGCGGCGTCCTGCGTCAACGAGCGGAACGGATACCGTCCCGCCGGCGCACCCTTCAGCGACACGACCCAGCTCGCGCCCGTGCTGACCAGTGGCGGCCCTTGCAGCTGGCGCGTCCGCTCCAGGAAGCTGCGCACGTCCGGCGCCAGCGTGCTGTCCCCGAAGACGACGGCGTGGCCGCGGGCGTCGGCGGCCACGAAACGGATCACGTCCCCCGAGCGCACCGTCAGGGCGGCGGGCCGGATGGCCGCGCTCGCGCCGGCACCGCCCAGGCGCACGTCGTGGACCGTGACCTCGCTTCCCAGGTCGAGCGTATCACCGTCGAGCGGAAGCCGGTGCTTCCCCGCCCCGGCCGCACGGCGGTCCCGGCCACAAGCCGCCGCGAGCGCGCACAGCAACAATACCGACAAAAGAAGAACGCCGGGGCGCCCCCAATCGGGGCGCCCCGGCGCCGGGGTCCAGCCGGGCATTTACTTGCCGCCCTGAGGATTGCTCAGCGACCACTCGTACGCGGCGACCGCCTTGACCTGGTCCGGCGTCAGCTGGGCACCGCCCATGGCCGGCATGGGAGCCGGGTGCTTCTTCGGCGTCGGCACGCCCTTGGTGATCAGCGCCACGTAGGACGGGTAGTCGGTGACCCAGAGGTGCGGCTTGGTGGTCAGGTCCGGCGCGAGCGCCGTGCCCCTCGCGTCCATGTTGTGGCAGGTGTAGCAGGTGCCCCCGGCCAACTGCCCACGGAAGATCTGGGCGCCCTGCTGGATCATGTCACCGGTCACGCCGGCCGGCAGGTTCGGCGGAACCGCGACCGGCGCCGTGACGCCCGCGACCGGCGCCGCCGCCGGCGTGGTGGCCGCCGGGGCCGCCGCCGCCGTGCTGTCCGCTACCGCGTTCGCCGACCCGTTGTCCTTCTGGCCGCATGCGGCCGTCGCCAATGCCGCGACGAACACGATCGCCAGAACGCTCCCCAGCTCCCTGCGCATGGATGTCCTCCCTGGAACGTGGCATCCGGGCGGGCACCTCGGGCGCCCGCGCTTCCTTTTGTCCCTGGCCAGCGGGCGGCGAAGATAGGCCGCGTCCTCCGAGCCGTCAAGCGGAGCCGGCGCGCTCCGGCGCCGCGGCTCCACAGGTCACGCAGTAGCGCCAGCCCCGCTCCAGTACCTCGCCGCAGCGCTCGCAGGGCCGGAGCTGCTGATCCACGCCACAGAACGGACAGTACCGGACCGGCCGGTCGGCCGGAAGCGCGCCCCGGCAGAAGGCGCACTGGGCGGCGCCCGGACCCGTTCGCCCGGGGGCGCCGGGGGACACATCCCGTTCCAGCGACAAGGGTTGCGGCGCCGTATCCGCCCAGGCCGGCGTGGACCCGTCCAGGTCGGAATAGGAGGGCGCGAAGGCGTCGGCGGGGGCATCGGCCGGGCTCGGCTCGGCCGCCCGCTCGGGCGCGGCGGCGGCGGGGGGAGGCTCCGGCTCGGGGTCCAGCCAGGGCCGGCTCCCGGCGTGTTCCAGCTTCTCGCTCGCCGCCGCCTCCAGCCAGTCGGGCGTCCAGTCGGTCGGCTGCTCGGGCTCGGGTGGGCCGATCTCCTCAGCGGCTCCCGGCGTTGCGGGCGGCTGGTACACCCACACGTCGCAGGCCGCATAGCGCCGGAACAGCGTCACGTCCGGATTGGGCGTGGCCAGCTCGCGCCGCAGCTCGTCCCGCACTTCCTCCGGCTCCAGCCGGACGAGGCCATCTTCGCCCGAAAGCAGCCGCAGCAGCGCGTGCTCGTAGTCGGCGTTCATCTCGAAGCCCACCGTGGTGCGCGCGCTCCGGTACGGCACCAGCTCCTGGTAGACCTCCGCCACGGTGACTGGCTCCGTCTCGAAGTCGGGACGCCGCCGCCCGAGGGCCTCCGCCAGAGCCAGGTGCAGCCGCTGGACTACGCTGTCCATGAATCGCTCGCCTGGGGTTGAAGGCCTAGCGCGGGTTCGCGGGAAGCGGCCCCGGCGCGGGCGCCACCACCGAGGAGCGGAGCGCCGCCTGGACGTCCGCCGGCGCACGCTGGATCACGTCCTCGACCCGCGGGTCGTTTGCCGCCCGCAGCGCCTGCACCAGCGCCAGCCAGTTCAGCTTCTCGCTCGGGTCCGCGCGGATGGCGGCATCGTACTCGATGGCCGCCTTGGACGGCTGCCCGGCAGCCATCAGCAGGTGACCCCGCTCCCGTCGGACATCCGGGTCTTCCGGAGCGTAGTGCATCGCCATCCCGAGCATGCTGTCCGCCGACGCCAGCCGCCCCTGCCGCCGGTAGATCCGGCCCAGGTACAGCAGAGCCAGGAGGTCGTCCGGCTTGCGGTCGAGCGACTGCCGGAACTTCTCCTCCGCGACGCCCAGCCGCTGCTCCTGGAACGCCGCCATACCCGCCGCGTCCTCGCTGCCGCCACGGAAGAAGAAGTAGACCAGGGTCCCCGCCACCGCCAACAGGATCAGCCCGATCAGGCCCAGGATCAGCGGCGGCCGGCGTCGGGGAGACCGCACCGCTTGCACCGGCTCCTCCACCGCCCCCGTCTCTACCGCCCGATGCGCCACTTCCTGGATCGGGCTGTCCGCCGCCGTCATCACATCCCGGCGCAGGTCCATCACCGCCTGGCGCGCCACATCCGCGTCCGAGGCCCGCACATCGCCGCTCGCGGCCCGCTGCGCCGCCTGCGCCAGCTCGTGCACCCGCCCGGCCAACTCCATGCTCACCAGGTTGTGCTTGCGCAGCGCCTCCACCAGTCGCGGCAGCGGCATCTCCTCGGGCGAGAACGCGCCCAGCCGCTCCGACTCCGCCACCGCCGTGTGCGAACGCAGCAAGAGGCGAAGGGACCGCTCTACCGCGCTCCACGTCGCCTCCAGCGCCTCCGCCAACTCGGCGGGCCGCTCGTATGTCACCAGCCTGTCTGTCGCGTCTCCCGCCTCGGATAACGGCCGGAGCACGCGTGAGGAGTCGATCATCCGATCAACACTCGATGCGCAGGAGTCCCGCGCGGGCACTGGCTCTCAGGAACGCCTCCGGATCGTCCACCGGGATGCGAACTCCGGTGCGCGCCCGCTCTCTCTCGGCTTCCCTACGCATGAACTGTGCGATGCTCTCACCATCGTCGCCGCGCACGTCCCGGATCTGCCGGAGAATGTCCCGCCAGCTGCCCACGTAAACGTGGCCCTCCGGCGTCTGTACCCGGTGTGCGACGCCGTCCTCCTCCTCCTCCTGGTCCCCATCGTCCGCCGAGCCCGCCTCGATCTCCGCCAGCAGCGCGTCGATCGGGTCCGAATCCGACTCGATCTCCTCCAGTCGCGTTTCCCACGGCGCCAGCTTCGCACCGCCGAGCTCCTCGCCGCGGATCGCCCGCTTCAGCTCCAGGACCCGCCAGAGCGCCAGCGTGTCGAAGTGCTCCTCCACCGGCACGCCCTCGAACTGCTCCAGCGCTCGCCGCCATTCCCCCCGGTCGTAGAGCAGATGACCCAGGTAGATTCGCGCCTCGTGCAGGTCCCCGTCCAGGTGCAGCGCACGGCGCAGGTGTCGCCGCGCCGCCACCTCCTCGCCCAGGCGGTGCAGCGTGTACCCCAGCGCCGCCTCCGCCTCCGCGTTGGTCGGGCTCGCCGAGATCGCCTCGTCGAAGGCCTCGCGTGCCTCCTCGTACAGCCGCTCCCGGTACAGCCCCCGCCCCATCGACAGCAGCAGGTCCACGTCCTCGCTACAACCCAGACGGCGAGCCTGCTCGAACAGGCTGAGCGCTTCCGCGTGCCGGCCGAACCGCAGCAGCGTCTCTCCCAGCCCCACCAGCCCGTCGTCGTGCTCCGGGTCCAGCACCAGGCCCCGCTCGAACGCCTGCCTGGCCAGCGCGAACTCCTCCCGCGCCAGCCGCGTGTACCCCATCCCCACGTGGAGCTCTACGGAGCTCGCATACAGGTGAAGCCCCTCCTTCAGCGTTTCCAGGGCGGCGTCGTAGTCGCCGCAGTCGTACTGGCGATGCGCGCGTTCATCGTACTCCTCGGAGCTGAGGAACGGTGCGGGCATGGTCGGCGCCTCCTCTCTACTTCGAGAGAAAACGGGATCCTGGGAAGGAGGTCGTCGCCGCGACTGGCGACGACCACAATGTAATGGGTACCTATACCCGTTGCCACCCCTACGGGTCGTAGGTGGGCCCGCTTGCGGGCAGCGCGGGGCCAGGGGCCGCGGGCGAGCGGCGAGCTGGCCCCCGGGAGTGGCTCAGCGCACCGGCGCGCCCACTTTCCGGCTGCCGCGGCCGTCGGGCGCGGGTCGGGCGGGATGAGTAGCTGGCTGGATGGGTTTCTCGTGGGCGCGGACTGGTTGCGGCCACAAGCGCGATCGTCGCGCGGCAGGGTCGATGAAGTGCGTGGGATCAGCGCCCGCCGAACGGCCGGCGCCGCCGCGCCTCCGGAACCGGGGCGCGGGCTTCCACGGGCAGGTCAGGCCGCGTTCGCTTCCTCGTTGGAGCGCGGCGCGTGTTCCTTGCCGTGGGGGATCACCGGCTGGCAGAAACGAAGCCCCAGGTCCCGCAGGGCGCCCAGCTCGGCCGGGCTGAGGTCCGGATAGCGCTCCGCCATGAACGCCACTGTCTCCTCCATCCACGGACCCTTGTCCTCCTCGTGGGCGTCGATCACGCCGCACTCGCGGATCACGCGGAACAACTCATCGCGGGCGGTTTCGAAGCTGGACTTCGGGCGCTGCGGCTTCTTATCGGTCCGTCTACGAGCCAAAAGGCCTCCTTGTATTGGTTTCCAGCCGCGTGAGCCATGGCCCCGCCGCGGCGTTGGTGCTGCCGTGCATGACGGCTTTCAGCCGGTGAAATATAGCCGCGCGACCGGCCCGGGAAAAGGGCGCCGGCCGGCTACTCGACCTTGAGCAGGCCCGTGCGCAGGGCGAAGCGAACCAGCTCCGAGCGGTGGTTCAGCTTGAGCTTCTCCATGATGCGCGAGCGGTAGGTGTCCACGGTCTTGGGCGAGATGAAAAGGCGCTTGCCGATCTCGGCCGAGCTGAAGCCTTCGGCGGTCTGCGCGAGCACCTCCCGCTCGCGCTCGCTGAGCAGGGCGACCGGGCTCTCCTTGCGGTCCTCCTCCGCCTGCTTGTAGCGACGCAGCAGGAGACGGGTTGCGCTGGGGTAGAGGAAGACCTCGTCGCGGGCGACGGTGCGGATGGCCTGGATGAGATCGATGTCGGCACTGGTCTTGGTGACGTAACCGCTGCCGCCCGCCTCGAGGACCGGGAGCAGGTACTCCTCCTCGGCGTGGACGGTGAGGACCAGCACCTTGGTGCCGAGGCCGAGCTCGGCGATCTTCTTGGTGGCCTCCAGGCCGCCGATGCCGGGCATGGACAGGTCCATGATGACGACATCGGGCTTCACCAGCTTCACCTTGTCAATGGCTTCCTCGCCCGTGCCCGCCTCGCCTACGACGCGCAGGTCGTCCTCGGCATCGAGGAGCGCCTTGAGGCCCGCGCGCAGCACGGCGTGGTCGTCCACGAGCAGGATCCGGATCAGGTCAGGCATAGCGCTCTCCTTCACGAGTGGGAATCGCCGCGGTGACGCGGGTTCCGACCCCCAGCTCGCTGGTTACCTCCACATTCCCACCCACGTATGACGCGCGCTCCCGCATGCCGAACAGGCCCAGACGGTGCCCCGCGCCAATGGCATCCTCCACCCGGAAGCCTCGGCCGTCATCTTCCACCGATGCCACCACCCGATGGTCCGAGCGCCCCACGCTCACACGCACGCGCGACGCGTGCGCGTGCCGGCAGGCGTTGGTGAGCGCCTCCTGCACGATGCGATACAGCGCCAGCTCCGCCTCCGGCGTCAAGAGCCCCTCGATCGGCTCCTCGCGCACCTCCAGCGCGAGCCCCGCCGCCTCCGTGATCTCTCGCGCGTACGCGTCGATCGCCGGCAACAGCCCCAGCTCGTCCAGCGCCGGCGGCCGCAGGCCCCGGGCATAGCGCCGCACCCCGTCCAGCGCCTGCGCCAGACCTTCCCGGACTTCCTCCAGGATCGAATCCCGCTGGGCCGCTTCCTGTGCCCGCTGCGCCACCCGCAGCCGGATCAGCAGCGACGCCATGATCTGCGCCGTGTCGTCGTGCAGTTCCCGGGCGATCCGCTTCCGCTCCTCTTCCTCCGCGCCCAGCGCCTGCGCGGCCAGACGACGCAGCTGCTGCCGGTAACCGGCCAGCGCCTCCAGCATGCCGTTGAACGTCGAGATCAGGTGCTCCAGCTTCCGGTCCGAAAGCGGCGACGTCGGCGCCCGCGCTCCCAGGTCCCCCGCCTGCACCCGCGCCGCCGTCTGCTCCAGGTCCGCCAGCGGCTGCAGCGCCACCCGCACGATCACGCCG
>JADGQX010000021.1 GCA_017881445.1 Gemmatimonadota bacterium | reverse complement strand
TGTACCCTCCCACGCTAGCTCCGCCAAAGCGGACATCTGGTGCCATGCCTTCCCACATTTCGTGAGCGTGGCGCTCTCCTTCTCGTTCGGCCCTTCCCGTGGTCCGGCCTCAGCCGTTTAGGTCCGCCCTTGGCTGTGTCCGCCGTTTCCGACTTCGTGCCCGTTTAGGGCCTCCCCTGCGTCCGCTCCTGCGGCCCCGGTACTACGGCCTCCGCTGACTTCTCGCTCCGCCACGTCGACTGCTCCCCGGCGGCGTCGCCCTTTCAGGCGTGAAGCGAGATCTCCCCAGGTAAGAACGATGGCCGTCCCCGCACGACTGCCGGATCTACGTCGCCTGACCTTTGGTCGCGAGAGCTTCGCGGTCACATGCCCGCTCGCCCTGGTCGGCTCCGCCTCACATCCGATTCCTGTACGTCAGCCCGCGGGTTCGCTAGCCGCTTCTTTCAGCGCTCCCCTCACCGTCGGCGCCTTGCGGTTCACTTGGGTCGCCACGACCAACTCCCCGGAGGACTTTCACCTCCAAGTCATCGCCCATGCTGGGCACACAAGAAGAAGGGGGCGCGGAGTGACTCCGCGCCCCCTTCTTGTGGGGGTGAGGCTGTCAGCGATTGCTCAGGTGGCGCGCTGGGCGGCGCGACGGGCGCGGCCACTGCGGCGGCGCGCGGCGGCCTGCTTGCGCTTCCTGGCCTCGCTGGGCTTCTCGTAGAAGCGCTTCTTCTTGATCTCCTTCAGCAGGCCGGAGCGGATGAGCTTGCGCCGGAACTGCTTGAGTGCCCAGTCAAGCCGGTCGTTTTCGCCGAGCGTGACTTCGATCACAGACGTCCCCCCCTTCGAACCGACCCGGGCGCGAGAGAGTCGCGCCCGGAAAGGCGGCGGAGGCGAGGCGCCTCCCTGCCGCGATGACAGACTTGAAGTGTAGCGCCGGGTTCTGCTTTCGTCCAGCCCCCCTTGCGGCGATCGCGCCGCTCACCTGCGCCGGGGAGCGGGACGGGCGGGGGCGGGCGTGGGGGTAGATCGTTGCCTGGCGGCGGCGGCCAGGTGCTGGTGCGCCATGTCCAGGCCGATGAGGGTGAGGAAGGGCTCGACGCGGTCCACGGTGGTGCAGTGGGGCGCGACCAGGGCCGCGAACCCGCCGGTGGCGACGACGAGGGCTTCGGGGCGCTTCCATTCGGCCTTGATGCGGCGGACCATGCCGTCAATGGCGTCCACGACGCCGAAGAAGATGCCGCTGCGGACGGCGGTTTCCGTGCGGCGGCCGATGACGGCTTCGGGCAGCTCGAGGTCCACGCGTGGCAGCTTGGCGGTGCGGCGGATGAGGTTGTCGGCGCCGGTGCGGACGCCCGGGGCGATGACGCCGCCGTGGAAGACGCCGTCGGCGGTGATACAGTCGAAGGTAGTGGCGGTGCCGAGATCCACGGCAATGGTGTCCCTGCGGTACAGCCGTGCCGCGGCCAGCGTGTTGACGATGCGGTCGGCACCGACGCCGAAGGGCTCGTCCACGTCGAGGCGGATGGGCAGGGGCGAGGCGGCGGTGACCAGGAAGGGGTGCACGCCGAGGTGGCGCTCGCACATCTCCAGGATCACGGGCGTGATCTGGGGCACGACGGAGCCGACCGTGGAGCCGGTGACGAGCTGAGAGTCGAACCCGGACTCGCGGATGAGCGAGCGGACGAGGAGCCCGAGCTCGTCCACCGTCCGCTCCGGGTACGAGGCGATGCGCCAGTGCTCCTGGAGCTTCCCGTTGTCGAAGAGGCCCAGGACGGTCTCGGTGTTGCCCACGTCGAAGACGAGATTCATGAGCCGATGTCGCGGGAACGTGGATGGCTCGCCGGTCGCCCGGATGGGGCGGCGGGGCCCGTGTCTCCGGGCGGCGCATAACGGCCGTCGGCCGGACGGATGGTACCGCTGCGGATCGCGGCGCGACCGCCGGGGCCGTCCACGAGCAGCGCGCCGTCAGCGGCGATGCCGCGGGCGATGCCGAGGGGCGCGCCCTCGTAGGTGACAACCCGGTCGCGCAGAATGTCACGCCCGGCAAATTCGCGCAACTCGGCGGTGGAGAGCGGGCGCACCGCGTCCTGGCCCAGGGCGGCCACGGCGGCGGCCAGCGCGCCCGCGAGTGCGGGCCGCTGCGCCGGCCGGCCGAGCATGGCCAGCGACACGGCCGAGGGGTCGACCCCGGCCGGCAGCTCCTCCTCGGACTGGAGCACGTTGACTCCGACCCCCGCGATCGCGCTGAAGGCCGTGCCGGCGAGCGCGCCCTCGCAGAGGATGCCACCCAGCTTGCCGCCATCGGCCATGATGTCGTTGGGCCACTTGAGCGATGTCACCTGGCCGGTGAGTGCCTCGATGACCGCCGCCGCGGCCAGCCCCACGCGGATCGGCAGGACGCCCGGCACGCCCGCTCCTCCCGCGGAAAGCGGGCGGAGCACAACGGAGAGGAGGACGGCGCGGCCTGTGGGCGCCTGCCATTCCCTGCCCCGCTGGCCGCGCCCCCGGCTCTGCTGATCGGTCAGGACGGTGGTACCGCCGGGGGCACCGCCCTCCGCGAGCGAGCGCGCGATGTCGTTGGTGGACTCGACGGAGGTGAAGACCAGCAGCGATGGCAGCCCCCAGGCGAGGCGCCACTCCTCGACCGGGCGCCCCTCCCACTCGTGCACCGGCGCAGGTCCGCTCACCCTGGCGCGCGGGCGAAGGCGACGGGCAGCACGCGCGCCGGGGTAGTTCCCTCCACGATCTCGCGCATGCTCATCGAGCGAGTACCTCCTGGTAGTACTCCTCGTACATGGGGACCACGATGTCGGACGAGAACTTCTCCGCGGTGTGCCGCGCGGCGGCACTGAACTGGCGCCAGCGGTCCCGGTCCTCGAGCAGGTAGATCGCGTCGGCGGCCATCTCCTCCAGGTCGCCCACGGGCGCGAGCAGCCCGGCCTCGCCCTGGGGCACCACCTCCGGCAGGCCGCCCACGGCGGTGGCCACGACGGGGACGCCGCAGGCCATGGCCTCGAGGGCGCCCAGACCGAAAGCCTCGTTGGCGCTGGGCAGCAGGAACAGGTCGGCGCAGGAGAGCAGCTCCGCCACCGATTCCTGCTTCCCGAGGAAGGAGACCCGATCGGCCACGCCCTCCTCCTCCGCCGCCGCCTGCGCCTTGGCGCGGTCGGGGCCGTCGCCGATGAGCACGAAGCGGGAGGGGATGCGCTTGTTCAGCCGCGCGAAGACCCGCACCGCGTCCTCCACCCGCTTCACCGGACGGAAGTTGGAGATGTGCATCACGATCTTCTCTCCCGGCTCCGCCAGCTTGTCGCGGTGGCAGGGCTGCAGGTCGCGCCGGTATTGCTGCAGGTCCACGAAATTCGGGATCACCCGGATCGCCTCCCGCGGCACGTCGAAGCGCAGCACCGTTTCACGGCAGAGCGACTCGGAGACCGCCGTGATGCCATCGGACTTCTGGATGGAGAACTTGGTGATGCTGAAGAAGGACGGGTCCTGGCCGACGAGCGTGATGTCGGTGCCGTGCAGCGTCGTCACGACCTTGACCCGCCCCTGCCCCATCTCCTTGGCCAGCCATGCCGACACCGCGTGCGGGATGGCGTAGTGCACGTGCAGCAGGTCGAGGTTCCGCTTCAGCACGGTGTTGTGCATGGCGGAGGCGAGGGCCAGGTCATAGGGCGGGTAGTCGAAGAGCGGGTAGGACGGGACGTCCACCTCGTGGTAGTAGATGCGCTCCATGTAGTACGGCAGCCGGAACGGCTGTGCGTAGGTGATGAAGTGTACCTCGTGCCCGCGCTTGGCGAGCTGGATGCCGAGCTCCGTGGCGACGACGCCCGAGCCGCCGTACACCGGGTAGCAGGTGATCCCGATCTTCACGTCCCGACCTCCTCATCCTGCCAGATGCGCGCGATTTGCTCCACCAGCTCGCCCGGCGGCCGCATCCCGTCCAGCCGGACCGCGTCCGCCGGCAGCTGGTGCCGGAACCAGGTGAGCTGGCGACGTGCGTACCGTCGCGTCGCTCGCTGGATCGCGTCCACCGTCACTTCCAGCGACATTTCCCCTCGCAGGTACGGCAGCAGCTCGACGTAGCCGGTGGCGTTCAGTCCCGGCGCGCCAGGATCGTAGCCGAGCCGGACCAGCGCCCGGACCTCCGCCTCGAGCCCCGCCGCGAGCATGTCGTGGACGCGCGCATCGATGCGGCGATACAGCTCGTCCCGCGGCAGGTCCAGCACGAAGACCCGCGGCGACAGAGGGGCGTGCTCGGGGGGGGCGTGGGCGTGCCACCACGATAGCGGGCGGCCGGTGAGCAGGGCAACCTCGAGGGCCCGGGAGATCCGCTGCCGGCCGCCCGCCGCCTCGAGCGCCGCCGCGCTGGCCGGGTCGAGCACCCGCAGCCAACCGTGCAGCCGCTCGTCGGACTGCCCCTGCAGCCAGCGCTTGAGCCGCTCCCGGCGGGCGGGCTCCATCTCCGGCTCGTGGAAGAGCGGGTGCGTGAGCGCGCGCAGGAAGAAGCCGGTTCCGCCCACCAGGATCGGCACGTGCCCCGACGCCGCGATCGCGGCGATCCAGCGGCGGGCATCGCGGGCGAAGGCACCGGCGCTGTAGCGCTGGTCGGGGTCCACCAGGTCGAGGCCGTGGTGCCGAATTCCGCGCGCCGCCCCGGCCGTGACCTTGGCCGTGCCGATGTCCATGGCGCGATACACCTGGCGCGAGTCCATGGACACGACCTCGCCCCCCAGCCGCTCCGCCACCAGGATCGACAGCGCGGTCTTCCCCGACGCCGTCGGCCCCGTGATCACGAGCGCATCCCGAGTCATAGACACCACATCCTACCGCCGAGGACGCCGAGGACGCCGAGATACGCCGAGGTACGCTGGGCCAGCTTGGAGGCGATACTGGCTGGGGCAATCGCAGGGCGGGGGTGTGGGTTTGTTTGTTCAACAACCACAACAACAACTTGCGGCCGCCGGTGGCCTGCGGTCCGCCTGGCCGCCTCGGCGGCAGTTCTCGGCGTCCTCGGCGAACTCGGCGGTAGGATGTGGTTCATGTTCGGCCGAAGCGGCGCTCGAGCTCCTGCAGCGACAGGCGCACCACGGTGGGGCGGCCGTGGACGTCGTGGTAGGGCAGCTCGGTGGCGAAGAGGCGGTCGAACAGCTCCTGCATCTCCCGCGGGCTGAGCCGCTGGCCGGCCTTGATGGCGCCCTTGCAGGCGAAGGTCATGGCAATGCGCTCGTGCTGGTTGCGCGCCGCCCGCGTCAGCTCGCTGCCGCCCGCCAGCTCCGCCAGCATGTCGCGCAGGCAGCGTTCGGGCGAGAAGTAGGGGTGCGGCTGCGGCGCGGCATGCACGATCACGGTTCGTCCGCCGAAGGGCTCCATCTCGAAGCCAGCCCGGCGCAGGAGCACCATGGCATCCTCGACCACGGTGTACTCCGCGGGCGAGAGACGCAGCGTGAGCGGGAACAGCAGCCGCTGGCTGGCCACACCACCGCTCCGGCCGACGTCCACCTCATCTTCCCCGTCTTCCCCGACCGCGGCCGCGGCGACACTCCCCGATTCGGCTTCCGGGCGTACGCCATCCGGACCGTGGGGGGTGCTGCCGAAGCCGCGCATGAGCTGCTCGTAGAGGATGCGCTCGTGAGCCGAGTGCTGGTCGATGAGCAGCAGGCCGCTGCGGCTCTCGGCCAGGATGTAGGTGTCGTGGAGCTGCCAGAGCGAGGGCGGCCCCTCCGGCTCGGGAACGGCATCCGCGGCGACCGCCTCGTCCAGCGGCACGACGGCGCCCCCCGCGGCTGCGTCCTCGTCCGGCGGCGGCTCGCCGCGGCGGGCCCCGGCGACGAAGAAGGCCAGCTGATTGTCCGGAACGCCGCCGCCGCGGGGCTCGGTCGTGAGGCGGCGGATCTGGGGCATGGCGGGCGTGGCATCCAGCGTAGCCGCGCTGTCGAGCCCGGCCAGCCCCTCCCGCACCGCCGCCTCCACCGTGCCCTCCACCAGGTCGCGGTCGCGGAACCTGACCTCGGCCTTGCTTGGGTGCACGTTGACGTCCACCGCGCCGGCGGGCACATCCAGGTAGATCAGCGCCGAAGGCCGCAGCCCCTGCACGATGGTGGTGCGGTAGGCGCGGTCCAGCGCCGCGATCAGGAAGCGATCGCGGAAGGGCCGCCCGCCCACGAACAGGTGCGCCCGGCGCGGCGTGGGCGAGACCACGTCGGGGCGCTCGACCAGTCCCGCCACGCTGACGCCCTCGCGCTGCAGCTGCACCGAGATGAAGCGGCGGGCGATCTCGTCGCCCCACAGGTCGGCCACCCGGGTGGGCAGGTCCACGGCGGCGGGCAGCTCCAGCAGCGTCCGGCCGTTGGACTGCAACAGGAAAGCGCTGGAGAGGTTGGCCAGGGCGAGCGTGCTCAGGATGTCCACGATCCCGCGCGTCTCCACTCCCGCGCCCTTCAGGAACTTGGCGCGCGCCGGCACATTGAAGAAGAGCGACTGGACCAGCACCGTGGTGCCGGTCTGGCGGGCGCAGTCCTCGGCGCCCAGCACACGGCCGCCGGCGACACGCACGCGGGTGCCCACGCTGCCCGGCTCCGCCGTCTCCAGCGTGAGTCGCGACACGGACGCGATGGATGGCAGCGCCTCGCCCCGGAACCCGAGGGTGCGCACGCCCTTCAGGTCCTCCGGCCGCGCGATCTTGCTGGTGGCGTACCGGTCCAGTGCGAGCAGCGCGTCGTCCCGCCCCATGCCGCAGCCGTCGTCGGCGACCCGGATCTCCGTCTTGCCGCCGTTCTGGATCGAGACCTCGATGCGGGTGGCCGCCGCGTCCAGCGCGTTCTCCACCAGCTCCTTCACTACCGATGCGGGGCGCTCCACCACTTCGCCCGCGGCGATCTGGTTGGCCAGGGTGTCGGGAAGGACGTGGATGCGGCGCGGCATGCTCTGCAGGGCCTGGGGGATTTGTTCGGTGCGCGTCAACATAGCGCGCCCGCCAGGGACCGGCGAGGGCAGGCGCGGCCGGCGCCGGAGCGGCATCAGGGCGGCGTGGTGTCGCGCTGGAACGGCCCGTAGCGGGCCCAGGCCCGGGCCAGCTCGCGGCCGGTCCGGGAGGGACCCGGTACCATGTGGATCTTCCCGTTCCTCGACGCGGGCGCATCGTAGACCCACACGAGCAGGTAGCTCAGGAACCGGACCGGAGCGCGCTTCAGACCGCCGTCTCCGAACTCGACGTATCCGCGGGAGAACGCGATCGGCCCCTGCCGGTACTCGAACACGATCCGGCGCAGCGAGTAGTCCGCGTTCAGCTCGATGTTGCCCCCCACGTCGAGGCGCAGCGAGTCCAGCGCGACCGGCTCGAAGCGGACGCGGCGGTGTCCATGCGAATCGGAAAGCACGCAGAGCCGGTGGCTGAGCGCGAAGGGCTCCGTCAGCACGTCCAGCATCTCCCGCACGGCCACGAGCCGGGTCGAATCCATGCCGACGCCATAGCCGGCGTACGACCCCTGCTGTGCCAGCGTCCGGGCGACCGCCGGCGTGCTCACCAGCTTCCTGCGCAGCCCCCGCCAGGCGGACCCATATCCTTCGCGTGGAGCTAGAAGGCTCTCCTTCACCTCCACGCCATACCGGTACGACAGGTCGAAGAGGCGACGGGCCGCGGCCGCCTTGCGCGCCTCCCCCCACAGCGTCGCCAGCGGCGTGTCCGCGGCCATGTCCGCGCCCGGGCGACAGGCGCCGCTCGTCCGGATGCGCCCCAGCGCGATGGGCGCCGGGGCGCTGGTGACGGCCAGCGCCATGTGCTGCCCCGCTGCCAGCGGCTTTGGATCGCTCCACTCGGACTGGAAGCCCACGCGGTCCACCCGCAGGTAATAGCCGCCCGGCGGAAGGCGCTCGAAGGCGAAAGCGCCGGCCGTGTCCGTGAGGGTGCCCCGGGAGCGGAGCAGGGTGTCGCGGGGAACGAGCCAGATGGTGGTGAATGGCAGTGGCTTCCCTGCGGCCTCGACCAGGTGCCCGGAGATGGCGGCCGACGCCGCCACCTGGGCGGAGAGCCCCCCGGCAAAGGCCGCGGCGCCGATCAGGGCCAGGGCGGCGACGCGCGTCGGCAGCCGCCACGTCCGGAGATGCGTCATGGAGCCGCCGTGTCCCGCACGAAGGGACCATAGCGGGCCCAGGCCCTGGCCTGCTCCTTTCCCCAAAATCCGTGAGATCCCCATCCGATAGAGACATCGTCGCCCCGCGAGGCGGGGGCGACGAACACCCACACGACCAGCTTGGCCAGGAATCGCACCGGGCCACCCTTCAGACCGCCGTCGCCGAACTCGACGTAGCCGCGGGAAGTGGCCATATCGAACTTGCGGTACTCGAACTCGATGCGGCTGAGGCCGTAGCGGGCGTCCAGGATGATGGTGCCGGCGACATCCGTCACCGCCGCGGCATCCGCCAGCGGCTGGAAGTGGATCCGGCGCTGGCCCCGATGGTCCTCGAGCGCGTAGAGGCAGTGCGTGCGCGCGAAGGGCTCGGTCAGGATCTGCAGCATCTCCTGCACGGCCACCAGCCGCGTGCTGTCCATTCCCACGCCGTAGCCGCCCCATGACCCCTTCTCCGCCAGCACCCGTGCCGCCGTGGGCGTGCTCGTGAGCTGGTGGCGCGCGGCGCGACTCGTGTAAGAGGGGACGGCGTACTTGACCAGCTGCTCCCTCAGGTCCACGTCAAACCGGTACGACAGGTCGAACAGGCGACGCGCCGCGGCCGCCTTCCGGGCCTCCCCCCACACCGTGGCCAGTGGCGTGTCCGCGGCCATGTCCGCGCCCGTGCGGCAGGTGCCACTCGCCCGGATGCGTCCCAGCACTATGGGCGGCGGAGCGCTGGTCACAGCCAGCGCCATGTGCTGCCCCGCTGCCAGCGGCTTGGCGTCGCTCCACTCGGACTGGAAGCCCACGCGGTCCACGCGCAGGTAGTATCGCCCCGCCGCCAGGCGCTCGAAGGCGAAAGCGCCGGCCGTGTCCGTCAGGGCGCCGCGGGAGAGTGCGCTGGTGTCGGCGGGTACCAGCCAGATGGTGGCGAGCGCGAGCGGCTTGCCCGCGCTGTCCGCCACCCGACCGGAAATCGCGGCGGTCGCGCCCCCCTGGGCACGCAGCCCCGTCGCGGTGACGCAGCCGAGTGCCAGCGCCAGGACTGCCGCGCGGCGGGAATTGCGCCGGGAGATCAGGAGACCATCCTCCGCGGGGGTCGAGGACCGATTTCAGAACCCGGTCGTGTCCCGGCTGAAAGCGCCGTAATGCACGTCCACGGTGCCACGCAGCGACGCCCTCGTCCTGTAAAGCCGCGGATCCATCTCGAGCCATTCGGAGGACGTGGCGGGCGCGTTGAACATCAAAAGGGTCAGCTTCTTGATGAAGCGGATCGGGCCCCGGTGGAGCGGGCCATCGCCGAAGTCCACCACGCCGCGGGAGATGCTCAGGTCGCCGACGCGGTACTCGAACTCGATGCGCTTCAGCCGGAACTTGTCGTCCAGCACGATGTTGCCCGCGAAGTCCTTGACCGTGCTGTCGCTCACGGCCACGAAGGGCTCGAAGCGGATCCGGTGCTCCGAGTAGCGATCGGGCAGGATGGCCAGGCAGTGGGTACGGGCAAAGGCGTCGGTCATCGCCTCGAGCAGCTCGGGCACGGCGACCAGGCGCGTGCTGTCCATCTGCACGCCGAAGCCGGCGAAGGCGCCGCGACGATCGAGCTCCCGGGCGCGCGCGGGCGTGCTGACGATGCGATGCCTGGCCGTGCGATGGGCGTAGGAGTTCGGCACGGACAGCCGCTCCCCCAGGTCGAGGCGGTAGCTGTAGGAGAGATCGAACAAGCGCCGCGCGGCCGCGGTCTTGCGCGCCTCGCGCCAGAGCACGGCCAGCGCCGTACCCTCCTGGATGAGCCCCTCCGAGCGGCATAGCCCAGCCAGGACCGTGGGCGAGAGAGAGACCGGCGCCGCCCCGCTGGTCAGCGCCAGCGCCATGTGCTGCCCGACCGCCAACTGCTTGGCGTCGCTCCACTCCGGCTCGAATCCCACGCGGTCCACCCGGAGATAGTAGGCCCCGGCGCCCAGGCCCCTGAACGCGAACGCGCCCGACGAGTCTGTCAGTGCGGCCTGGGAGCGCCGGGAGGTGTCGCGGGGGACCAGGTAAACGGTGGTGTAGCCGAGGGGCACTTCCGTGGAATCGCGCAGCCGGCCCGAGATGGAGGCATTGTCCTGGGTGGCCGTCTGACCGGCGAGAGGGGTGCCGAGCGCCCAAAGGACGAGTGCGCCGCCAGTGACGGCGGACAGCCATCGAGCGGGGGCGACAGCACGCCCGCGACGGTGCCCATCCATGGAACGCCTCCAGTGAGGTGCCTGCGCGCTCTGGGGCGAGGCGAGGCACCGCGTATACCGCCCGAGGGCCGGGATTGGTTCCCGGCGGCGACTACGCGCCCAGGCGGTAGAACCGCCTCGCGTTTTCCGTTGTCTGCCGGGCGACCGCTTCGGGCTCCTCGCCCCGGATGGCCGCGACGCCCGCGGCCACCAGCGGCACGAACGCCGGTTCGTTCCTCTTGCCGCGGTGGGGCACGGGCGCCAGGTAGGGCGAGTCGGTCTCCACCAGCAGGCGCTCGGCGGGCACGGCGCGCACCAGCGCCTGGGCCTCGTAGTTCCGGAACGTCACGACCCCGGCGAAGGAGACGTACCAGTCCGCCTCGAGCCCGGCGTCCAGCAGCGCGGGCCCGCTGGAGAAGCAGTGCAGCACGCCCCTCACGCCCGCCGCGGCCGCCTCGCGGATGAGCGCGGCCGTGTCCTGCTCGGCCTCCCGCGAGTGGATGGCCACGGGCAGGCCTAGCTCCCGCGCCAGCTCGAGCTGGCGGGCGAAGATGCGCCGCTGCACGTCCCTGGGCGAGTTGTCGTAGTGGTAGTCCAGTCCGATCTCGCCAATCGCGACGCACCGGGAATGCGCCGCCAGAACCCGTATGCGCTCCAGAGCTGCGCCCCCGTCCTCGTCCGCGCCCGTCGCGTCGTGCGGGTGGATGCCCGCGCTGGCCCAGACGTCGTCGTTGCGCTCGGCGATGGCCAGGGCGGCCTCGGCGTCGGCCGCACCCACGCCGATGGTCACCATGCCCACGACGCCCGCCGCCCGGGCGCGCGCCACCACGGCGTCGGCGCCCTCCTCGCGGAAGCGCTCGTCGGTCAGGTGACAGTGCGAGTCGAAGAACATGGCGGGTCCTGGAACGACGGAAGGCCGCCCCGGGTCGGAGCGGCCTTCGTCGTCGCCTGAAAGAGCCGTCAGACGCTGGCCGGCAGTGACGAGCCGGCACGCGTGCGCTGACCGGGCTTCTTCACCACGGGCCAGCGCTTGTTGATCTCGTAGAGCAGGGGCGAGGCCACGAAGATCGAGGAGTAGGTCCCGACCATGATGCCGACGATGAGGATCTCGGCGAAGGAGCGCAGGATCTCACCGCCCAGGAAGAAGAGCGAGTACAGGGTGAGCAGCGTGGTCGTTACGGTCAGGATCGTCCGCGGCAGCGTCTCGTTGATGGAGCGGTCGAGGATCTCGATGAAGCCCTCGCGCCGGCCCGCCTTGCGCACGTTCTCGCGGATGCGGTCGAAGATGATGACCGTGTCGTTGAGTGAGTAGCCGACGATGGTCAGCACCGCGGCCACCGTGGTCAGCGAGACGTCGATGCGGAAAGCGGCGATGAAGCCGAGCACGAAGATCAGGTCGTGCGCGGTGGCCAGCGTGGCCGCCACGCCATAGCGCCACTCGAAACGGAACGCCAGGTAGACCAGCGTGGCGGCGAAGGAGGCGAGGATGGCGAGCAGCGCCTTGCTCTGCAGCTCGCCGCCGACCTTGGCGCTCACCGCCTCCGTGCGCCCCGACGTGAAGGACCCGGCGCCGAACTTCTGCGCGAGCGCCTGCTTGATCAGATCGACCGCCTGCGCCTTGCCCGCCGTGAACTCCGGCGCGCGGATCACGAAATCGCCCGCTCCGCCGAACTGGCTGATCTCGGTGCCGGGCACCACGCCTTCCACCACGCCCCGGATCTGGGCCGCCGTCATGGGCTGGCTGAAATGGACCTGGACGATGCTGCCGCCGGTGAAGTCCACGCCGTAGTTGACCCAGTCGCCCTTGTCGAAGTGCCAGAAGATGCCGAAGGCGATGGCCAGCAGCAGCGCGATGCCGCTGCCGACGTAGGCGATATGGCGGACCTCGATGAACTTGAAGTGCGCGTTGCCGAAGAGTCGCATGGTCGTGTCCTGCCGGTCAGATGCTGAGCGGTTCCGTGGCCGAGCGCCGCCGCTCCATGTAGAGCAGGAACAGCGTGCGGGTCACGAACACCGACGAGAAGAAGGAGGCGACGATACCCACCGACAGGGTGACGGCGAAGCCGCGCACCGGGCCCGTCCCGACGTAGTAGAGGATCAGCGCCGTGATCAGCGTGGTCAGGTGCGTGTCGATGATGGCCGACATCGCCTCCTGGAACCCCGCCTCCACGCCTGCTCGAATCGTTCGGCCTCCGGCCAGCTCCTCCCGGATGCGCTCGAACTGCAGCACGTTGCCGTCCACGCCCATCCCCACCGACAGGATGAAGCCGGCGATGCCGGGCGCCGTCAGCGTTGCGTTGAACATGGCCAGCCCGCCCAGCACCACCAGGACGTAGGAGGCCAGGCCGACGATCGCCAGCAAACCGGCGAAGCGGTAATAGCCGATCATCAGGATGATGACGAGGATGATGCCGACGATGCCCGCGAGCTGGCCCTGCCGCACCGAGTCCGCACCCAGCGAGGGACCGATCGTGCGCTCCTCGACGATGTGCAGCGGCGCGGGCAGCGCGCCGGCGCGCAGCACCAGTGCCAGGTCCTGGGCCTGCGACATGGGGGACTGCCCCATCTCGATCTGGCCCCGCGCCCCGATCTCGCCCTTCACCACGGGCGCGCTGTACACCTGGTTGTCCAGCACGATGGCGATGTTGTCGCCGATGTGCTTGCTGGTTATGCCGCTGAAGACCCGGCCGCCGCGGCGCGACAGCTGGAAGTTAACCACCGTGAAGTTGTACTGCTGGTCCCGGCCGGCGGTCGCATCCTCCAGCAGGTCACCGGTCAGGAACGGCTTGTCGGCTAGCAGGTAGAGCCCGCGGTACAGGCTCGCGCCCTTGCCCTCGGGCTTCGCGGCCCAGTAGAGCCGGATGCCCCGCGGAATCGACCGCTGCACCTCGGGAAGGGCCAGGTACTTGGCCGCGGTCGCCACGTCCTGCTCCGCCACCAGGAACTCGCCTTCCTGATTGCCCTGGTTGAGCAGGGCGCTGAAGGGCCGGTCCGCAAGCGCAGTGTCCGTGGCTGCCAGCAGCCCCGTGTCCTGGGCAGCGGCACCCGTGTCACCGCGCGCTTTGGCGCTGTCGGCCTGGGCCGCCTTCTTGGCCGAGTCCTTCTGCTGCTGGCCGAAGATCAGGTTCATCGCGGCCTGCGGGTTCTGCTTCGGTCCCGCCGCGCCGGCTTTCGGGGTCGGCGCCTTGCCGCCCAGCGCCAGCAGTACCGCGCGGTCCAGCCGCGGCAGCGCCTTCACGAACTCCGCCGGCGGCTGCACCAGCAGGAACTGCAGGAACGCCGTCTCCTCGATGATGGCCTTGGCCCGCGCCGGATCGCGAATCCCGGCCAGCTCGATCAGGATGCGGTCGGAGCCGACTTTCTGGACCAGCGGCTCCTGCACGCCGAACTGGTCGATCCGGTTGCGAATCACCTCCAGCGCCCGGTCCGTCGCCTCCGCCTTGGCCTTTGGCGTCAGGGTCCCGGCGGAGTCCGCAACCTCGAGGGCGAGATGCATCCCGCCCTGAAGGTCGAGGCCCAGCCGCAGGCCGTTGTGCCAGAGGAAATAACCGGCGGTTACGAGAAGCAGAACGATGATCGCGATTCGGCCTTTGAGCGTGCCGAACATGGAGCGGCCTTCTCCGTGTGATGCCAGGTTTTCGCGGCAAATCCGCGCTTGGGAACAAGCAGGTAAACTCGCTCATGACCGGAGCCGTGTCAACTTGGAAACAGGGCGCCCGGCCAATCCCCGGCGGGCAGCGTCGGCGCGGCTCCAAGGCGGGCTGGCGCGTCAGCGGGCGGCGGCCTCCCGGATGATGCGCCAGATCCTGCCGCCCTGGTCCGAAGCGATGTAGAGCGAGCCGTCGGGGCCGAGGGCGAGGCCCATGGGGCGGTAGCGCGCGCCGCCGCTGGCGAAGCCGGGGCCGCCGAAGCCATCGGCTACCGTGAGGGGTGTGCCGGGCGTGTCCCCGCGCAGCGGCAGGAAGACGACGCGGCCGTCGGCCTGCGGCTCGGGGGCGCGGTTCCAGGAGCCGTGGAAGGAGATGAAGATGCCGGCGCCGAAGCCGGGGAGGGCGCTGCCGGTGTTGAAGACGATGGCCTCGGGCGCCCAGTGGCCGGGAAAGGCGTAGACCGGCCCCTTCTTGCCGGCGCAGCGCCCGACCTTCACGCCGTCGCCGCCGTACTCGGGCGCGAGGACGAGGCGGTGCTTGGCGCCGTCATAGTAGCAGTAGGGCCAGCCGAAATCGTCGCCCTTCTTCACCTGGAGCAGCTCCTCCGCCGGCAACTCGGCTCCCTGGCGCGAGTCGTAGAGGCGGGGCCAGTTCTGGAAGAGCTGATCGCGCCCGTGCTGCATCACCCAGAGGCGTCCGCGGGGGTCCACGGTGATCGCCACCGAGTTGCGGATCCCGGTGGCGAAGTGGCTGCCATCCCGCTGGGTCTGGTGCAGCCGGCCGGCGTCGAAACGCCAGATGCCGGCGCGGGTCTCGAGCTCGGTGCAGGGGTCCGCGCCGGGCGACTCCAGCATGCGATCGGCCTGCTGGCAGGAGTTGGTGAACGAGCCGACGTTGACGTACAGGTTGCCCTGGTCGTCCAGGGCGATGGTCTTGGCGGTATGGTTTCCGGTGGCAGGTAGTCCCTCGACGATCGTATCGGGCGCTCCCGCCGGCTCGAGCCGGCCAGCGGGCAGCTTCCAGCGCAGCACGGCGTCGTTGAGCGCGAAGTAGAGGTACCCGGCCCGGAGGGCGATGCCGGTGCCGCCATCGGGGCCGAAGCGCCGGGAGGGCTCGGCGTGGCCGTCGCCCTTCTCGTCCCGGAGCGCGACCACGCCGCCCGGTGCGCGCTGCGTGCTGGTCAGCGCGAGGAAGAGGTCGCCGTTGGCGGCGACGGCGATGTGGCGTGCTCCGGGCTGCTCCCCGACGACGACGGCGCAGAGCCCGCGGGCGAGGCGGATTCCGCCGCCGTCGGGCGCGCAGCGCGGCGCCGAATGCGCCGTCCGCGACACCGGATCGGGCGAGAGCCGTGCGTCGGCGCCGGTCAGAAGGCCTGCGGCGAGTATGCAGGCGACCGGAGCCGGCAGCCGGCGGGACCGAAGTGATTGCATGGCCTTTCCCCCGTTTGCTTCAGGCGGGAGGGCAATCTGGGCTCGTCTCCGGAAGTCGTCAACGGCGGCCGCGACTCTTGCCGCAGAGTCCCTCGCACGCGTAGCCTTCATGCAGTCGGCGTTTCAATTCCTCCCGGGACTCCCGCCCGCGGCGGGATCCCGACGATCAGCAGCCACGGCAGCACTCCCGACCCCGCAGCGGTCTGTTCCGGATAGCGAAACGGCAATGCGCACACCTGTGATCCTGCGATGGAGCGCCCGGGCGGTCACCTCGTTCGGTCCGCAGTCGGATGTCGCGCGCCTGGCCGTCGCGGCGGCCTCGCTCGTGGTCTACGTCGGTCTCTTCGTGGCCCTTTACCACCTCGCGGGGCTGGACGTGCTGGAGCTGACGCCCGCGCTCGTGCTGGCCGTCAGCTGGCTGCTCGGCTTCTGGCCGGGCGTGATCACGGCCGCGCTCAGCTTCCCGCTGAACGGCCTGCTGCTGCTCGCGCTGGGCGAGGCACCGCTGCCGATCCTGGAGCGGCCCGGCACCCTGCAGAGCGCGGTGCTGGTGCTGGTGCTGGGCGCGGTGCTGGGCGGTCTGCGCGACGTGGCCGAGCAGATACGGCGCGAGATCGAGGCCCGCAAGCGGGAGGAGCGCGCCCGCCGCGAGACGGAGGAGCGCTATCGCATCGTCGCGGAAAGCGCCTCGGAAGCGATCTTCACCATCGACGATGCCGGCGTCGTGCGCTACGCGAACCCGGCGGCGCGCTCCATTTTCGGTTATGAGATCGAGGAGATGGTGGGCCGGCCGCTGCGGAGCCTGCTTCCCGACATGGCCGGCGACGGGTCGACGCCCGGTGGGCTGCTGAGCGAGGGGCGGGGCGCGGCGGAGCTGACCGGCCTGCACCGGAGCGGGCAGCGCATCCCCGTGGAGCTCTCATTTGGCGAGTTCGCGGTGGATGGCGCCCACGGATACACCGGCATCGTGCGCGACATCAGCGACCGCAAGCGGGTGCAGGAAGCCCTGACGCAGGCCAAGGAGGCCGCCGAGACGGCGAACCACGCCAAGAGCGACTTCCTCTCCCGGATGAGCCACGAGCTGCGCACGCCGCTGAACGGCATCCTGGGCTTCGGCCAGCTGCTGGAAATGGACCCGCTGCCCGTGGAGCAGCGGGAGAGCGTGGAGCAGATCCTGAAGGCCGGGCGGCACCTGCTCGACCTGATCAACGAGGTGCTGGACATCGCCCGCATCGAGGCGGGACGGATCTCGTTGTCGCCCGAACCTGTGCGGCTGGACGAGCTCGTCCAGGAAGCGTGCGACCTGGTCCGGCCGCTGGTGCAGCAGCGCTCGCTGGTTCTCGACATCTCGGCCGCCACGGCCGTGCCCCACCACGTCATCGCCGACCGGCAGCGCCTCAAGCAGGTGCTGCTGAACCTGCTTTCGAATGCAGTCAAGTACAACCGCGACGGGGGTCGCATCACGCTCGTGGCCGCGGTCGCGAGCGAGATGCTCGAGCTGACCGTCGCCGACACGGGCATAGGCATCCCGGCGGAGCGGCTCGACGACCTGTTCACGCCCTTCGAGCGGCTGGGCGCGGACGACACGCCCGTCGAGGGGACCGGGCTCGGCCTGGCCCTCTCCCGCCGGCTCGTGGAAGCCATGGGCGGGCGCATCCAGGTCCGATCCCGCGTCGGGGTGGGCAGCGAGTTCACCATCAGCTTCGTGCTGACCGACGATCCCGATCAGCGGCTGGACGCGCTCGAGCTCACGGAAAGCGCCGAAGAGAGGGTGGTAGCAGGCGGTCCGGGGCGGACCATCCTGTATGTCGAGGACAATATCTCCAACTTCAAGCTCATGGAGAGAATCCTCGCCGGTCGCCCGGGCGTCAGGCTGCTGGCGGCCATGCAGGGGCACCTCGGGCTGGAGCTGGCCGGCCAGCACCATCCCGATCTGATCCTGCTCGATCTGGACCTGCCCGACATGCACGGCAGCGATGTGCTGGAGGCGCTGCGGCAGGACCCGGCGCTGCGGCACATCCCGGTCGTGGTGATCAGCGCCGACGCCACCCCCGGTCAGATCCAGCGGCTGCTCCAGGGCGGGGCGCGTGACTATCTCACGAAACCGCTCGACGTCAAGCGTTTTCTCGAGGTGCTGGACGCGATGCTGCTCCAGCGGCAGGAGGCCTAGATGCCGGCTCCGGTTCTTCAGCAGGCACGCATCCTCGTCGTCGACGACGAGCCCGCGAACGTGCTCTTGCTGGAGCGGGTGCTCCAGCGAGGCGGCTACACGAACGTCGCCAGCACGACGGACGCGCGCTGTGTGCTCCAGCTCTTCCAGGAGGCGCGCCCCGACCTCGTCCTGCTGGACCTGCGCATGCCTTACATCGACGGCTTTGCCGTCATGGAGCAGCTGCAGCCGCGCATCGCGACCGACGAGTACCTGCCCATCCTCGTTCTCACGGCCGACATCACCGCGGCGGCCAGGGAACGCGCGCTCTCGGGCGGGGCCAAGGACTTCCTGACCAAGCCGCTGGACGCTACCGAGGTCCTGCTCCGCATCCACAACCTCCTTGAGACGCGCTTCCTGCACCTGCAGCTGCAGGGGCAGATGCACGTGCTGGAGGAGAAGGTCGCGGAGCGGACCCAGGACCTCGACCTCGCCCGCCTCGAGATCCTGGAGCGGCTCTCCCGCGCCGCGCAGTACCGCGACTACGACACGGGCAGGCACGCCCAACGCGTGGGTGAGCTCGCCCGCCTGCTGGCCGGCGAGCTCGGCTGGAGCGCCGAGCGCCTGGCGCTGATCCGCCAGGCGGCCCCCCTGCACGACATCGGCAAGATCGGCATCTCCGACGCCCTCCTGCTCAAGCCGGGACGGCTCACGCCGGAGGAGTTCGAGGCGATGAAGGCCCACACGGTCATCGGCGCCGGCATGCTCTCGGGTAGCCGCTCACCGCTGCTGCAGCTCGCGGAGGAGATCGCCCTGTACCACCACGAGCGCTGGGACGGCGCCGGCTACGCCCACATGGAGGGTGAGCACACGTCCCCGGCCGCGCGCATCGTCGCCGTCGCCGATGTCTTCGACGCGCTCACGCACCGGCGTCCGTACCGCGAGGCCTGGCCGTTGGAGGACGCGGCGAAACACATCCGCAAGGAGGCCGGTCTTTCCTTCGACCCGGACGTCGTATCGGCGTTCACCCGTGTACTAGCGCACCTGTCGGAGGAGTCCTGCACCTCCGACCCCGCAGAGCCGCCGCGCGCCGTGCCCGAACCGCTGGCAGTGGTCGGCGGGCCGCACGGCGGCGGTACGATTTGATGGGTCCGCGCGCAGCCTGACCTGTCGCGACGAGCCTGGAGGAGGCCATGCCCGCTACGATCGACCAGTCGCGAATCCTGGTCGTGGACGACGAGGCCGAAAACGTCCGCCTGGTGGCGCGCATCCTGAGCCGGGCCGGCTATCCGAACGTCCGGGTCGAGACCGATGCCCGCCAGGCGCTGCCGGCATTCGACGAGTTCGCGCCGGACCTGGTGCTGCTGGACTTGCACATGCCGTACGTGGACGGATTCACGCTACTGGAGAGGATTCGCGGCCGCATCGCCGCGGATGCTTACGTTCCGGTCCTGGTGCTGACGGGCGACATCACGCCCGCCGCCCGGCGGCGCGCGCTGTCCAGTGGCGCCCGGGACTTCCTGACCAAGCCGCTGGAGGCCGACGAGATCCTGCTGCGCATCCGCAATCTGCTGGAAACGCGGATGCTGCACGTGGCGCTGCAGGAGCAGAAGCACGTGCTGGAGGAGAAGGTCGTCGAGCGCACGGCGCAGCTGGAGCACGCGCACCTGGAGACGTTGGAGCGGCTGGCCCGGGCAGCCGAGTACCGCGATTACGACACGGGCCGGCACGCGCAGCGAGTGGGCGACGTGGCGGCCATGCTCGCGGCTTCCCTGGGGAAGAGTCCGGCCGAAGTCGAGCTGGTGCGCCTGGCGGCGCCGCTGCACGACATCGGCAAGATCGGCATCTCGGACACCATTCTGCTGAAACCCGGGAAGCTCACGGCCGAGGAGTACCGCTCGATCAAGGCGCACGCGGCCATTGGCGCCGGGATGCTGTCCGGCAGCCAGTCGCCGGTGCTGCGCCTGGCGGAGACCATCGCCCGCTACCACCACGAGCGCTGGGACGGCACGGGCTACGGCAGCCTCCGGGGGGAGGAGACGCCGCTCATGGCGCGCATCGTCGCCGTGGTGGACGTCTTCGACGGACTGACGCATCCGCGGCCCTACCGCGGCGCCTGGAGCGTAGCGGACTCCGTGGCCTACATCCGGGACGGGGCCGGCAGCGCCTTCGATCCGGCGGTGGTCGAGGCCTTCCTCCGGGTGCTGCCGAAGATCCCGCCGGGGTTCTTCGAGCAGGAGCCCTCGCCCCTCTCGGCGGACGCGGCGCCGGAGGAGGAGCCCGGGACGGCTTCGCCCCGGGGATCTCCCGCCTAGGCGTCGTCCGGGCGCGGCTACCGCTCGGCCAGCAGCGCGCTGGGCACGAACTCGCTCTCGTGCGGCCGGGCCGGCTTGCGCCGCGAGAGGACGAGCACCCACTCGGTGATGGACGTCGCCAGCACCAGCACCACGACCGCCATGAAGACCAGCGCGACCGCAGCGTCGAGGTAGTCGTTGAAGGCGACGCGGCGGGCCGCCGTGATGCTGGTTATGCCGTGCGGCAGCTGCCCCGCGGCCAGGGCGGCGGCGACCGAGCGGGCGTGGGAGAGGAAGCCGAGGCGCGGGTCGGCGGCGAACACCTTCTCCCAGCCAGCCGTCATGGTAACGACCACGAGCCACGCCAGCGGCGCCAGCGTGACCCAGGCGTAGCGCGCTGCCCCCTTCTTGATGATCACGGTGGTGCCCACGCAGAGGGCGACCGCGCCCAGCAGCTGGTTGGAGATGCCGAACAGCGGCCAGAGCGAGTTGATGCCGCCCAGCGGATCGACCACTCCCTGGTAGAGGAAGTAGCCCCACCCCGCCACGATGGCGGCGCTGGACACGAGCACGCTCGGGTACCAGGAGGTGCGCCCGAACGGCTTCCAGATGTGCCCTCCCAGCTCCTGCAGCATGAAGCGGCCGACGCGGGTGCCCGCGTCGATCGTGGTCAGGATGAAGAGCGCCTCGAACATGATGGCGAAGTGGTACCACAGGGCGAGCAACGCAGTGCCGCCCATGACGTTGGAGAAGATGTGGGCCATGCCCACGGCCAGGGTGGGCGCGCCCCCGGTGCGGGCCAGCAGCGTCTTCTCGCCGATCTGGCGCGCGAGCGCAAGCATCTGGTCGGGCGTGACGGCAAAGCCCCACTGGCGAATGGTCTGGGTCGCCGCCTCCAGCGTCGGCCCCACCGCGGCCGCGGGGGAGTTGATGGCGAAATAGACGCCCGGCTCCAGGATGGAAGCCGCGATCATGGCCATGATGCCCACGAAGGACTCCATGAGCATGGCGCCGTAGCCGACGAAACGGGCGTCGCTCTCGCGCCGCAGCATCTTGGGCGTGGTGCCGGAGGCGATCAGCGCGTGGAATCCGCTGATGGCGCCGCAGGCAATGGTGATGAAGGCGAAGGGAAAGATGCTGCCGGCGAATACCGGACCCCAGCCTCCGGCGAAATGGGTCATGGCCGGCATCTTCAGCGCCGGCATGGTGAGCAGAATGCCGATGGCCAGGGCGAAGATGGTGCCCACCTTCAGGAACGTGGACAGGTAGTCGCGGGGCAGCAGCAGCACCCAGACGGGGAGCGCGGAGGCGGCGAAGCCGTAGGCCACGAGCAGCCAGGTCAGCGTGGTGCCGCTGGCCGTGAAGGCCGGGGCCCAGGCCGATTTCGCCACCCAGCCGCCGGCGACGACCGCGCCCAGGACCAGCACCAGCCCGATGGCCGAGGCCTCGCCTACCTGCCCCGGCCGGAAGCGCTCCATCCACCAGCCCATGAGCAGGGCGATGGGTATGGTGCAGGCAATGGTGAACAGCCCCCAGGGGCTGGCCTGCAGCGCGTTCACCACGATGAGCGCCAGCACCGCAATCAGCACGATCATGATGAAGAGGATGGCGACCATGGCCGCTACGCCGGCCGGGCGGTTGATCTCCTCCCGGGCCATCTGACCGAGCGACTTGCCGTCGCGGCGCATGGAGGCGAACAGGATCACGAAGTCCTGCACCGCGCCGGCCAGGACCACGCCGATGATGAGCCAGAGGGTGCCCGGGAGATAGCCGAACTGGGCCGCCAGGATGGGCCCGATCAGGGGACCCGCCCCGGCTATGGCGGCGAAGTGGTGCCCGAAGAGGACGAAGCGCCGGGTGGGCACGAAGTCCCGGCCGTTCGCCAGGCGCTCGGCGGGCGTGGCGCGGCGGTCGTCGAGGCCCAGCACCCGCGCGGCCAGGAAGCGGGAGTAGAAGCGGTAGCCGACGACGTAGCTGCAGAGCGCCGCGGTCAGCAGCCAGGCGGCGTTGACGGTCTCGCCCCGGTGCAGCGCGAGCACGCCGAAGGCGGCGGCGCCCAGGGCACAGACCAGCGTCCAGGCGCCGATGGAAAGCAGCTTGCGCATGAACCTCCGATGGGATGGATCGGGACCGGGCAGACGCTAGGGCGCGCCCACCCGGAGCATCGCCTGGAAGATGCAGCCGGTGGCGCGCGCCGGGACGTAGAGCACGTCGATCTCCCGTAGCCGCGCCCGCAGCGGCGCGCTGCCGGTCAGCCGCATGGGCAGCTCGCGCTCGGCAGCCTGCAGGCGGGCCAGCTCCGCGGCCACGGGCGCGACGTCCTCCGCCGCCGCGAACACCGGCACCGCGTCGGCCGTGCCCAGGAAGGCCAGCTGCCCCGGTTCGATGACGCGGGCGACGTCGTAGATTCGATAGCGCTGCACGGCGGCGCCGACCTGCAGGTCCAGCGTGCGGCCGGAGGCCCAGGCGCTCTCGCCCAGGACGCGGACCGGTCCGACCCCGGCGGCCAGCGGAACGCGGCGGCCGTCCACGATGGCCAGCGTGTCCTCCCGACCTTCGACGACGACGGCGTCGAGGGTGCGCAGGCCCGATGGCTGCGAGGGGGCGAGCGCGCAAAGCCGCAGCGACCGCTCCGCGGGGGCGGCCGGGGCGGGCCCGGCCTTGGTCGTGACCGGGGGCGTCACGGGCGGAACGGGGGGCGCCGGCTCGGGCGGGGGGCCGCCCCCCCCGTGCGCGCAAGCCAGGGCGATGCCAGCCAGGATCGCGACCGGGACCGAGCGCCGCAGGGACACGGGTCGACTCCTTGCTTCCGGGAAGCGCCCGTGCATCCTGTTCCAACGGGCGCGGCGTTGAACCGGGGAGCCAGCCAGCCCATAGGTATTCCGGACCGGCGCGGGAGTCAAGCGATTCCGCGCTTTTCGCAACGAACGGAGCCCTCGTGACGCAGATAGCGGTCAACGGCATTGCCGTCGAATTCGGCGGCGCGCCCGTACTCCAGGACGTGACCTTCACCGTCTCCCACGGAGACCGCTGGGGGATTGTCGGCCGGAACGGCAGCGGCAAGACGACGCTGCTGCGGGTGGTCAGCGGCGAGCTCGAGCCCAGCCGTGGCAGCGTGTTCCGTGCGGCGGGCTCCCGCATGGCCATCCTCGAGCAGCACCGTGACTTCGGCGGGGCGAAGACGGTGTGGGAGGCGGCGGCGGGGCCCTTTGCGGAGCTCATGGCGCTGGAGCTGGCGCTGGCGGCCCAGGCCGAGGAGATCGGCCGGCTGGGCGAGGCCACGCCGCCGGCGCTACTGGCCCGTTACGACCGCGACCTGGAGCGGTTCCAGCGGGAGGGCGGCTACACGGCGGCGCCGCGCGTGGACGCGGTGCTGCACGGGCTGGGCTTCGACCCGGAGCGGGCGCGGCGCCAGCCGCTGGCCCAGCTCTCGGGCGGCGAGCGCGGCCGCGTGGGCCTGGCCCGCCAGCTGGTCGCGCCCGCCGACGTGCTGCTGCTGGACGAGCCCACCAACCACCTGGACCTGGAGACCACGGCCTGGCTCGAGGACTACATCCGCGGGCTCGATGCGACCGTCCTCGTCATCAGCCACGACCGCGCCTTCCTCGAGGACATCGTGGACCACGTGCTGCACGTGGAAGACGGTACCGCCGTGCCGTACGCCGGCTCCTACGACGCCTTCGTCGAGCAGCGGGCGGCCGCGCGCCTGGCGCAGGAGCGGGCGTTCCAGCAGCAGCGGCGCGTGGTAGCGAAAGAGGAGGACTACATCCGGCGCAACATCGCGGGGGGCAACAGCCGCCAGGCCAAGGGGCGGCGCAAGCGCCTGGCCCGCGTGCCGCGGCTTTCCCCTCCCCCGGGCGAGGATGGCACCATGGCGCTGCGCCTGGACGCCCGCGAGCGCGGCGGCGACCAGGTGCTGGTCCTGCGTGACGTGGGCCTCGCGGTGGAGGGTCGCACGCTGCTGCAGCACTTCAGCTCCCGGCTGGAGCGGGGCGAGATCGTGGGATTGGTGGGGCCCAACGGCTCGGGCAAGTCCACGCTGCTGAGCGGCATCGCGGGGCTGCGGCCGCCGGAGCAGGGGGAGCTCCGGGTGGGTGAGTCGATCGACGTCGCCTTCTACCGGCAGGACCTGACGCAGGTGCCCGCCGGCAAGACGCTCTTCGAGATCGTCCACGACCTGCGGCCTATGTGGGACCGCGGCCAGGTCCAGAACCACCTCGGCCGCTTCGCCTTCTCGGGCGAGACCGTGCAGCGGCGGACCGACACCCTCTCCGGGGGCGAGCTGGCCCGCGTCGGGCTGGCCATGCTCATGCTCTCCCGCGCCAATTTCCTCATCCTGGACGAGCCCACCAATCACCTGGACGTCGAGTCGATCGAGGCCCTCGAGGACGCGCTGGAGGACTACGAGGGTACCGTCCTGCTGGTCAGCCACGACCGCGCCCTGCTGCGGGCACTGACCACCCGCGTCTGGGTGCTGCACGGCTCGCGCATGTCCGACTTCCCCGGCGGCTTCGCCGAATGGGAAGTGACCAGCCGCGAGCGCGCCCACGCCGCCGCCGTGGCCGCGGCGGAAGAAGAGGCGGCCCGCCGGGTGCGGGAGCGGGAGCGGACCCGCCGGCAGGAGGACCACGCTCGACCGGACCGCGGCGCGCTGCGTGCCGCACGCCTGGCGGTGGAAGCGGCGGAGGGCGAGGTGGCGCGGCTCGAGGCGCGGGTGGAGGAGCTGCGCGCCGTGCTGGAGGACCCCGCCCTCTACACCACTCCCGATGGGGCCCGCCGCGCCACGGAGCTCGGCCGGGAGCTGGACCAGGCCCGCGCCGCCCTGGACGGGGCCTTCGAGCGCTGGGGCGCCGCCACCCAGCTACTGGAGTCGGCCGAGCCCTGACCGCCGGCGGCGCCCTGAGCGGAGGGGCGCGCGCCGGGCGCTGATCGGCAAGTGACTACAAGGGTTAGGGTTGGCGCGAGCGCTGCGCCAGCGATCAGCAGCGCACCGAATGCCGCGGCCAGCCTGAATGTCGCACGCGCCGTCAGGGGCGGCCCGGCGCGGAGGGCGAGGCCGCGTCGGCCACGTCCACGTCGATGGACAGGGTGACGCCGCCCCAGCTCTCCCGCACGTTGCCCGCGCCCTGCCAGATGGAGATGCCCGCCACGCCCGCCTCGGCTGGCGCCGCGTGCACATCGAAAGGCCCGCTCCCTCCCGCCAGCCACACCCGGGGCGTCGCCGCGAACCCGTGGCGCGTCAGCTCGGATTCCAGGATCGGCCCGAGAGCGGCCAGGTTGCGGGCGTGCAGGTACAGCGCGGGGACGAACCGCCCGCCGTCGAGGAGCGTGGCGACCCAGGAGCGGACGTAGGATGCCAGGTCGGCCGAGACCGTGTCCACCCGCTCCACGTCCAGGAAGATCGCGCTCCCAGGCGCGAACCCTTCCGCGGCGGCCAGGCTGTCCGCCCGGCCGGCCTGCTCCAGGGCCGTGCGTCGCCCCACCCAGCTGGTGTCCGTGTGGCAGGGCGCCGGCAGGTAGTAGCCGACCCAGCGGTACGGCGACTCCGCCCGCCAGTGCGCCATGGCCGCGTCGCCGGGATACCTGTTGGTGTCGAACCCGGGGACGCCCCGGAACGGCACGGTCGCCGGGAATGCCGGCACCGGCGTCGCCGGCACGGGTGCGGCCGGCGCCGGCACGCCGCCGGCGCACGCCATGGCGCCAAGACCGGACCACAGCACCAGGGCGCGCACCAGTAGAGTTGATTCCATTTACGACTCCCCCGTACCGGTTCCAGGTGCCGGCCCGCGCCGGCGACGGCCGGGAACCCTGCCAGGGCCGTGCCGGGCCTCCCTCCCGGCGGGTGCGGATCCATGCGGAACGACCCAATGGCGGTTGACGTGGGCCCCGGTCATCCGTTACACTGGGAGCGGTACGATCGAGCGATCGTACGGACGAAGATAAACCCGCTCGAGGCAACACAATGCTGGCACGCCTGACGCTTCGTTGCATTAACGCGCCGCGACTCCGCTGCAAAGCGGGGGTCGGCGGTCGGGCGCGCTGCTGAAGCTCAGCAGGGTTGTGAATCGATCGGCGGCCTCTCGCACGGGGAGGCCGCCTTTTTTGTGCCCGCAGGGGAGTCAGCGGATGGGGCAAGCATGGGAAGGGGCGGGGCCTCCCGCCGCGCACGGGCTCTACGATCCGGCCAACGAGCGGGATGCCTGCGGCATCGGCTTCGTGGCGGACGTGAAGGGCCGCCGCTCGCGCGACATCGTGCGCAGCGGCCTGGAGCTGCTGGACGCGCTCTCGCACCGGGCGGCGGTAGGTGCTGACCCGCTTTCGGGCGATGGCGCGGGCATCCTGGTCCAGCTCCCGCATGCCTTCCTGCGAGACGCCTTCGGCGCCGCCGGAACCGAGCTGCCGGCCCCGGGCGACTACGCCGCGGGCATGCTGTTCCTGCCGGTAGAGGCCGCCGCCCGTGACGCTGCCATTGAGCTGGTCGAGAGCACGCTGCGCGAGGAGGGGCTTCGTCTGCTGGGCTGGCGCGAGGTCCCGACCGACGCCAGCGTCGTAGGTCCGACGGCGCGGGCCTGCGCCCCGTCCGTGCACCAGCTCGTCGTCGCCCGGGACGAGCGCGACGGCGAGTCCTTCGAGCGGGCGCTCTACGTCGCGCGGCGCCGGCTGGAGAAGAAGGCCGCCCAGGCGCTGCCCCGCGGGGGCGCCGGCCTGTACGTGGTCAGCCTGTCCGCCCGGACCATCGTCTACAAGGGCATGTTGACGCCGTCCCAGCTGCCGCTCTTCTACCCCGATCTCGCGGACGGACGCGTGGAGAGCGCGCTGGCGCTTGTGCACTCCCGCTTCTCGACCAACACCTTCCCCAGCTGGTCGCGGGCGCACCCGTACCGGTTGCTGTGCCACAACGGCGAGATCAATACGCTGCGCGGGAACCTGAACTGGATGCAGGTGCGGGAGAGCCGGCTGACGGCGGAGGCGCCGTCGCCCTTCGGCGCGGATATCCACAAGGTCGTGCCCGTGGTGGCGCCCGATGGCAGCGACTCGGCGGCGCTGGACAACGTCCTGGAGCTGCTCGTGCGGGGCGGTCGCACCATTCCCCACGCCATGTCCATGCTGATCCCCGAGGCCTGGGGCGGCGACCCTGCGATGGATCCCGAGCGACGCGCCTTCTACGAGTATCACGCCTCGCTCATGGAGCCGTGGGACGGGCCGGCCGCCGTCGCCTTCACCGATGGCGTGCGCATTGGCGCCATGCTCGACCGCAACGGCCTGCGCCCCGCGCGCTGGCTGGTCACGGAAGACGGGCTGGTGGTGCTGGCCTCCGAGGCCGGAGCGCTGCCCGTGGCAGCGGCGCGCGTGCGGGCCAAGGGCCGCCTGCAGCCGGGTCGGATGTTCCTGGTGGACACCGAACAGGGCCGCATCGTCGAGGACCACGAGCTCAAGGCCGCCCTGGCCACGCGCCGGCCGTACCGCGCCTGGGTGGACGCGGGCGAGCTGCGGCTGTCCGCGCCGCAGGCTGGGGCCCCGGCGGCAACACCCGCCGCCGCGGGGAGCCTTGCCCTGCTCACCCGGCAGATCGTCTTCGGCTACACGCAGGAAGACCTGAAGGTGGTCCTCACGCCCATGGCCACGACCGGGCAGGAGCCGGTCGGCTCCATGGGGACGGACACTCCCCTGGCCGTGCTCTCGAACCGGCCGCAGCTGCTCTTCAACTACTTCAAGCAGCAATTCGCCCAGGTGACCAACCCGCCCATCGACCCGATTCGCGAGGGGCTGGTCATGTCGCTGGCCGTGCTCCTGGGGCCGCGCGGGAACCTGCTCGAGGAGACGCCGGAGCACGCCCGCAAGATCGTCCTGTCCCAACCGATCCTCACCGGCGGCGAGCTGGAGGAGCTGCGGGCGCTCGACCAGGCGCCCTTCCACGCCCGCACGCTGGCGACCGTCTTCCCGGCGGCCGAAGGCGCGGCCGGCCTCGAGCGCGCGCTTCTGCGCTTGCTGGCGGATGCCGCCGACTCCGTCCGCGATGGGCACGGCATCCTCGTGCTGAGCGACCGGACCATGTCGGCCACGCACGCGCCCATCCCATCGCTGCTCGCCACGGCGGCGGTGCACCACCACCTGATCCGCGAGGGACTCCGGAACGGCGCGGACCTGGTGGTGGAGACGGGCGAGGCCCTGGAAGTTGCCCACTTCGCCCTGCTGCTCGGCTACGGCGCGGCGGCCGTGCACCCCTACCTCGCCCTGGAGACGCTGCACGACATGGCGGTTCGGGGGCTGCTCGCGCCCGACACCGATCCTGCGTCGGCGCAGGCGCACTACATCGGCGCCATCGGCAAAGGACTGCTCAAGATCTTCTCGAAGATGGGCATCTCCACGCTGCAGAGCTACGCCGGCGCGCAGCTGTTCGAGGCCATCGGTCTGGGGGGCGACGTCATCGCCCGCTTCTTCACGGGAACGGCTTCACGCATCGGCGGCGTCGAGCTGCCGGTGCTGGCGGAAGAGGCGCTGGCGCGTCACGCCCCCGCCTTCCGCACGGTCGCGCCTGCCGTCCAGCTCGACCCGGGAGGCGAGTACAACTTCCGGGCGGAGGGCGAGAAGCACGGCTGGAACCCGCTCATCATCGCCACGCTGCAGCGGGCCACCCGGGAGGGGGATGCCAGGACCTTCGAGGAGTTCTCGCGCCTGGCCAACGAGGCGAGCGAGAACGGTCTCAACCTGCGCGGGCTCCTGGGCTTCGCCCGGCGGGACCCCATCCCGCTGGATCAGGTCGAGCCGGCGTCCGAGATCGTGAAGCGGTTCGTCACGGGGGCCATCTCCTTCGGCGCCATCTCCACCGAGGCGCACGAGATGCTGGCCGTGGCCATGAACCGCATTGGCGGGCGCAGCAACACCGGCGAGGGCGGAGAGGACCCCGCCCGCTTCCGGGACAACCGCAACAGCGCCATCAAGCAGGTGGCATCGGGCCGCTTCGGCGTGACCACCGAGTACCTGGTCAACGCCCGCGAGCTCCAGATCAAGATGGCGCAGGGCGCCAAGCCGGGGGAGGGCGGTCAGCTCCCGGGTCACAAGGTGGACGAGACTATCGCCCGGACGCGCCATTCCACGCCCGGCGTGACGCTGATCTCGCCGCCGCCGCATCACGACATCTACTCCATCGAGGACCTGGCGCAGCTCATCGGCGACCTCAAGACCGTCAACCCGGCGGCGGCGGTGTCCGTGAAGCTGGTCGCGGCCGTGGGTGTGGGCACCATCGCGGCCGGCGTGGCCAAGGCCGGCGCCGACCTGGTCGTCATCGCCGGCGATGGCGGCGGCACGGGGGCGTCGCCCATCTCCTCCATCAAGCACGCCGGCATCCCCTGGGAGCTGGGACTGGCGGAGACCCAGCAGACGCTGGTGCTGAACGGGCTGCGCGGGCGGATCCGGGTGCAGGCCGACGGGCAGATGAAGACCGGTCGGGACGTGGTCGTAGCGGCGCTCCTGGGCGCCGACGAGTTCGGCTTCGCCACGGCCCCGCTCATCGTCGAGGGCTGCATCATGATGCGCAAGTGCCACCTGAACACGTGCCCCGTGGGCATCGCCACCCAGGACCCGGTGCTGCGCGCCCGCTTCACCGGCCAGGCCGAGCACGTGGTCAACTACTTCTTCTTCGTCGCGCAGGAGGTGAGGCAGCTGCTCGCGAGCATGGGACTGCGCGGCCTGGGGGAGGCCATCGGCCGGACCGACCTGCTGCGGCAGCGCATCCCGGACTATCACTGGAAGGCCAGGACGCTGCGGCTGGACTTCATCCTGCACACGGTCACTCCCGCCGGCCCCGCCGCGGCGGCCGACGCCGGCGCGCGCTGCTGCACCGGCCTGCAGCCGGAGCGCGGCGACTGCCTCGACAACCAGCTGATCGAGATCGCGGCGCCGGCCCTCGAACGGGGCGAGCCCGTCCGCGCCGAGCTGCCCATCCGCAACATCCACCTCTCGGTGGGCGCCATGCTCTCCGGGCGCGTCGCGCTGCGCTACGGCCAGGCGGGGCTGCCGGACGACACCATCCTGTTTCGCTTCCGCGGCTCAGCCGGCCAGAGCTTCGGCGCCTTCGGCGCGGCGGGGGTCACGCTGCACCTGGAGGGCGAGGCTAACGACTACGTGGGTAAGGGGTTGTCGGGCGCGCGCATCATCATCGTACCGCCGCGGGACGCACGCTTCCGCCCGGAGGAGACCATCCTGGTCGGCAACACGGTCCTGTACGGTGCGACGTCGGGCGAGGTCTTCTTCCAGGGAATGGCCGGCGAGCGCTTTGCCGTGCGGAACAGCGGCGCGCTGGCGGTGGTGGAAGGCGTGGGCGATCACGGCTGCGAGTACATGACAGGCGGCACGGTGGTCGTCCTGGGCGTGACCGGGCGCAACTTCGCCGCCGGCATGAGCGGCGGCGTGGCGTACGTCCTCGACGGGGCCGGGGATTTCCGCCAGCGGGTGAACCACGCCATGGTGGCCGTCGAGGCGGTGGCGCCCGCCTCCGCCGACGCCCTGCGCGAGCTGGTCGCGCGCCACGCCGCCCTGACCGGCAGCCGCCGCGCCGCGACCATGGTGGAAGCGTGGGAGAACTGGCTGCCGCGCTTCGTCCAGGTGATTCCGCACGAGTACCGGCGCGTGCTCGAGTTGCGGGCGGCGCAGGCCGTAGCCGCGGCGGGCGCGGGAGTGGGCGATGCCGCTCCCGCCCTGGCGCGGACGGGCACCCATGGCTGATCCCACCGGGTTCCTTCGACTCCAGCGGGAGGACCCCCCGCGCCGCCCCGTCGCCGAGCGTCTGCGTGACTGGAACGAGCTCTACCAGATCACGCCGGACGCCACGCTCGTGGGGCAGGCCACCCGCTGCATGGACTGCGGTGTGCCCTTCTGCCAGAGCGACACCGGTTGTCCCGTGCACAACGTCATCCCCGACTGGAACGACCTGGTCCGGGGGAGCCACTGGCAGGAAGCGCTGACCGCGCTGCACGCCACCAACAACTTCCCGGAGATGACTGGCCGGCTCTGTCCCGCGCCCTGCGAGTCCGCCTGCGTTCTCGGCCTGGTGGACCGCCCCGTCAGCATCCGCCAGATCGAGGAGCGCATCGCCGAGCGGGGCTTCGCGGAGGGCTGGATCGAGCCCCGGCCGCCCACGCGCGAGACCGGGCGCCGCGTGGCCGTCATCGGCTCTGGACCCGCCGGCCTCGCCGCCGCCCAGCAGCTCCGGCGTCTCGGCCACGCCGTGACCGTGTTCGAGGCCTCGGACCGCGTCGGCGGCCTGCTGCGCTACGGCATTCCCGAGTTCAAGATGGAGAAGCGGATCGTGGACCGGCGGCTGGTGCAGCTCGAGGCCGAGGGCGTGGTCTTCCGCACCGGCGTGCGGGTGGGCGTCGACCTGCCCGTGGCCGAGCTACGCGCGAGCTTCGACGCGCTGCTGCTGGCCATTGGCGGCGGTCGGCCGCGGGACCTCGATGTCCCCGGACGCGAGCTGGCGGGCATCCACTTCGCCATGGACTTCCTGACGCAGCAGAACCGGCTGCTGCACGGCGACGCCGTCGCCGCGGAGGACCGGATCACCGCCGAGGGCAGGCGCGTCGTCGTGCTCGGCGGCGGCGACACGGGGTCGGACTGCGTCGGCACGGCGCTGCGCCAGGGCGCCCGTGAGGTAATGCAGTTCGAGCTCTTGCCCCGGCCTTCTGAAGAGCGCGACCCGTCCACGCCCTGGCCGTTCTACCCCATGCAGCTGCGCAGCTCGCACGCGCACGAGGAGGGGGGTCTGCGCGAGTGGAGCGTCTCGACGACCGCGTTCTCGGGGGACGCGGGCCGGGTCGAGCGACTGCACGCGGTGCGCGTCGCCCCGGAGCCGGGGCCCGATGGCCGGCTCCGCTTCGTCGAGCTGGGCGAGACCATGGACATCGAGACCCAGATCGTCGTCCTCGCCCTCGGCTTCGTCGGGTTCGCGGGTGGGCCGCTGCTGGATGGCCTGGGCCTCCGCCCGGACGGCCGCGGCCGTGTCGTCGCCGACGCCGGGCACCGGACCGCCGTGGACGGCGTCTTCGCCGCCGGCGATGCCCAGCGCGGCCCCTCCCTCATCGTCTGGGCGATCCGCGAGGGGCGCGACGCCGCCGCGGCCATCGACGACTGGCTCAGCGCACGCTGAAGTCCACCGGCACCGAAACCCAGACGCTGACCGGCTGATCGCCGTTCAACGCCGGCGTGAACTTCATCCTCGCCGCCACCTGGAGCGCCGCCCGGTCCAGCGGCGCGAAGCCACTCGACTGCTTGACCTGCGCCTTCTGCACCACCCCCCTCGTGTCGATCAGCACCCAGACCAGCACGCGCGCCGGGTTCGCCGTTTCCCGGGTAACCGCGGGAAGGACGTGCAGGAGCGCCCGCTGCACATCCTCCCGGTTCCTGAGCACCGGCGCGACCTGGAACGGCGTGAACGTCGGCGCCGCCGATGGGTCGGCCACGGGCGGCCCGGCCTGGATCCCCTTCAGACCCCCGATGTCGTCCCCGTGCCGCGTTCCCGGAGCGACCAGCGCACGCCCCAGCACCGGGGGTCCGGGCGGCGGCGGCGCCGGAACGACCACCGCCCGCCCCAGCACCGGGGGTCCGGGCGTCGGCGGCGCCGGATCCGACGGCGCCAGATCCACCCTCGGTGGCGGCGTGACTTCCACGCGGATTTCGGGCGGCGGCGGCAGCACCGGGTCGGGGTCATGGTGCGGGGCCCGGGTGGGGGCGGCCACCGGCTCGCCTCCCTTGATGCGCGGCGCGCTCCTCGCCGTCGGCGTGGCCGCCGTCTCGGCCGGGAGCGCGGCCGGGGCCGACGCCGGCGGGCGCGGCGCCGGCGCCGCCCAGGCGGGCTCCACGGCCGACGCAGCCAGCCGCGTGAGGGAGGAGCCGGCGCGGC
>JADGQX010000322.1 GCA_017881445.1 Gemmatimonadota bacterium | reverse complement strand
GTCGCCATCGGCAAACTCTCCCGCCGAGAAGCTCGCCTCCGCGCTGCCCCGTGCCCGCGTGCGACGAAGGTGCATCAGCGCTTCCCGCCTGCAGATCGCGAGGATCCAGCCGAGAAGCGAGCCGCGGCCGTCAAACGCGGTGCGTCGCTCGAATGTGCGCGTCCACGCCGCCTGTACCAGGTCGGCCGCTTCGTCCGGGTCCCCGGCATACGACCGGGCGACCGCGAGCAGGTACGGGGAAAACCGCTTCATCAGGTCACGGAACGCTTCCGGGTCACCCCGGCGAAATGCCGCGAGGTCATCCGGAGACTGCACGTCAACCCGCAGTTGGTTCATTCGCGTGGGCGGGCTCCGGGTGCGGCCAGGCGGCGACGGCCCGACGGTCGACGGCCGTGGTCCACGAGAGAACCAGGAGGATTAGCAGCGGGATCAGCAGGATGTCGGCGCCGCTTCTCGCCAGCCAATCCCATGACTCGAGGAATGGATGCGGAATGAGGTAGGGGGCTCGCGAGCCGAGCGTCAGCTGCATACCCGCCAGAAGCATGAAGGCCATGCCCCACTCCTCGAGCCTTCCGACGTGCGCCGACATGCGGCCGCTCCACGAACGGACGCAGACACCGATCAGGGCGAGCACCAGGGGCAGAAGGGCGAAGGCAGCGGTGAACCACAGGTACTTCTCCAGGTCGAGTCCCGTTTGGGCGGTGCGGCTTCGCCGCGCGTTCGCCAATCGGGCCAGGTCCCTGTTCCCCCCGGTCCACCATTTCGGATGCAGCGCGGCCGCCTCGCGGTCGGCGGTGACGCCGAGAGCGTGGACCGAGTCTCGCAGTTCGTGCAGGTAATAGAACTCTGGCCTGGACTGCAGGAACGGCGTCCGGCTGGAGTCGTCGGAACGGGCTGCCGCGGGAATGCCGTAGCCGACCAGGAGCAGCGTGCCCAGGGCGAGCGGTGCGGCGACGAACGACCAGAAGCTCATCAGGGTCGACGGGCGTCCGCGCGGCAGCACGTTGCGGGAGGCCGCCAACCCGGCCGGGTAGGCAGCGAGAGCCACTGAAAGGGCAATCCGCTCGACAAGCCGGAGCGTGTGCGGGGACTGTCCCAGCCCGAGCATCATCAACGGGTTGGAGCAGCACCGCGCCAGAGCGGTGAAGGCAAGCGAGGCGAAGACGACCGCGCCCACCCAGAGCACCAGATGCGCCCAGAAAGCCTTGGTCGCTCCCATGGGGACCCCTTCTTCAGGGTTGAGGGTCACGGGACTCCAGCCAATGGGATGCGCGAGATCGCCCGGTGGTTTAGTACGCTCGCCGGAGCAGGGGCCCCGGGCTCACCCGCCGGAGATTGCGCGGCGAACGCTCCCGGCGATCAAGCCGGCGAACGGTCCGATCTCGCCGTCGACACTCGCCCGATCCAGCGCGGCCAGGTACTGGTCGCGTTCTTCGATGCGCACGACGGTCCAGGGGTAGCCGCCGGTCGCAAGCATCACATTCATCAGGAAGCGAGCCATGCGGCCATTCCCGTCCGGATAGGGATGGATGTAGCCGAACAGCCAGTGCCCGAGCACCGCCCGCACCGCGGGCTCGGCTTCAGCCTCGAGCAGGTCGAACATGGCTGGCATGGCGTCGCGCACGGCCTCCCACCGCGGTGGGACGTAGCGCGAGCCGCGCAGGTACACGGGCTCGTGCCGGTAGCCTGCGAGTGCCGAAGCCGGGATGATGCCGGCGACGACGCACGGCTGGAACATCTCGCGGTACCAGTCTCGGTGCGTGCGCCGTACGATCCCGGCGCCCGGCTCGCCGGCGAGCACGCGCGCCACGTCAGCCTTCACGCGCTCGAACGCTTGCCAATAGCCGCGCGCCGCAAGGGCGTTTCCGTCCGCCCGGTCACGCTCATTAGCCATCGGGTCCCACGCCCCGGTCCGGACCCGTTCGATCAGGTCCGAGGTCACGCGGTAGCCTTCGATCGATAGCGAGTGATATGCGTCGCTTCGGTAGATCTCGTCGACTGCCCTCAGGTAAGCTGCGCCGTCGGATGGTAAGCCCGGCGGCTCGGGCATCGCCTCCAGGACGGCTGCCCGCATCCTCGACCAGAGGGCGCGGAGACGCCCGACGATCGCCGGCGTATTCGGCCCGATCTGCGGGAAGGACCTCTCGTGCTCCGGATCGAAAGGATCCACCTCCCGAACCTCGTGGCCGGCCGCCTTCATCGTCGCGACGATGTCATCGGCAATCTCGATGGAATCGATTCGCCGGAACGCGCCGGCCAGCCGGCCGGCCACGACCGTGTGGCCGCCCTCGAGAAGCCGCGACAGGATCTCGCTGCCATCGCGGATACCGCTCAGCACGACCTGCGCGGCCACAGCGTTCCGAGTGAAGAACCCGGCCGGGACATTCACGAGCCCCGCTTCCCGGGTGTAGATCCACAGCCCATCGCGCTCGACGAGGTCGCGCGGTCCGGGCATCTGGACCACCTTCATGTCGAGCAGCGATGTGCCGGAGGGGAGCGCGAGGGTGTTGTTCATGCCGGCCGGCGAGTATACGACCACCTGCGGCGGAATCGCCGCACTCTCGCTCCAGAGCAACAACGACTGTTCCGCGGACAGGTACCAGCGGTCCCCGAAGCGGGACGTGCAGTAGCGTGCGCAGAACTCCCAGAACGACGCGTACCAGGGCGTCGTGTCGCCCTCTCGAGTCTCCGGGCTCGCAGAGATGACCCACCCCCGGAGAACGGGCTGGAGGAACCCCGCGAGGAGAAGCAGTCGCCGGTCCGCCGCCGTGAATTCGGTCGACCGGAACACTCTTCGCCCATTCACCTGGAGGCGCTGAAGCGCCTCGAGAGCCTTGACGAGCTTCTGCGTCGGCATCGGGTGGGTCCCCGGTTTCCCCCGTTTCTTCGCCCGTATCCCATTTAGTCCGAGCGTTCGGACCGATTCTAGTGCGAACGCACGGATACCACTTAGTGCGAACGGCCGGACGGAACTTAGTCTAAACCACGCAGTGGCTGTGTGGCAAGGGGGGATACCCGCTCGGCCCAGGAGATGGTATGGAGGGGATCGTGGGCTGCCGAGTTGCACCTTCGTCGCTGGGCTCGACCCGAACGGCTCATAGCGTATCTAGTCCGAGCAACTGACTTCCGCCTCGGAGCTCCGGGCGCGGCCGTCCCGCCGCGAGCCGGCATGATGTAACGCATGAATGGACCTCGGCCCTCGCCGCAGGCTCTGCGAAGCGACCGACCGCCCCTCCGCAGGCTCGGCGCCTCTGCGTGAGCCCGAGCTTCGGGGGCCAGGTCCTGAGCTGGTGGTGCGGGAGCGATGCAGGATGCGTCAGCCGGGCGTCGCCAGCGCCTCGTGGTCCGACTTCAACATGCCGTACAGCTCGAGGTCCTCCAGCCGGCCCCATTTCAGGACGTGGCTGCGCTGCAAGCCCTCGTGCTGCATCCCGATCTTCTGCAGCACCCGTCCGGAGGCGAGGTTGCCGGCGAAGTGGCAGGCGTGGATGCGCTCCAGCCCCAGCTCGCGGAAGCCCCAGGCGACGAGGGCCCGCGCCGCCTCCGTGGCGTACCCCTGCCCCCAGAACGGCTTGCCGATCCAGTAGCCCAGCTCCGCGCGGGCGTCCTCGTTGCTGATCATGAGGCCGATGGCGCCCACGAGCACGCCGTCCGCCAGCCGGACGATGGCCAGCGACAGCTCCGTGCCCCGCTCGAACGCGCCCCGGTGCGAGAGCACCCACGCCTCCGCCACGCCATCCGGATAGGGGTGCGGTATGTGCAGCGTGGTGGCGGCGACGTCCCGCTCCCCCGCCAGCCGCTGGATGTCTGCGGCGTCGCCCAGGGTGAAGGGGCGCAGTCTGAGGCGGTCCGCGGTCAGGACCGGCATGCGTTCGGGCAGCTTTGCGGGCATGGCGTCGCTCCAGCGGCCGCGCCCCTGGCGCGGCAGGCGATCGGGTGCGCTAGATTCGCGCGCCGGAGACGGCGCGGCAAGCCCGGGCGACGACCGGCGCGGCTTGCCCGGCGGAGCGGCGCACGGAACCGTCACGCGGAGGAGGGGAATGCGGACCATCGGGATGGCGGGGGTGCTGCTGGTCGCGGCACTGGCGGCGGCCTGCGAGGCGGACGCGCACGACGACCTGGTGCAGAAGGCCAGCAAGCTGCCACCGCAGGACACGCTGGCCGGGGCCTATGCCCCCGCGCCCAGCACCGGCACGGGCGGTTCCGCGACCACGCCTCCGGCCGCGGGCGCGCCCGCCGGTGTGGACGCCATGGCCGGCGGCCCCGGCGCCGCGCCCGCGGGGG
>JADGQX010000321.1 GCA_017881445.1 Gemmatimonadota bacterium | reverse complement strand
TCAGCCCGTCGCGCACGTCGGGCAGCGCCCGCTGCACGATCACGCTCATGGAATAGTCGAGGAAGCTCTCCCGCATCTCGTCTTCGATCAGGCGCGGCAACACCCGCTCCCTACGTGCGGCCATGGCCATCGGCCCGCTTCCGCTTCCCTTCAACCGATCGTCGTCTGCCATGCTTCAGTACCTCGAACAGCGGGAAATTTCGGTAAATCTTCGGGCCAAACGGCCGCAAGCGCAAGCGCAAGCGTTCACGTGCACGGTGGGGGGCGCGCGTCCACGTGAACGTGAACGCGTGCGCATGCGCTTGCGGTTGTTCATCCGTTGGGGAAGAAAATCGCCCCGGGGGGCAAGCTATGTCCCCGGGGCGTGGAGGTCACGCGTCGGCTTGCGGGCGGGCGATCAGTGGGCGGGTGGGGCGCCTTCGGTCTGGAGCAGGTCCGCGATGCGGGATCGGAGCGCCGGTGGCGCATCGGTCTGCCCGTGGGCCGCGCGGTGGAGCGCGTCCTGGAAGCTGGAGCAGAACTGGAGGAAGGGGTAGCACCCCTGGCAGACTTCCATGTGGTGGCGGACGGCCTCGGTGTCGTCCGGTGGCAGCTCACCGTCGAGATACTCGTAGAGCTTGGAGAGCGCCTGGAGGCAATCGTATCGCGTCATTGCGGATTCGTGTGAACGTAGCCGGTGTCGGTGGCATACTCGTACAGCACCTGCTGGAGCAGGCGCCGGCCGCGGAACAGGCGGCTCTTGACGGTACCCACCGGGATGTCGAGCAGCTCCGCGATCTCGGCGTAGGCGAGGCCCTCGAGATCGCTGAGGATGACGGTGTCGCGAAAATCGTCCGGCAGCCGCTCGATGGCGGCGAGGATGCCGCCGTCGACGATGGCGGCGAAGAACTGTCCTTCCGGGTCGTACTGGTACGCCGTAGTGAACACGGGGATCTCCCCGGTTTGCAGGCCTTTGGTATCGACCTCGGCGGCCGCGTCGCGCACCGTCTCCTCGCGCCGTCGCTCACGCTTTCGCTGGCGGAGGAATACGTTGCGGCATATCGTAAACAACCAGCTCTTGGCGCGGGTTCCCGGAGTGTACTGGTCCCAGGCGCGGAACGCACGCAGGAAGGTCTCCTGCACGAGGTCCTCGGCGTCCGCGGCGGACCCGCTCAATCGGAGCGCGAAGCGGTACACCGCGTCGAGGTGGGGGAGCGCCTCGCTCTGGAAAGACTCGTTGCGATCCATGATGAAATCGGGTATCCAGTTCAGGAATCCGTGGCTGCCGAGTGCCCCCGGCGCGGGCCGGCCGGGGCGGCGCGGGTGAGCGCGTCCGCCGCGTCCGGTGCATCGTCCGGGCCGGCCGGCCGCGGCGCGGGGCGCCGTTTCGCGCTGCTGGTCGCGGGCCTGCTGCTGGTCGGTCTCGGCATCTGGCTGACACCGCTCGGTGCGCTGGTGTCGCGCGACCGGGCGCTGGCGCTGCTGACGACGGTGCGGGAGTGGCCGCTGGCGCCGCTGGTGTTCGTGCTGATCTACGCCCTCGCCGCCGGTCTCGCCCTGCCCGGCAGCGCCCTGACATTGGCCGGCGGCGCCATTTTCGGGCTCTGGCCCGGCCTGGCCCTGAACTGGGCCGGCGCGACCCTGGGCTCCGGCATCGCGTTCCTGCTCGCCCGTCATCTGGGCCGGGACTATGTCTCGCGCCGGCTGAAGGGGCGCGTCGCGGCTCTGGATCAGAACGCCGGGAGCCACGGCTTTCTGACGGTGCTGTTCCTCCGGCTCGTACCGCTGGTCCCGTTCAATGCACTGAATTACGGGGCCGGACTATCGTCCGTGAGCCTGCGCGACTACGTCCTGGCGACTGCGCTCGGCATCCTGCCGGGCGCCTTCGCCTACACCTACTTCGCCTCTGCGATCCTGGCCGGCAGCCTGGAGGCCCGGCGCAGTGCCTACGTGCACATGCTGCTGGCCGGTGGGCTGCTGCTGCTCCTCAGCCTGCTACCGCTGATCTGGCGGCGCTGGAAGCGGCCGCAGGCACGGTAAGGCAGGGGCAAGGACAAAGGCAAGGACGAACTGAAACGGCAAGGTCAGCCCCACTCCTCCAGGATCTCCTCGAACTCGGCGGCCATGCCGGGGTGGCCGTGACGGTTGGCGGTGTCGATGCCGCGCCGGTAGGACTCCCGGGCCTCGGCTTCGCGGCCGAGCTCGCGCAGGGCGCGGCCGAGACGACCCCAGGCATTCCCCTGGTCGTCGGCCAGGGCGAGATACTCGCGCAGCTCGTTGGCGACCTGCTCCCAGCGCTCGAGCTTCTCGTACTCGAGCGCGAGCCCGAAGCGCAGTCGCGCATCGTTGGGGCTGAGCTCGACCATCCTGTGCAGCGCGGCGATGCGCGGGTTCTCCATGACACTCCCTGTCGTGCCGTCCTCATGCTGACCCTCATGCCCCTGCCGACCCTTACGCGGTGAGCCTTCCGGCGAGCCTCATGGTGTCGAAGGGGGCATGCAGCCGGTCGGCGGCTTCCGTGCCGCCGGTCCGGGAACGGCTGCGCGCCGCCCGGATCCAGTTCCCCGTCGGTGTAACCACTGGCGCAGAGCCACCGTAAGCGATACGGGCGCAGGCGGACGCAGGGCACGGCCAGCTCTTCGGCGAAGAGCCGGCCCGCCGTCGTGTGCGCGAAGATCAGGACGGCGCCGTGCCGGCGCAACAGGTCGATGAACGGGCGCGACAGGGTGACGGGGTGCCAGGCGTCGAAGGCGTGGCGCCGGAAGGCATGCGCCAACCTCCGTCTCGAGGCCAGGAAGTTGCCCAGGGGAACCCGGACGTCCCGCAACTTCTTCATAATGGAGTAGAAGGAGCCGTCGATCTCGATCGATCTCAGCCGATGGCCGGCGTACTCGAGCTCCCGGTGCTGGGCCGACGCCGCGCCAGCCCCTGTAGTCACCACCCTGAAATCCCGATTGCGCTCGTGGGCCCCGTGCTCTCGCGGGTGTCTATAAGTCGTTTTGTGTCAAGTTGTTGCGTGGTTCACCGGGCCGTTGCAGCGGCCCCGGCTTTGCACGGAGCGTGGCCCGGACGACGCGCGGACCGGGGGGCGAGAGCTGGACCCGGCGGCCGCGGCAGCGAAGAGCGCAGGAGAAGGGGAGGGGGATGTGACGCACCACATCGGGATCGTGGCGGGTGCCCTGCTGCTGGTGGCGGGACCGTTGGCCGCGCAGCAGGCACCGACCTGGGTCGCCAAGGCGAGCGAGCCGACGGACGTTTCCGCGCCCGTGGGCGGGACCGCGCCCGTGATCGTGGCGCCGGCGGTGGCGCAGCAGTGGGACTACCTCTACCGGTTCATCGACCAGGTGGAGTTCGTGCTGTGCCTGGAAGGCCACGTCGCGAACGGTGTGGTGCACGTGGACGGGTTCCGCCTGGCGAACATGATCGAGGCGGGCGCCACGACCGTGCGCTACGAGCCGTGCGAGACGCCCGGCTACGTGGGCACCGCGCACAACCACCCACCGGCTAGCGGCGACCCGCCGGCGTGCTACCGGTCGATCCCCGATCGCAAGAGCTTCAACGACGACAAGAAAGCCGTGGTGGACGTCGTCATCTGCGGGCAGGACAAGTGGGTGTGGATCCTGAAGGATGGCCGGGTCGGGGGCACCGTTCCGGCGCAGGCGCCTGGAGGCGGCACGCCCTAGCGGCGGAGTGGGCGGGGTGGGGTGTGGGGGAGTGGGAGAGGCCGGGCGGCGCAAGCTGCCCGGCCTCTTTCATTCAGGCGCCCCGGCGCCGGAGCCGCGGCGGCCCCTGCCCGCGTGCGTCAGCGCCGCCGGAGTCGGATGGCGCTGATGGTGCTGACGCCCGCGCGGGCGGGAAACTCGATCACGATCCCCCTGCCTTCCGTGGCGTCTACGCGGGCGACGAGCGCAGAGGCGTGCCACGGCCCGGGGGCGGCGGCCAGGTCGAGGCCGTCGGCGAGGGTCAGGCCATTGACCCTCACGTCGAAGATCCGCTCGCCGGGCCGTTCGTGCACGGTCTCGGCGAAGCGCAGCTCGACCTCCCAGCTGCCGTCCGGCACGTCGAAGCGATAGGCGCTGGCGCCCTCGCGGGTGGTCCTCAGCAGCGGGTCGTCGTCCGTGTCGAAGATGCGGTGCTCGGTCGCGGCGGCGACCCCGCCCACGTAGCCCCAGCCGCCGGGCGTGTAGGCGCGGTCCGCCTCCCAGGCCTCGCCTGCGCGGTCCACGTACTGGAAGGCGGCGCCGGCGTTCACCGCCATCCCGGCGACGGCGGCGGGGCGTGGGGCCGCGCCGGCGGCCGTCCCCGGGAC
>JADGQX010000106.1 GCA_017881445.1 Gemmatimonadota bacterium | reverse complement strand
GGCGTCCTGCATCGCTCCGCTTGACCTGCGGGTTTCCGGCGCATAGCCGTGAGAGGGCGTCCCCCCACGCCCGTCGCCGGCTCGTGCGGCCACCTCCTCCCCCCGGGACACCCGCGCGCCCATTCGCTCCCCGGAGGGTTCATGCGTAGCCACATTCTCGGCCTGGCACTGCTCGCGCTCGCTGCAACGCTGCCCGACGCGCTGGCGGCGCAGTCCGCCGTCGATTCCACCTGGGCCAAGGCGCAGCCAGACACGCGCGTGTTCAACGGGGGTGCGCGGGGCGTGTGCGGCGCGGATGGCGACGGGGGGGACACGCTGACGAACCACCGGAAGAACCGGATCGACGAGTCCGCGCTCTATCACCCGGTAACGCTGGACGCGCTGCTGGCGCTGCCCTATCCGGCCAACCACCTGGAGCGGCGCGACGAGTGGCCGGCGCCGGACCTGGCGGTGATCGCGGCCTACGAGGGAGCGCCGGTGGCGGTCACGGCCTTCGTCGCCCGGAAGAAGGGCGTCATCGTGGAGGATTCGGTCAACAGTCCCGGCGGCGAGACCACGAACTGCCACGCCCGCGACTATGCCGGCACCGACTGGCACATCACACTGGTGCGCCACCCGGACGATCCGAAGTCCGCGGGCATGGTGGTGGAGTCCACGCCCCGGGTGCGGGCCAACGGCCATCCATGGACGCCGAAGTCGCTCAGAACGGCGGCCGTCGCCGGCGATTCCGTGCGCATCTCCGGCTGGCTCATGTACGACCCGGAGCACTTCCTCCAGACCACGAACTACGATCCGCACCAGCCGACGCCCGGGCCGACCTTCCGGGCCACGCTCTGGGAGATCCATCCCATCACGAAGATCGAGGTGTTCGACCCCGCCGGCGGAAAGTGGCGGACGCTGCCGTAGGCGCGACCCCGGCCGCAGGCGCGGCTGCGCGCGCCGGCCCGCGCCACCGAAACGTTACACGCCCCCGCTACATATTTCGCGCCCTCCGGGTCCGCTTTTCCCGGGGCGATTTTGTAACCCTGCTGCGCGCCATGACTTATCTTCTCGTCTGTCGTGGCGCTGCGCTTGCTCCAGATCCTGATCGCCAGGTCGTGAATTCATGGGCGGCGAGGGGCGCGACAGGGCACATCCCAAACCAGGGGGGCGGAAAGATGACGAGCCGATCAGCGCCATGAACGAGTTTCTGGATGCCGCGTTCCGCGGCCAGCTGCCGCAGGCGGGCATTCTGCCCGGCCTGATCCTCCTTTTCGTTTTCGGCATACTCGCGCTCGGTAGCCGGTTGATCTCCCGGCCGGACTGAGCCCGCCGTCCCGACCCGGGACGCCGAAGGCCCCGCACGACGCTGTGCGCAGGGCTGTCGGCCGCCGGTGCCTCCGCCGTTGCCTCGCCTGACTCGACCTCGCAAGATTAGCCCTGCGTCCGCGCTGGGCGCCCCCACCAGCCGAAATCCCGAAGAGGACCGTGATGTCACGTTCGCGCACGCCTGGCGGCCTGCTGGTCGCCCTGCTCCTGCTCTTGCTCGCGCCGGCCAGCGCGGCCCACGCGCAATCCGGCGCCGCGCCGCGGCAGGCGGCGGCGCCGGCAGGCGAGGATCCGTCGTTGGCCCGGCCGGGGCGCGCGCCGGAGCAGCCGATCGACTCGGCCTACGGGGCGAAGATCCGGGAGTACACCACCGAGCCGTTCTTCCTGTCGCCGCTGGTGGACTACCTGCCCGCGTCGGCGACGGTGCCGACGCCGAAGGCGGTGCTGGGCGACATCGCGGGCGCGCCCACGAAGCTGGCGGACTCGAAGGAGGTGTACCGGTACATGCGGCTGCTGGCGACATCGTCGCCGCGGGTGCGGGTGTACACGATCGGCACGACCGAGGAAGGGCGGGAGATGATCGCGGTCGCGGTCGCGTCCGAGGCGCTGCTGGCGCGGCTGGACGCGAATCGCGAGCAGCTGGCGAAGCTGGCGGACCCGCGGCTGATCGGCATGGACGACGCGGAGGCGCGCCGCATCGCGGCCGAGGCGGCGCCGGTCTACTACATCACGGGCGCGATCCACTCGCCCGAGGCGGGCGCGCCCAGTGCGCTGATGGAGCTGGCCTATCGCCTGGCGGTGGACGAGAGCCCCTACATCCGCAACATCCGCGACCACCTGGTCACGCTGATCACGCCCATCGTGGAGGTGGACGGGCGGGACCGGCAGGTGGACATCTTCAACTGGCACATGGCGCACCCGGGCGAGACCTGGCCGCCGCTGGTCTACTGGGGCCACTACGTCGCCCACGACAACAACCGCGACGCCATGGCGCTGACGCTGAAGCTGACGCAGAACGTGCTGAACACCTACGTGGACTGGCACGCCCAGGTGCTGCACGACCTGCACGAGTCGGTGCCCTACCTGTACGACAACACCGTGGGCGACGGCCCCTACAACGCCTGGCTGGACCCGCTGCTGGCGAACGAGTGGCAGATGCTCGGCTGGAACAACGTGCAGGAGATGACGCGGCTGGGCATGCCGGGCGTGTTCGCGCACGGGACCTTCGACACCTGGTCGCCCGGCTACCTGATGTTCATCGCGGCCACGCACAATGGCATCAGCCGCCTCTACGAGACCTTCGGCAACGGCGGCACCGCCGAGACGGTCGAGCGCACGCTCACCCCGCGGGAGACCGAGCGCACGTGGTACCGGCAGGACCCGCCGCTGCCGCGCGTGAAATGGTCGCTGCGCAACAACAACAACTACGAGCAGACGGGCATTCTCGTCTCGCTCAGCTACTTCGCCAACAATCGCCGCCAGTTCCTGGAGAACTACTACGAGAAGAGCAAGCGCTCGATTCTGAAGGCGCGCACGGAGGGGCCCGCGGCGTACGTGCTGCCCGCGGATGACCGGCGCCCGGGCGCGCAGGCGGAGCTGCTGCGCGTGCTACAGAAGCAGCGCGTGGAGATCTCGCGCGCCACGGCCGCCTTCACAGCTACCGTGCCCGTGCGCGCCCCGCGCCGCGCCGGCCGCGACTCGGCCAGCGCCGACAGCGCGCAGCGCCGCCCGAGCGGCGACACGACGCGGACGCGCGCGGCGGCGGATACCACGGCGCGGCGGATTCCCGCGGACACGGCGGGGCGGCGGACTCCCGCAGACACGACGGCGGGGCGACCGGCCGCTGACACGACTGCGCCGCGGCGCGGGCCGCGCACGGTGGAGCGGCGCTTCCCGGCGGGCAGCTACATCATCCGCATGGACCAGCCCTTCTCGCGCATCGCGGACGCGCTGCTGGACTACCAGTTCTGGAGCCCGCAGGACCCGCAGAAGCAGCCGTACGACGACACGGGCTGGACCTTCCCCGAGGCGTTCGACGTCCAGGCGGTGCGCATCACCGACGCCAGGGTGCTGGACGTGCCGGTGGAGCGGGTCACGGGAACTATCCGGGCGCAGGGCGGAGTCGAACGGCCTGCGGGCTCGGGCGCGGGCTCGGCGCTGTGGGCCATCGCCGCCAACGGCGACGACGGGCTGGCCATGCTGCGCTTCCGGCTGCGCGCCGCCGACATGCAGGTGGCGGAGCAGCCCTTCCAGGCGGCGGGCCGGACGTTCGCGCGCGGGTCGTTCCTGGTGCGGGGCGTGCCCGCGGCCGAGCTGGACCGCGTCGGGCGGGAGGTGGGCGTGACGGCGGTCCCGCTCGACAGCGCGCCGGGCGTGAAGACCCATCCCGCGCGCGCGGCCCGGGTGGCGATCGTGCACGTCTGGACGGGCACGCAGACGGAGGGCTGGTGGCGTCAGGCCTTCGACGCGCTCGAGATCCCCTACAGCTACATCAGCACGCAGGACGTGGCACGGGACGCGAAGCTGGGCGCGCGCTTCGACGTGATCCTCTTCCCGCCTGCCGACGACGCCGTCGCCGGCATCGTGCAGGGACTGCCGGGCTGGCGCAATCCGATGCCGTGGAAGAAGACGGCGCTCACGCCCAACATCGGCAGCTGGGCCGAGACGGACGACATCCGGCCGGGGCTGGGGCTGGAGGGGGTCGCAAACCTGCGTAGCTTCGTCGCCGGGGGCGGCGTGCTGGTCGCGGCCGGCAGTCCCGCGGAGCTGGCCATCACCTACGGGCTGACCGCGGGCGTCACGCTGAACCAGGCCCGGCGGGGCGAGGTGGTGGGCTCATTGCTGCGCGCGCGCATCGTGGACGACGCCAGCCCGATCGTCTACGGCGTGCGGGACAGCCTGGCCGTGTACAGCGAGGATGGCGGCAGCTTCAACGCCTCGGCATTCCGGCGCGGGCGCAGGGGAGGGGACGCCGACTCGGCGCGGGCCACCGGCCGCGGCAGCGCCGACGACCCGGACGTGGTCCAGGGCCGGCCCGTCCCCGATTCCGCGCACCTGGCGCCGGAGCGCCCGCGCATCGACCCCTGGCAGTATGCCCTGCCCACGGAAGAGCAGCTGCGGAACCCCATCGAGGTGATTCCGCCCGAGCAGCGGGCGCGCGTCGTCCTGCGATTCGGGGAAGCGCCCGGCCTGCTGGTCTCCGGGTTGCTCGACGGCGGGGGCGACATCGCCCGGCGGGCGGTCGTCGTCGATGTGCCGGCCGGGAAGGGGCACGTCGTGCTCTTCGGCAACAACCCGGTCTACCGCGGCGAGACCATCGGCAGCTACGCGCTGGTGCTGAACACGATCATGAACTGGGACAACCTCGGCGCCGGACGGAAGCCGGACGCCCGCTGACCTCAGGTCCGGACCAGCCGCAGGGCCGGCCGGCCCGCGCGCGCGCGCAGGTCCTCGAGCGAAGGATAGGAAACCGGCTTCGTGAGGGTCAGCTCGGGCACCTGCTTGCCGGTCGCCAGCGCACTGGCCACCAGCTCCAGGGCGATGCCGCTCAGCGCGGGCGTCACGATCGTCGCCGCCAGCTGCCTGTTCTCCACCCAGGCCTGGCCGCTCGACGGAAGCCCATCCACACCCGTGAAGGGGAGCTTCAGCCATTGATCGCGCTGCCGGGCGTCCGTCAGGGCCTCCACCGCCCTGCGGGCGCCCATGGCCATGGCATCGTTCTGACAGCCGATGATGCCGACGCTGGGCGCGCGTGACCCCGCCAGCCGCAGCCGCGACCTGACTGCCTGGAACGCGCTCTCCTCCGTCCACCTCCCGCGCACCGACTTGACCACGACGTTGGCCGGACAGGTCTGCTCCAGCCCGGCCCGCCGCTGGCTCGCGACGTCGCCGGACGGTCCCTCCACGTACAGCACCGTGCCGCCCGCCGGCAGCAGAGCCGAGAACTGCCGGCCCTGGATGCGCCCGACCTCGACCGCGTCGGAGGCCACGCTCCCCATGGGAACGCTCGAGATGCGCCGCAGCAGGGCGAGGTCATCGGACTCCCGGTTGAGCACGACCCAGCCGATGCCGCTTTCCGCGGCCGCGTTCGCTACGTGCGGCATGCCGGTGCCCACCGGCTCCACCATCACCACATCGGGCCGGTCCGCCGGGTGGGCGCGGATCGCGGCCAGGATCTGGGTCATCTGCACGATCACTTGACCACCCGCGTAGAGCACCTGCAAGCCGATCCCCAGCCGCTGCGCCGTCGCTTCCGCCACCGACGCCTGCTCTCGCTGATAATCGTTGTCGCGCGTGATCAGGAAGAGTGCGACTCTGACCTTCTTCATACCCGACCCTCCGTAGCCCCCGGGCATGGCTCCGCCCCGCGGCGCCTGGCTCCGGCCCCGCCCACTCGGCGTCCCATGTCTTTTGATTCATCTTCGCGCTGAACCATGGAGCAAGGGCGGAGCCAGCGAAACCGCCGCCGTAAGCCACTGCCACAGAAGCACCTGGCTTTTTCGCCCCCGCGCTGAAGAGCGCCGCGGCGGCAAGGAAGTATCGGAGCGCTGGAACGTTTCGATACGACTGCCGCCCTCGCCCGCCGCCCTGCAGCTCCCGACAGTAGCTCGCGGGACCGTGACGGGCTGGTCGACCTGGGCGGCTACCGCCTGCTCCGCTCGGCCGGCTGGTCGACCTGGGCGGCTACCGCCTGGACCATCACCTGACGCCGGCTGCAGCCGCGCCCGCCGGCCTTCCGCCGGCGGGCGCGGCGGGCCAGCTTCACCCCACCATGGCCGAGTCGATCCCGCGCACGATTCCGGTGGAGGGCGGGCGGGTCTCCGCCCTGATGCTCCGCCCTGCAGACGCACGCGCCCTGCTGGTCCTCGCGCACGGCGCCGGCGCCGGCATGGCGCATCCCTTCATGGAGGCGGCGAGCCGGCGCCTGGCCGACCAGGGGATCGCCACCCTGCGCTACCAGTTCCCGTACATGGAGCAGCGGCAGTCGCGCACCGACCCGCCCGCGCTGGCGGCCGCCACGGTGCGGGCGGCCTGCGAGCTGGCGCGGGCCGAGGCGCCCGGGCTGACCCTGGTGGCGGGCGGCAAGTCCTTCGGCGGCCGAATGACCTCGACCGCCCAGGCGCTGGCGCCGCTGCCCGGCGTGCGCGGGCTGGTCTTCTTCGGCTTCCCGCTGCACCCGCCCAAGCGCCCGGCCATCACCCGGGCCGAGCATCTGGCGCAGGTGGGCGTGCCCATGCTCTTCCTGCAGGGGACCCGGGACGACCTGGCGGAGCTGGAGCTGATCCGGGGAGTCACCAGCGGGTTGGGCCCGCTCGCGAAGCTGCACATCGTGGAGGGTGGAGATCACTCCTTCGCCGTACTCAAGCGCTCGGGGCGGACCGGCGGCGAGGTGCTCGAGGAGCTGGCCGCGACCACGGCCGCCTGGGTCGACTGCCTGCCCTAGCTACTCCCCGGCCAGCCACGCCGCTCGGCGCGCCCGCTGCGCGGGCGTGACCCCCGGCGCATCGACGAAGGCGACGCGCGGCCGCACGTAGCCGGACACGGTCACCGGGAGCTGCAGCACCTCCCCCGCTCGCCTAACCTGCAGCAGCGCCCGGTCGCCGACGCGCAGCCGGCTCAGCGCCGTCCTCAGCTCCCCGAAGCTGCCCACGGCGGCTCCGTCGATCGTCAGCAGCTCGTCGCCCGTGCGGAGTCCGGCCCGCGCCCAGGGCGTCGCCGGGTTGTTGACGACCAGGCGCAGGACTCCGGGCGGGGCGGAGAAGTCGAGGGCCAGGCGGCCGTCGGGAAGGGGTCGCCCCGCGCTGTCCACCGCCGGCACCGAGTCGAGGACCAGGCGCAAGCCGATGCGCTCGAGCACCGGCGATACGTCGATCGGGCCCGCGCCCCGGACCTCGCCCGCGTAGAACGCGTCCAGCCGGCAGCCGCACACGGCGTCGAACGCCGCCACCAGCGACTCGGACGTGAAGCCGCCGTAAGAAGGTTCGCGGCTCGCGAGGAACAGCGCCCGCATCACGTCGTCCAGACCCCGCCGCTCCCGCGTCGCCTGGCGCACGCGGGCATCGAGCACGTCGCCCAGCAGCTCGCCCTGCAGGTAGTAGCCGCCGGTCGCGTCCGGGTTGGTCACGGGCGAGTCGCCGGCCGCCAGGCTGGCGCGCTCGGGCGGGACGCGCAGGAGCGCGGGCGAGCCATAGTACGCCTGCAGCAGCTCGACCAGGTGATCGAGGCGCGAGGGCGCCGCCGGGACGAGGCCGGCGCGCCGCGGGAGCACTTCGGCGTAATGCAGGGTCACGCCCTCGCCCAGCCACAGCCCGGGAGTGCGCGCCGGCTGCCCGTAGCCCAGGTCGTTGAACCTGGCCGGGCGGATCGCGACCAGGTTCCAGCTGTGGAAGAATTCGTGTGCGATCTCGGCCAGCGACGCGTGCGGGTCCCGCGCCAGGGCGGCGCTCGGCACTCCGATGGTCACGGACCGCCCGTGCTCGAGGGCGTCGCCCGCCCCGTCCAGCAGCAGGAAGTCGTACACGGGCGAGGGCGCGCGCCCGAACACGCCCGTGGCGGCCAGCGCCAGGCGCCGCAGTCCGTCCACGAAGGCGGCCGTGTCGAAGGGCGCCGCATCGGGGAGCGGCCAGTAGGCGACGTGGTAGCGGGTGCCGCCGCCCTGGAACGTCCAGTGGCGCAGCCGGCCGAGCAGGATGGGCGAGTCGAGCAGCGTGGCCGCATCCCGGGCCGTGCGCCGGTCCCGCGCCGCCGCCGCCGGCAGCGCCGTCGCCAGCGACCAGGAGCGCGGGAAGCGCAGCTTGACGGTGACCGGCGTGCCGGCCAGCGTCGGCAGGTACAGGAACACGTCGGGCGGGTTGATGAGCGCGCCGTCGGCGCGCACGTACGTCTGCCAGGCGCGCCGGGGGTCGGCGGGCGGCTGGACGCGCAGCCTGTAGCGCAGCACGCCGCGGCCACCGGGGAGCGTGACCCTCCAGAGCGTGCTGTCCATCCGGACGATGCCGGCGGCGTCGTCGTCGCCCGAGCCGTCCACCCGCATCCCCTCGATGTAGCGCCAATACCCGGCGTTGTACTCGGCATGGCGCTTCATCGCCAGCAGGAAGGTGGCGGGCAGACCGCGGAAGCGGATGGCGACATCCAGGACGTCGGTGTGCGCGGAGTCGATCTGCAGCGTGTAGGCCAGGGTGGGCCGAGGCCGCGGCGCCGGCACGAAGCCGCTCCACGCCAGGAGCGCGCCCAGGCAGCAGCCGAGCGCCGCCGCCCGCCCCAGCCGGCGGCAACGGCCCGGGGGTGTCACGCGGTCGCGATCGGAGTGAATCCAGCCGATATGCGCCGCGTAGTATACATTGGAGCCGAACATCCACGACTGGCTCCGGAAGGACATATGGACCTCTATCTCCTGGCATTGCTGCTGGGCTTCCTCGGTCTGGCCATCATGGCCTTCGCGGGATTCGTCGGCCATGGGCATGACGCGGCCGGCGCGCACCTGCACGGCGGCGGGCACGCGGACGCGCTCGGCCACGGCGGCGCGGTGGCCGGGCATCTCCATGGCGGCGACGCCGTTGGCCACCTCGGGCACGCCGGCGGGCACGCGGCCGATGCGGTGGGGGGGGGGCACGCGGGTCACGCGGGCGGCCACCTCGACCACGGCCTGGGCCACGCGCATGACGTTCACGGGCACGACGCGGGCGCGCACGGCGCCCAGCAGCACGGGCACGGGCAGGAGGCGGGCGAGCGCTCGCTCGCCGGCACGCTGCTGTCGTGGCTGTCGCCCCGGGTGCTGTTCGGGGTGCTCGTGGGCGTGGGAGCGGCCGGGTTGCTGCTGCGGGGCCGCCTGCCCGCCCTGATCGTGGCGCTGGCGGCGCTGCTGGCGGGCGTGGCGTTCGAGGCGGGCGTGCTGGGACCGGTCTGGTCGGTGCTTTTCCGCTTCGCATCGGCGCCGGCGCGCACGCTCGTGGACACCTGGATGGACGTGGCCACGGCCACCACCGCGTTCGACGCGACCGGCGACGGGCTGGTGCGGCTGGAGCTGAATGGCGAGCTGCGCCAGATCCTGGCGAGGCTGCGCCTGGAGGACCGGCAGGCCGGCGTGCGGGTGCACATGGGCGACCGGCTGCGGGTGGAAGAGGTGGATCCCGTGCGCAACGAGTGCGTGGTTTCCTGGCTCGGCCGCGGCGAAGCGGCGGAGTGAAGTTCCCCGGTACTGGAGATGAAGATGGACAACATGCCGATGTGGCTCGTCATCGTGATCGTGCTGGTCGTGGTGCTGCTGCTGGTTCCCATGATCGCGACGCGCTTCCTGCGCGACGTGGAGAAGGGTGAGATCCGGATCGTGAGCTGGCTGCAGGGCTCGAAGGTGATCTACCGCGGGCCGTGCAAGTCGAAGGAGATCCCGCTGCTGACCGTGGGCGCGACCATCCCCAGCATGGCGATCAACGTGGACCTGGACATCACGGACCAGACCTCGGACCGGGATGACGACGACAAGCCCAAGCCGATCAAGGTGCAGGTGCTGGCCAGCGCCATCGTGTCGGTGGGCGAGAGCGACCAGATGATCCTGACGGCGGCCAACCGGTTCTTCGCCAAGGAGCAGTCCGAGCAGATGAACACGCTGACGGACCTGCTATCCAGCTCGGGCCGGCGTGCCATCAACCTGCTGACGCACGACCAGCTCTTCTCGGCCCGCTCCTCGCGCAGGGACGAGACCGACCTGGACGCGACGGCGGAGGAGGACGATCCGCTCTCCCTCATCATCCGCAAGGCCTGCTCGCGCGAACTGGAGGACCTGGGCCTGGTGTTCAACTCCCTGAACATCAAGGCCGTACAGTCGGAGGTGGCCGAGGCCATGCGCCGGCAATCGGCGGCCATCGCCAAGGCGGAGGCGGACATCGTCGCCGCGCAGCAGCAGCGCCGGGCCAAGGACGCGCAGCTCGAGGCCGAGCGCGAGATCTCCAACAAGCAGCGCGAGCTGTCGCAGGTGATGGCCGAGAACGCGGCCAAGGTGGCGACGGCCGAGGCGCTGCGGCAGGACGCCGAGGCCGGCCGCCGGGCCTCGGAGCTGAAAGCCACGAGCATCGCCCAGGCCACGGCCGACGCGGAGCAGGTCAAGATCGCGGCGCTGGCCGAGGCCGAGGCCGAGGCCATCCACATCACCAAGGTCGCCGAAGCGCAGGCCGAGGGCATCCGGCGCGTGAACGAGGCACTGCACGAGGGCGGGGAGGCGTACCTGCGCTTCCGCCAGATCGAGCTGCTGCCGCAGATCGCGCCCGGAGTAGGCCAGGCGCTGGCCAACGCGCACATGGTCACGCTCGCCGGCGGTGGCGTGGGCGCGCCCGAGGCGACGCTCAGCCAGATCGCGCAGGTGCTGCAGGTCGCCCTCGCGGCCCAGATCATCCCCACGCTGGGCGGCCCCGGGCATGCGCCTGATGGCGTGAAGGCTGCGCCCGCAGCCAGGTGACGCCGCCGGGACGGTGAGCGACCTGGAGCGATAACCGAAGGGATGGGCGGCAGGGCGGCGCATGAGCGCCGCCCTGCCTGCATCTGCCCCCAGCCTGCGCCGCCCGGAGAACGGGCGGCGTGAATCCTGCCTCCGGGCGGTGTCGGGAAACGTCCACGCCCCTACCGTCATCAGGAGGCATGCTCATGACACTCACCCAGGCTCAGCGCGCTCACCTGGAGCGGCGACTCCAGGACGAGCGCGCGCGCGCCCTGGCCGCGCTGAATCGCTCGGTCGCAGAGGACGCCGCCGGCACCGAGGAAGAGCGATCGGGCGACGCTTCGGTGGTGCCCACGCATCCGGCCGACCTCGGGACCGACACGATGCAGCAGGAGATCGACTCGGCGGACGAAACCCGGGTATCGCGCCAGCTCGCGGCGATCGACGAGGCCCTCGACCGGCTCGTCCGTACCCCCGACCGGTTCGGCATCTGCCAGGAGACGGGCGCCCCGATCCCCTTCGAGCGGCTCGACATCGTGCCCTGGGCGCGCACCTGCTCGGACGCGAACGCCTGAGGCGGGCGGGCGGGCGCGGCTCCGGACCGGCCGCGTCCCGCCTGTCAGCCGCACCGCCGCTCTTGCTCGCGCGGGCTGCCGGCCCTACATAGGCCGGCCGCACGCCAGATGTTTCCCCCCCGGAAACGACAGCGGGTTCGTGGCGCAACGGAGGGTTGAGCATGCTCTGCAGTCTCGTTTTCCAGCCTGTCATCACCGTCATCCAGGTCGTCATCGCCGTCATCGAGAACGTCCTGGTCCTGGTCTGCACGCTCATCCAGGAAATCGTGGGCGTCCTGGAGAACGTGCTGCAGTACGTCTGCAACAACGTCGTGAAGACGGTCTGCGGCGCCGTTTGCGGCGTGGTCTGCGGCATCTGCGACTTCTTCTGCGGCTTCTTCGGCTGCAGCTGCGGTTGCGAGAACATCTGCAACAACGTCTGCAACACCGTGACGCAGGTGGTGTGCGGCTGGACCTACGTCCTGGAGATCGTCCTGGAAGCCGTGACGCAGCTCGTCTGCAATTACATCCTGCAGGCGATCATCGTGCTGCTGAATACGTTCGAAGCCATCGTCACGATGATCCTGACCTGGGTCTGCTCCATCATCGACATCATCATCCGCTGGTTCCTCTGCTGGACGTACATCGCGGAGGGCATCGATTTCATCACCGGAAGCAATCATCCGCGCAGCTTCCGGGTGTCCCCCAAGATCGTGCGCAACGCGGCCGGCTATTCCGACTGGTTCGTATACGTGAACAACGCGGATGACGCGGGCGACGTCGATCAGACGCAGATGTACGTCCTCAGCGACCAGGGGCGGCCCCTGCTCCCGGTGCTCGACCGCGCGACCGGAGACGTCGTGTACTACGAGGTCGCGGTGCACAGGGGCATCATCACGGGCGGGCTGCGGAAACACGGCCGGGACGGTGGCTACATCACGGGTAACCCCTTCCTCTACTACCCGTACAAGGTGATGGAAATCGCCAGCCACCTCTTCGGCGACGCCTTCGGCTCGGATCCGGCCGACGACGGCACGGGGACGGACTTCACGAAGAACCTGTTCACGTACCTGCCCAACGTGCAGGCCTGGTTGAACGGCGACAGCAAGCTGGCGAGCAACAATTACAACAGCTGGACCGGCAAGTACACGGATCCGACAAGTCAGGACTACTTCGGCGACGATTCGATTCCCGACATGGGGATGCGCGTGGACACCGACGGGACCTGCAGCGAGGGCACGTACCTGTTCCTGAACCTGGCCAACGGCGGCATCCAGTTCACGCCTCCCAACACGGAGGTCGCCGAGAACATGACGTGCGGCAGCGGCGAGTCGCTCACCTTCGACGACACCAACTTCCTGATGTTGAACAAGGCGGACTCCACGTCCGTGACCACCTACTTCGTCTCCAGGTACAATTCGACCGACACGTCGCAGGGCTGCAACGACCTGCTCGGCTATACCATCGTGACCTTCCAGGGCGCCGGAGGGCCGCTGTTCACCGCCAAGGTCGTGCTCCCGTTCGAGGAGGACACGAACACGATGATGTCGCGCATCGTGGAGAACGTATCGGGCACCGCGGCGAAGATGGTGCGGGTCGCGGAGACGTACCTGCACGAGAGCAGCCACCAGTGCGGCCTGCTGCACGACACCGACAGGCCCAACTGCGAGAACGACACCACGCTCCACATCGCCAAGCTCATGTTTCCCAGCGCAAGCGTGCGCAGGGTCTACACGCGTATCCAGTGGTGCATGGTGCGGGGCGCCGTGTATGCCACGACCGACTCGCTGCCACCCTTTACGCAGGCGCCGGAGCTGCCCGATTCCGGCTCCGTCCCGGGGACGCCATGACGAGCGGATCGGCCCTCCCGGCGACCTCCGGCCGCACGGCCTGGTGGAAGGCCATCGCTCGCCGGGTGAGCGAAAAGGAGGTCCGGCGGCAGGTCCTATACAGCCGCAGCCGCAAGGCCGTCATCCGCTCCTACTTCGAGAGCCGTGCGCGGGGCGCATTGCCGCCCCTGCTGCGGGAGTACCTCGAGAAGCTCGTGGGCGCGCTGCTGGCCTTCTGGATCATCAGCGCACTGCTCTCCTTCCTGCACGCCCGGCCCTGGTACACGCTATCGGCCTTCGGCCTGTTCTACTCGCTGCAGGCGACGTACTACACCTCCAGGCTCTGGCGTGACCCGGACTTCCGCATCCCGCACTGCAAGTGCGCTGGCGCCGCCAGGGACAGCTCCGAGAAGGTGCTCGGCAGCCGCCTGAGCCTGATCCCCAACGTTCCCAACGGAGCCCTGGGCGTCGTGCTGTACCTGGCGCTGCCCTGGCTGATCCACGCCAGGCAGGCGCGGGCCGCGGCGCTCCTGGTCGGCGTCGCCCTGGCCGTGAGCGTCTACCTCGCCTGGCTGATGATCGCCCGCATCCGCGCCATCTGCACCAACTGCGTCAACATGGCCGCGCTGAACGCCCTCATCCTCTGGCAGCTCCTGCGCTGAC
>JADGQX010000105.1 GCA_017881445.1 Gemmatimonadota bacterium | reverse complement strand
GATCCAGCGCGCCGCGCTGGGGGCCGCCTCGTGCTCGCCGGCGGGCGCCTCGGGGGCGCCCACCCACAGTCCGGCGGCCAGGGCGGTCAGCGCCACGCCCAGGATGAAGCCGGCGGCGCTGAGCAGCCCCAGGCCGCTGTAGAGCAGGAGCGCGCCTCCGACCTCGGCGGCAATGCCCAGGGCGCCGCCGGCGAGCAGCGCGGCCAGGGCGCGGCCGGCGCGCCCGGGGTGGGGCGGTCGCGGACTCATGGCTGGAAGCGGCCGAAGCCGCCGCGATAGAAGAAAAGCGGCAGGCGGTCGGCGGCGTCGCCGGCCAGGACCTCGCCCACGAAGATGGTATGGTCGCCGGCGGGGTGGGCGGCCCAGACGCGGCAGTCCACCCAGGCGACGGCGTCCTCGAGCACGGGCGCGCCCGTGACCTCGGTGCGCCAGGCCACTCCCTCGAACTTGTCGGCCACATCGTCCGCGGCGAAGCGGCGGGCGAGGCGCTCCTGGTCCCCGGCCAGGACGCTCACGGCGAAGGCGCCGGCGACGTGCAGGCCGTCGTGCGTGTCGGCGCGCACGTCGACACAGACCAGGACGAGGGGTGGGTCGAGGGAGACGGAGGCGAAGGCATTGGCTGTGAGACCCCAGGGGCGGGCGCCGGGCGGATGCGTGGCCACGACGGCAACGCCGCTGCCCCAGTGACCCAGGATCCGGCGGAACTCGGCGGAGTCCATGGTCACGGCGCAGTGGCTCCAGCGCTGGAAAACACGCGGTCCAGGGCTCTTGCCGGCGGGCGAAGTCGCGTCAGGAGCACGTTGCGTGGGTTGGGGGGTCTTCCTAGGTTGACCAACGAAACCGAGGGGCCGCCAGAGGTCCCGACGAGTGACGGAAAGCACACACGAGCACTCGGGAAACCACGATGCGCGAGCGGCTCCTCCAGTTGGCAGCGGCCCTGAGTCTAACCCTTTCCCTGGGCTGCGACAACGTGCAGTGGGGGGGCGCCGAGGTCGCGGTGATCCCGCCCCCACCCAAGGCCGCCACCGACGTCAGCGGCGGGCTGACCGCCGAGGGGGAGCGGCTGCCGCAGGGTCCACTGCTCTTCTACGTGACACCGTCGGGCGCGGGGGCGACCATCGTGCCCGTGGCCGAGATCTCCGGCGACACGCTGGCGCCGCTGAAGCCGACCAAGACCTGGCGCACGTACGGCCTGCGCTTCATCGCCGAGCACATGCGCCAGGGCGGCGAGTTCGCTCTCTTCCACAACGGCGCCCGCGTCGGCACCTTCGTGATGCAGAGCGCGTCCGTGCCCTCCAGCTACAGCTGCGTCCCCCTGCCGGTCGGCGTGGGCACCATGGAGCTGGAGGCGGGGGTCGGTCCGACCTCACAGCTGCTGGCGCTGGAGAAGACGCAGGCGCCGGAGGTGCGCAACCGCCTCGGCCCCGATCTGCTGCCCAGCCGAGCCATGCAGATCGTGGCGCCGATCCTGGCGGAGCGGCTGCTGAGACAGCGCCACGCCCAGCTCCCCGGCAACTGGCAGCGCGCCATGGCGCAGCTGCTGCCCTTCCCCCTGGCCGGCGCCGTAGACCCCGCCTTCGCCGCCACCTTCGTCGTGGGCGACACGCTCGGCGTCGGCCCGGCCTACGGCACGGTTGCCTACTCGCTCTTCATGATCGCCACGCCGCAGGGGAACGTGGGCTACGACACGTCCTTCGTGGTGTTCCACGACTACGCGCGGGACGGCAAGAGCGCGACCCGCGTGGTCGAGTACCTGGACTGGAACCGGGACGAGCAGGTCGAGCTGCTGGCCCAGGGCTTCGGCCCGAGCCAGAGCTGGTTCGAGGCCTACGGCAAGCACGGCCGCGACTGGCGCCGCACCTTCAAGCAGACGTGCGTGGAGCCCGGCGCGGCACCCGCGGACACCGCCGCTCCCGCCACGGCCGCGCCGGCCACGGCCACGCCCGGCACGGCCGCGCCGGGCACGGCCACGCCGGGCGCGCCACTGGTCGCTCCGGCGCCCGCGCCCGCTACGACCACCACGGCGGCGCCCGGTCCGGCCGGCGCGCCCGGCAGGGCCGCCGTGCCGGCCGGCGCCGCTCCTCGCCGACCCCGCCTGCTGGGGCAGCCGGAACGACCCGCCACGGACACCGCCCGGCGGTGAGCGACGGCCGGCCGACCGGGCGCGACGGGGGCGCGATCTCACCCCCGGCGCGGCTCGACCTCTTCGGCTTCCACCCCACGCCCGCCTGCGTCGTCCTCATCCCCCGCTCCGGCGCCTGGCGGTCCGGCCACGCCTTCGGCCTGCTCCTGCTCTGCTGGGCGGCCATCGGCGTGGTCATGTGGGTACCGCCGCACATCCCCTGGGTGCTGGGGGCGTTCTTCCTGGGTATCTTCTTCTTCGTCAAGTACATCCGCGAGCGGAACACCCTGGTGGAGCTGGATGGAACGTGTCCCAGGTGCGGGGCGGCGCAGACGCTTCGCAAGCCGACCCGCCTGGGCAATCCGCATCGCGTGCACTGCATGAAATGCGGGCAGATGCTGCTGCTCCGGACGGCCGAGCCGCACTCTGCGCCTTGATTCACCGCAGAGCCACAGAGCCACAGAGAACGCACAGAGTTCTTTCGTTGGTTAACAACAACAAACAGAACCGGCGTCCACTCGGATCCGGATTCAGTGTCCGGATTCCCGCGGCCGCCGGCTCTGTGTACTCTGAGGCTCTGTGGTGAAAATTGCCGTTCTAGAGCTTCCTGCGCGTGATGACGGCTTCCTCGAAGCTGCTGGCGTAGGCGCCCTTGAGCCCGGCGGCGGCGGCGCGGTCGATGACCAGGAAGGCGCGGGCGTGCATCTGGACGATGGAGGCCGGCACCATGGCGGTGATGGGTCCTTCCACCGAGGCCGCAATCGCGTGCGCCTTGCCCTCGCCGCTGGCCACCAGCAACAGCTCGCGCGCCTCCATGATGGTACCGACACCCATGGTGAGGGCGTAGCGCGGCACGTCCTCGTCGGCGCCGAAGAAGCGGGCGTTGGCCTCGCGCGTGGTGCCGGTGAGGGTCTTCACGCGGGTGCGCGAGCCGAGGGAGGAGCCGGGCTCGTTGAAGGCGATGTGGCCGTTGGCGCCGATGCCCAGGATCTGCAGGTCGAGGCCGCCGGCGGCCAGGATCCGCTGCTCGTACCAGAGGCAATGGTCCTCGATGTCCGTGGCCATGCCGTCCGGCACGTGCGTGAAGCGCGGGTCGAGGTTGACGTGGTCGAAGAGGTTCTGCCTCATGAAGTGGCGGTAGCTCTGCGGGTGCTCCGGCCGCAGGCCCACGTACTCGTCGAGGTTGAAGGTCGTCAGCTTGGAGAAGTCGAGGCCCTCCGACCGGTGCATGCGGATCAGCTCGCCGTAGAGTCCCAGCGGCGTGCTGCCCGTGGCCAGCCCGAGCACCAGGTTGGGCTTCTTGTGCATGCGGTTGGCGACGAGCCGCGCCGCCTCCAGGCTGATGGCCTGGTAGTCGTCCTTGATGATGACCAGCATGATCCCTCCGCGTCGGTTCGAGCGCCCGCTACCCCAGCCCCTCCATCTGCGCCCAGAGCAGGACGTCGCGGGGATCGACCCGCGCCGCCCGCACCATTTCCTCCAGCCGTGCGACCTCGCCGCGGCTGAGTCGCACGACCGCCCGCCGCACCGCGGGCGTCCGCAGCAGCGGCTCGCCCTCGATCAGCGCCTGGACGCGCGGCCATGCCCCGGCGCCGAAGAGCGCCTTGGCCTCCAGCTCCAGGTCGGCCAGCGCGCGCCGGTCGACCTCGGCCTGGATCTCGGGGGCCGTGCGCTCGGGCAGCCGCCGCCGGAGCGCGTCCACGACGTCGGCGACGCCCTCTGCGCGCAGCCAGAGGAAGTCGCCGTGCGGGGCCTCGCGCAGCAGCAGGTACACGCCTTCCGGGTAGGTGGGGTCCGGGCGGCCCACGCCCCAGGCCTCGATCCCGGACCAGGCCCCGCTCGTGGTGCCGGGGCGGTTGACCCTCCAGGCGCGAGTCCACGACGATCCCCTGCTCCGTCGCCTGGAGCCGCGCCCGGTAGTCGATGGGCGTCATCAGGCTAAGATCCGCCTCGCGGGCACAGCCGGCAATGACGCTCGGCAGCGACTGAACAACTGCATTTCACCACAGAGCCACAGAGCACTCGGAGACGGCCAACCGACGGCGGCTCGATTCGGCCGGGATCAGGTGTTGTAGTTGACGGCAACAGATCCGTTCTCCGTGCATCCTCCGTGACTCCGTGCCTCTGTGGTGAATGGCCGTTGTCGGCGGGCGCCCGGGGCTTGCGGAGGGGGCCGGCGGCATCTACCGTTGCTGCCACATAGACGCGAACGGGGCCCCACGGAAGTCCGGTCAGAAGCCGGCGCGGCCCCGCCACTGTAGGAGGCCCCGGCGCCACGCGCGTCGGGAGTCGCACCGCTCAGAAGGCCACTGGGAACCCAGCGGGGACCCGGGAAGGCGAGCGGCGCTGCCTCGAGCCAGGAGACGAGCCTCGTCCGCGCCCGATTGAACCCCTCGAGGGAGGGGTCGGGTGCATTCGTGGGCGAAAGCCCCGTGTTTCCCGCCCTTCCCGGTAGAAGGACGGGATTTTCTTGGCGACGTCGCGCGGCCGGCTGCCGGCCGCCCTCCTCTGCCTCCTCTGGGCCGCGCCGGGCTGCCGGCGGGACACCCCGCCGCCCGCGGCCTCGCCCATCGCCGCGACCGACGACGCCGGCCGCGCGGTCCGACTCCCCCGCCCGGCCCGGCGCGTGGTGTCGCTGATCCCCTCCATCAACGAGACGCTGCTGGCGCTCGGTGCTCGCGACCGCATCGTCGCCCGCTCCGACTACGACCACGCCCCCGAGCTGGCCCGGCTGCCCAGCGTGGGCGGGGGCCTGACACCCAACGTGGAGTGGCTGGCCGCGAGCCGGCCGGACCTGGTCGTGGCCTGGCCGGACGAGCGCTCCAGGGTGGTGGTGGGCCGCCTCGAGACCGTGGGCGTGGCCGTCTACGCCGCCCGCGTGGAGACACTGGCCGACGCGGACCGCACCACGCGCAACCTGGGCACGCTGCTGGGGCTGCGCGGCGCCGCCGACACGCTGGTCGCCCGCCTGCACGGCCGACTGGACGCCGTGCGGCGGCGGGCCGCCGCGCAGCCCGCTCCCCGGGTGCTCTACCTGATCGGCCTCGAACCGCCCGAGGTGGCGGGCGGCGGCACCTTCGTGGACGAGCTGCTGCACATCGCCGGCGGTCGCAACGTCTTCGGCGACCTGCGCCTCTGGCCCACGGTCGGCCTGGAGGAGATCGTCCGGCGCGACGCCGACGTCGTCATCCTGGCGGTCTACGGCCAGCGGGGCGACGATGCCGGTGCCGCCGCCCGCCTGCGGGCGACCCCCGGCTGGAGCGGGCTGCACGCCGTCCGCTCCGGCCGGGTGGTGGCGCTGGACCCCGACCTGGTGAACCGTCCCGGGCCCCGGGCCGCGGAGGCGGCGGAGAAGCTGTTCGCGGCGCTGCATCCTTCCGCGACTGCACATTCGATTAGCGCGGCGCGGCAGATGGGGGGATGGGGCGATGGGGGGAACCGGGTGTCCCAGCGCGCCGGTGCTTCGGACGCGACCGTTTCCCCTCAGGTACAACCGGCGCCCTCGGCGGCCGGAGTCACCCCATCCCCCCATCCCCCCATCGCCCCATCCGCAGGTCTGCGCCCATGAGAGCCGGCCCGCGAGGCGCTCGCCAGCGTCGTGTTCCGCCCCTCGGGGTGCTGGGCCTGGCCCTCGCGATCGCCCTGCTTGCCAGCATCGCCCTGGGGGCGGCGCGGCTGGCGCCGGGGACGGTGCTGCGGGCGCTGCTGGGGCGCGCCGGGCCCGCCGATTCGGCGATCGTCCTCCAGCTGCGGCTGCCCCGGGCCATGGTGGCGGCGCTGGTGGGCGGCGCGCTGGCCACGAGCGGCGCGGTGTTCCAGGCGCTGCTGCGCAACCCGCTGGCCGATCCCTACATCCTGGGCGTCTCCGGGGGCGCGGCCGTGGGGGCGGTGGCGGCCTTCGCCCTGGGCGCCTCGGCGCTGGGCGCCTGGACGGTGCCGGCGGCGGCGTTCGTGGGCGCCATTGCGGCGGTTGCGGTCGTCTTCCGCATCGCGGCGGGGGTGGGCCGGGCACTGGACACGCGGGTGCTGCTGCTCGCGGGCGTGGTGGCCGGCGCCTTCTTCAACGCGGTGATCCTGCTGCTGCTGACGTTGACCGGGGCCGGGGCGTTCCGCTCCGCACTATTCTGGCTCATGGGCAGCCTCTCCGCCGCCAGCTGGAACCAGGTGCTGGTGCTGGCCGCCTACCTGCTCCCCGCCGTCGCCCTGCTCTTCCTGCTGGCCCGGCCCCTCGATCTGCTGGCGCTGGGGGAGGAGCCCGCGCTCTACCTGGGTGTGCCCGTGGAGCGCGTGAAGCTGGCGGCCTACGTCGTCGCCTCGCTGGTGGTGGCCGCCAGCGTCGCCACCTGCGGCGCCATCGGCTTCGTGGGGCTGGTAGTGCCCCACGCGCTGCGGCTGCTCTGGGGCAGCGGCCACCGGCTGCTGCTGCCGGCGTCCTTCCTGGCGGGCGGCGCCTTCCTGCTGCTGGCCGACACGGCCGCCCGCACGGTGGCGGGCGCCCAGGAGCTGCCGGTGGGCGTGGTCACGGCGCTGGTGGGTGTGCCCGTGTTCGCCCTGCTGCTGACGCGGAGGCGGGCGTGAGCGACGGCGTCGTCGCCAGCGCCACCCCGGCCTTCGAGGCGCGCGGCGTCGTTTTCCGCTATGCGGGCGCCCGGCGCCCGGCGCTGGACGGGGTGGACGTGGTGGTGCCCGAGGGCTCGCTCTACGCCGTGCTTGGCCCGAACGGCTCGGGCAAGTCCACGCTGCTGCGGGTGCTGCTGGGGGCGCTGGTGCCGCAGGCGGGGGAGGTGCGCTACGCCGGCCGGGCCCTGGGCGACTGGCGCCGGCGCGAGCTGGCGGCGCGTGTGGGGGTGGTGCCGCAGGGCGAAGAACAGGCGTTCCCGACCACGGTGCGGGAGCTGGTCGCCCTGGGTCGCTACCCGCACCTGGGGCCGCTGGCGCGGGAGCGGGCGTCGGACCGGCGCGCGGTGGAGGAGGCCATGCTGCGCTGCGACGTGGCAGAGCTGGCGGAGCGCTCCGTCGCCTCGCTCTCGGGCGGGGAGCGGCAGCGGACGCGCATCGCCCGGGCGTTGGCGCAGGAGCCGCGCACGCTGGTGCTGGACGAGCCCACGGCGTCGCTCGACATCCGCCACGAGATGGAGATCCTGGAGCTGGCATCGGCACTGGCGGCGGGCGGCGTCACGGTGGTGCTGGTGACGCACGCCGTGAACCTGGCCGCGCGCTACGCCGCGCGCCTGCTGTTGCTGGACCGCGGGCGTCCCGCCGCGGAGGGGCCGCCCCGGCAGGTCATCACGCGCGAGCGGATCGAGGCGGTATACGGCTGGCCCGTGGCCATCGCCCTCCACCCCGGCCCCGGGCCCGATGCCGGCGCGCCCCAGGTGGTGGCGCTGGCGGCGGGCGATCACTCGATGGAGTAGGAGCTTCGGATGCGTCAGAAGAGAATCGGCCTGGCAACGCTGGCGCTGGTGGCGCTGGGGGCGGGGGCGGGGGCGGGCGGGGCGCGGGGGCAGGAGCCACGGGACACATTCCGGCTGAAGGAGCTGGTGGTCACGGCCACCCGGGTGCCCACTCCGCGCTCGGCGCTGCCGCTGGCGACCAGCGTGGTGACCGGCCAGGAGCTGCGGGAGCGCGGGCTGCGCACGGTGGCCGAGGCGGTGCGCTCGCTGCCGGGCGTGGCCGTGGTGGCGCCCGGCAGCGACGGGGGCGTGACCTCGCTCTTCCTGCGCGGCGGCAACAGCGGCTACGTCAAGGTGCTGGTGGACGGCGTGGCCGTGAACAACCCGGGCGGCAGCTACGACTTCGCCAACCTGAGCACGGAGGACGTGGAGCGCATCGAGGTGGTGCGCGGTCCCGGCAGCGTGCTCTACGGCTCGGACGCGGTCACGGGCGTGATCCAGATCTTCACGCGCCGGGGCGCCGGCCCCCTGCGGGCGAGCGCCGGACTCAGCGGCGGGCGCGGGGAGCGCGTGTCCGGGCCCGGCGCGGGCGCGGCCGGCGCCTACGGGCTGAGTGACTGGAACGCCGACGCCTCCGGGGGCGGGCCGCGCGCCAGCTGGTCGCTGGGCGGCTCGCGCTTCAACAGCGGCGGACTCTACCCCATCAACAACCGCTACCTGAACACGACGCTGGCCGGGCGCCTGGAGCTGCGCCCCGATCGGCGCAGCGACGCCGCGCTCACGCTGCGGCGCACGGGGGGCGACTTCCATTACCCCACCGACGGCGCGGGCAACCCCGTGGACCTGAACACCGCCACTCGCACCGACGCCTGGGCCGTCGGCCTGGACGCCGGCCGGCGCTTCGGCCGGCTGGAGGCCAGGGTGCTGCTGGGCGACGGGCGTGCGGACCGGGCCGATCTGGACCCGCAGGACACGCCCGCCGACACCAGCGGGGTGTTCGCCTCGGAGGGGCACACGCTGGACACGCGCCGCAGCGCGGACGCGCACCTGGACTGGCACGCCGGGGGCGCGGCCGTCGTCACGGTGGGCGCCACCCTGGAGCGGGAGCAGGAGAGCCGGCAGAGCTGGTACCAGAGCAGCTTCGGGGACGGCCGCGACTCCGCCGACGTGGCGCGCAGCACCCGGGGCTTCTACGCCCAGGCCTTCGCGGCGCCGGCGCCGGCCCTCTCCCTGACCGGGGGCGCACGGCTGGAGGACAACTCCCGCTTCGGCAGGTTCACCACCTGGCGCGCCGGCGCAGCCTGGCGCCTGCTCCCCGGCACGCGCCTGCGGCTGGCCGCGGGCACCGCCTTCAAGGAGCCCACCTTCTACGAGAACTTCGCCACCGGCTTCGTGCGCGGGAACCCGTCGCTGCGTCCTGAGCGGTCCTCGAGCTGGGAAACCGGCCTGGAGCAGACGCTGGCCGGCGGCCGGGCGTCGGTGCAGGCCACCTGGTTCGACCAGCGCTTCCGCGACCTGGTCCAGTACACCGCCCAGCCGCCGCGCCCGGACCAGCCCAACTACCTCAACCTGGGTGCCGCCCGGGCCAGCGGGCTCGAGCTCTCCGCCGGCCTGGCGCTGGGCGCGGCCGTGCGGCTGGACGCGGGCTACACCTGGCTGCGCACCCGCGTCACGCAGGAGGGCGCCGGCGGCGACCCGTCCTTCGCCGCGGGTAAGCGGTTGCTGCGCCGGCCCACGCATTCCGCCACGCTCACCGCCGCCTGGCACGCCGGCGCCGCCGCCAGCCTGAGCACCACCTTGGCCTGGACCGGCTCCCGCGACGACCTCGACTTCTCCGATCCGAACGCCTATCCGGCGCCCCGCGTGGTGCTGCCGGCCCATGCCCGCCTGGACCTGGCCGGCGAGCGCAGGCTGCTCGCCGCCCGCGCCGGGCGCCCCGGGCTGGCCGCCACCCTGCGCCTGGAGAACGCCCTCGACCGCAAGTACCGCGACATCGCCAACTTCCCGGCGCGCGGCCGCGTCGTGGTCGTCGGCGCCAGGATGGGAGTCGGCGGGTAGGCCGATTCAACCGAAAACCAAGTCTTACCGCCGAGCACGCCGAGTTCGCCGAGCGGGTCTTCGGAAACCACGCGGCACGGACAGATCCGGTAGCTGTTGTTTACAAACCAACAAAACACGGACCCCGGACGTGCCCGGCGCGCGAAGGAGGGCGGACGGCCTCGGCCGCCGGCTCGGCGGAGCCTCGGCGTCCTCGGCGTCCTCGGCGGTAAGATGTGGTTCTTGTGTCCGCTACTCGCCGACCTGCGGCACGAGGTCGAGGACGCGGTGGCCCTCGCGCTCGAAGACGCCGGCCTCGATGAAACTGACGGGCCAGCGGAAGAGGGGACCGTCGTAGGTGAAGGTGTGGTACTCGCCGCGCTCGCCGGCGGGGTCCACCGCGGGCTCGCGCTCGATCTCGTCCAGCAGCGCGTGGTTGAGCTCGCGGCCGAGCCAGTCGTCGGGAGCGAGCGCGGTGTTGACGCTGACGACGCGGGCCCTGAAGCCCCGGTCCACGAACTCCCGGGCCACGGCCGCGGGCGGCGAGCCCCAGAGCGGTTCCAGGTGGTGCAGGCCGAAGGAGTGCACGCGCTGCTCGTACCAGTCGCGCACGTCCGCCAGGTGGATGTTGCCGAAAACGACCGCCTCCACGCCCAGCCCCCGCAGGCGATCGAGCAGCCCCAGGAAGACCAGGTCGAAGTCGTGGGGGTGGGTCTCCGCCTGCAGCAGCTCGAGCCCCAGGGAAGCGGCCTGCGCGACCACGAGCTGCCGGCGCACGCCATGGAAGCGCACGCGCCCGGTGATGGCCTCGTGGATGTTGAAGAGGTAGCGGACGTCCAGCCCCTGCCGGAGGGCGCGGTCCAGCGCCAGCGTGGCATCCTTCCCGCCGCTCCAGCTCAGTGCGCAGATCATGCGCTGAATCTCCAGCGCGGCCGCGCCCCCGCAAGGGCGCCCGCCGCAATTCCATTTCACCGCGGAGGCCGCACTCGCCGATGTCCTGGCGCGCCGGAATCGGAGGGATGCCCGGTCAGGGAGGGACGCCGGATCAGGACCGGGTGTCGTCGCCTTGCAGCAGCAGCCGATAGCTCTGGTAGCGCTCGGCGTCGATGTCGCCCGCGGCCACGGCGTCGCTGATGGCGCAGTCCGGCTCGTGGGTGTGCGTGCAGTTGCGCGTGAAGCGGCACTGCCCCAGGTAGGGCTCGAACTCGGGGAAGAACGTATCCAGCTCCTGCAGTGGGACCTCCCACAGGCCGACCTCCCTGAGCCCGGGCGTGTCCGCGACGTAGCCGCCGCACTCCAGGGGGATCAGCTCGGCCGAAACCGTGGTGTGCTGCCCCTTGCCCACCGCCTCGCTCACCTCGCCCGTGCGCAGCTGGAGCCCGGGCTGGATCCGGTTCAGCAGGCTGGACTTGCCCACGCCGGAGGGGCCGGTGAGCACGCTCGTGCGACCGCAGAGGAGCGCGCCCACCTCCTCGACGCCGCTGCCCTCCAGCACGCTGCAACGGACGACGCGGTAGCCCGCGGCCTCGTAGGGCGCGAAGCGGGCGCGCAGGGCGTCCTCCGGCACCAGGTCCGCCTTGTTCACCACGATGACGGCGGAAAGGAAGTTGGCCTCGCACAGGACCAGGAAGCGGTCGAGCATGCGAAGGTGGGGCTCGGGACGCGCGGCGGCGACCACGATGACGACCTGATCGACATTGGCCACAATGACTTTGGCCCGTCGTCCCCCGCTTCCGGGAGAGCGACGGGCCAGCTGGCTTTCCCGCGCTGCGACTGCTTCGATCGTGTAACCGCCGTCGGCGTGGGCGCGGATCTCCACGCGGTCGCCCACGGCCACCGCATCGCCAATCCGCTGTTCCAGCTTGAGCCGGCCGCGCAGCCGGGACTCGACGACCGAGCCGTCCTCGAGCCGGACCTCGTAGATGCCGCCACCGTACTTCCGGACGACGCCCCGCCCACCGACCGCGGCAACCGCGGCGAACTCTGTCACTTCATCGGGCTCGACCATTCCTTACGCGGCGAAGCTCTCCAGCGCCGGGCCCAGCTCGCCCTCGCGCAGGCGCTTGAGGGCGCGGTCCCGCAACTGGCGCACCCGCTCGCGGGTGACGCCCAGCATGTTGCCGATCTCCTCGAGGGTGTGCTCGTGGCCGCCCTCCAGGCCGAAGTACAGGCGCAGCACGCGGGCGTCCCGGGGCGTGAGCGTGTCCAGCGCGCGCTCGATCTGCTCCGAGAGCATGCGCTCCTCGACCGCCATCTCCGGCTCGGACGCCTCCTCCGAGATGAAGCGCTCCACCAGCTGGCTGTCGTCGCTGTCGCCGATGGGCGCATCCAGCCGGATCTCCGCTGCATTCAGCGTCTGCAGCTGCTCCACCGTCTCCGGCGTCAGCTTGGCCGCTTCGGCCAGCTCCAGGTTGGTCGGGTCGCGACGCAGCTCCTGCTTCAGCCGCTCCCGCTCCCGGAAGATGCGCGCGAGATCGCTGGCCCGGTTCAGCGGCACCCGCACCGCCCGGCCCTGATTGGCCAGCGCCGAGAGGATCGCCTGCCGGATCCACCACACCGCGTACGAGATGAACTTCACGCCCTGCTCCGGATCGAACTTCCGGGCCGCCGTCACCAGCCCGACGTTCCCCTCCTGGATCAGGTCGATCAGGGACACACCGCGATTCTGGTATTTCTTGGCCACACTGATGACGAAACGCAGGTTCGCGCGCACGAGGCGCTGCACCGCGTCCTCGTCGCCCGCGAGCGCACGACGCCCCAGCTCGATCTCCTGCTCCGGCGTCAGCAGCTCGTGGCGGCTGACGTCGCGCAGGTACTGATCGAGGGCGTTCTGCTCCTCATGCGGCGAGTAAAACTCGCCCGACGCCGCTACCGCGCGCCGGCGTCGCCGCTTGCGCGTGTCCGCCGTTGCCATCCCACTCCGTTTCATCTGCAATGCTCTCAAAGCTCTCCCCGCTTACGGCGCCTCCATGGCCCACGATCGATGCAAGGACTCTGCCGGGCAAGGGTGCCCGCCGATCGAGCGGCTCGTGCGCCGGTGTGCCCCTGTAACCCCCTCGCACCGACCGGGGTTCCTGCACCGGGGTTCTGTAGCAGCGCGGGAAGGTACCGTCCGCCGGTGGGGATGCAAGCCCTCGTCGCCCTGGCCCACACCCCCCCTGCACCGGTCCTTCCCTGCCTTCAGTCGCTGACCTCCCCCTGCGCGATGCCCGCGCTCCGGGGTATGGTCGCCAGCAGCGATCCAGCAGAGCGGGCTTGCCCGGCCCGGGCAGCGGGTTTAGCCTTCCCGGCCATGTTCTGGGACGCCGCGGTAAAAACCCACCGGGGACGGAAGCGACCCTCGAACGAGGACGCGTTCTGCATGCGCGCGGACCTCGGCTTCTTCTCCCTCGCCGACGGGATGGGCGGCCACGCCGCAGGCGAGGTCGCCAGCCAGATGGCCGTGGACCGCCTGATGGAGGAGTACCTGGCCGCCGGCTCCGACGAGCTGGAAGCGGGGGCGCTGGAAGCGGTGCTGCTGGCGGCGGCGCACAAAGCCAACGCCGCCATCTTCGCTCGCAGCGAGAAGGAGCCGGACAAGGCGGGCATGGGCACTACGCTCACGGTGCTGGCACTGGCGCCGGGCGAGCGGGCGTACCGCGCGGTGCACGTGGGCGACTCGCGCGCCTACCGGCTGCGCGACGACACCCTGGTGCAGCTCACGACCGACCACACCTGGGTACAGCAGCAGGTCCAGCTGGGGTACCTGGCTCCAGGGCTCGCGCGCAACCACCCCTTCTCCAACATCGTGACCCGCGCCCTGGGCATCCGGGACGCGGTGGACGTGGACGTCGTGCGGGGCGAGATCTGGCCGGGCGACATCTTCCTCCTCTGCTCCGATGGCCTCACCGGCATGGTCGCCGACGCGGACATTGGCGAGCTGATCGCATCCTCGGCCAGTGCGGATGAGAGCGTGAGCCGGCTGGTGGACGCCGCCAACGCGGCGGGAGGGCGCGACAACGTCACGGCGCTGGTGATACGCATGGCGGCGGGCTAGGGCACTTCGAATGCGCATGTTCGTGCTCGGCGCTACGGGCAAGACCGGCGGTGTGCTTGTCGTGGAAGCTCTCGCGCGGGGGCACGAGGTTACGACGTTTGGGCGCTCCGCTTTCACGAGCGCCGTAAACGCCAATCTACACCAACTGGGTGCGGACGATCTCTTACCTCTTACTCGCGATTCTGAGTATTTCCATCCTGAATCGTCTTGTTTAGCGTGAGCGCCGTCGGGGGCTGGG
>JADGQX010000020.1 GCA_017881445.1 Gemmatimonadota bacterium | reverse complement strand
CCCGAGCGCGATGCCGCTCCCCCGGACGAGGGCCTGCCGGGGCTGCTGCTGGCCTTCGCCTACCCCGACCGCATCGCCCAGCGCCGCCCGGGCCAGCCGGGCCATTTCCTGCTGCGCAACGGCCGGGGCGCGGCGCTGGACCCGCACCAGCCGCTCGCCCGCGAGGAGTGGATCGTGGCCGCCGAGCTGGACGGCGCCGGCCGCGACAGCCGCATCTACCTGGCGGCTCCGCTGGACCCGGCGGAGCTGGAGCGCCACTTCGGCGAGGCGGTGGTGGAGGAGACCACCGTCGCCTGGGACGAGGATGTGGACGCCGTGCGCGCCCGGCGCCGGCGGACCCTGGGCGCGCTGGTGCTGCGGGACGCGCCCGCGCAGCCCGGGCCCGGGGAGGTTTCCCGCGCGTTGCTAGAGCGCCTCCGCCGCCGGGGCGTGGCCTCGCTGCCCTGGGGCAAGGAGGCGACCCGGCTGCGCCAGCGGCTCGGCTTCCTGCACGCGCTGGAGCCCGATTCCTGGCCCGATTGCTCGGACGAGGCGCTGGCGGCGGCGCTCGAGGAGTGGCTGGCGCCCTGGCTGGAGGGGGCGCGCTCGCGCTCGGACCTGGAGAAGCTCGACCTGGGGGCGGCGCTGGAGGCGCGACTCGACTGGCGGCAGCGCAGCGCGCTGGAGCGGCTGGCACCGACGCACCTGGTCGTGCCCAGCGGCTCGCGCGTCCCCATCGACTACTCCGATCCGACGGCTCCGGTCCTGGCCGTGCGGCTGCAGGAGATGTTCGGGCTGGCGCAGACGCCGCGCATCGCCGGCGGGCGGGTGGCGTTGACCCTGCACCTGCTCTCGCCCGCGCGCCGCCCCGTGCAGGTCACGCGCGACCTCGCCAGCTTCTGGCGCGAGGCATACTTCGAGGTGAGGAAGGACCTGAAGGGGCGCTACCCCAAACACTACTGGCCGGACGACCCGCTGGCCGCGCCACCCACCCGCCGCGCCCGGAGGCCCGGCGAAGGCTGAGGTCGGTCTACACCCCGCCCCGGATCGCGGCGCGCCCGGCCCGCTGACCCCTCCCCGATGGACGCGGCATGCGTAATGCCCCTACCGCAGCCACCTACTTCGAGGAGATGGGACATGGATCTGCTGACCTGGTTGATCGTGGGGTTGGTGGCGGGGGTGCTGGCGGCGACCCTCGTCGGCGGCGTGGGACTGGTCGGCGACATCGTCGTGGGGATCCTGGGCGCGTTCCTGGGCAGCTGGATCTTCGCCAAGCTGGGCATTCACGTGCCCTTCCACGGGCTCGGGGGCGTCATCTTCGTCGCCTTCATCGGCGCCGTCGTGTTGCTCCTCCTGCTGCACCTGGTGATGGGCGCCTCGCGACGAGCGCGCTGACAGACCCGCCGCGCTGACCCGCGCCGCCGGCCCGGGGTCCAACCTTGCGGGCGGCGGCCGGTGCGAATCCATTCAGGCGGAGCTGGCCGGGACCGACCGCAGCTGGCGGCGGACCGTACCGCCGCCGGAGTGGCCATGGAAACGCTCGTCGCCCTCACCGACCGGGTTCGCCGCCTGGACGGACAGGGCTATCCCGCCTACAGGGAGGTCCGCGGTTCGTACGCCGCCGGGGGCTTCCGCCTCGTCGTCGACCACGTCCAGGGCGATCCCTTCGCCGAGGCCAGCCGGCTGCGGGTGATCGTGCCCGCGGACTCGGCCCGCCTGCCGGAATGGGCCACCCTGACCGAGGCCCGGCGCGTGGCTGCGGCCGATTTCCTGAACCGCGCCTTTCACGAAGCGCTGCTGGACCTGTCGGCGGAGCGCGGCTCGGGGCGCAGCGGCGAGCTGCGCGTGCTCGAGCCGGGCCAGCAGGTGCTCGAGCGCAGCGCCCTGCACGTGGACGGCGAGGGGAGCGTGGAAGCGCGCTTCCGCGTCGGCCTGCCGGCCCGTGGACGCACGGTCCTGGGCCACGCCGCCGCCGACCTGCTCGGCCACGCGCTGCCGGAGGCCGTGCACCGCGCCCTGCTCTATCACTCCCTGGATCCGGCGGCGCTGCGGCGCCACGTCGAGGTCGTGGAGGACGCCCGGGCGCTGCGGTCGCAGCTGAAGGCGCGGGGCCTCGTCGCCTTCGTGGCCGATGGCAGCTCGCTGCCGCGCCGCAGCGGCGTGGACGATCGCCCCCTGTCCGCGGACCGCGCCGTTCCCTTCCGCTCGCCGGAGTCGCTGCGGGTGGTGCTGGAAGCCCCCAACGCCGGCGACGTCGCCGGCATGGGGATCCCGGCAGGCGTCACGCTCGTGGTGGGCGGCGGGTTCCACGGCAAGTCCACGCTGCTGCAGGCCATCGAGCGCGGGGTCTACGACCACGTCCCCGGCGACGGACGGGAGCGGGTGGTGAGCGTGCCGGATGCGGTGAAGGTGCGGGCGGAGGACGGTCGCGCCGTGGCCGGCAGCGACATCTCCAATTTCGTGGGCGCGCTCCCGGGCGGCGGCGACACGCGGGCGTTCGTGACCGCCAACGCCAGCGGCTCCACCTCCCAGGCCGCCGCCATCGTCGAGGCGCTGGAGGTGGGGGCTTCCTGCCTGCTGCTGGACGAGGACACCTCCGCCACCAACCTGCTGATCCGGGACGCTCGCATGCAGGCACTGGTGCCGGACGCGCTGGAGCCGATCACCCCCTTCATCGATCGGGCGGCGCAGCTGCACGCCGAGCTGGGCGTGTCCACCGTGCTCGTGCTGGGGGGCTCGGGCGACTACCTGGACGTGGCGGACACGGTGATCGCCATGCGCGAGTTCCAGCCGCTGGAGGTGACCGCCGCTGCGCGCCGCATCGCCCTGGATCTGCCCACCCGCCGCCGGCCGCAGCTCTCGGCCTGGCGCCCGATCGGCGCCCGCGTGCCCGTGCCCGAGTCCATGGACCCCAGCCGCGGACCCCGGGCGGTGAGCGTGAAGGCGTTCTCCGAGGAGCGCCTGCTCTTCGGCACGGAGGAGGTCTCGCTGGCGGCGGTGGAGCAGATCGTGGAGCCGGCGCAGGTGCGGGGGATGGCCCACGCCCTGGCGTGGTCGCTCGGGGGGGCGCTGGATGGCCGGCGCACGCTGCCCGAGGCCCTGGCGCTGGTGATGCAGGCCCTGGCCGAGCGCGGGCTGGATGCCTTCCAGGGCGAGCCCACGGGGGAGCTGGCGGCCTTCCGCCTGCACGAGCTGGCCGCGTTCATGGGCCGGCTGCGCAGCCTGCGCGTGCGCCGCGCCTAGTTCCCCTGCGCCCGCGGCGTGCGCCAGGAGTCGTGCATTCGACCCTTGGCCATGCGTGAATGCAACCATCTGGCGACTCGACTCGTCCAAGCAACACGTATCGACACACCGCTCCCCTCCTTCGCCCGGGATCGGCATGCGCCGCCACCATCCGTTCCCTTCGATCGTGCTGGCCGTCGTCCTGCCCATGCTGGCCCTCGCCCGCCCCGCGCTGGGGCAGGGCGCGACCTCGAACGGCGGCCTGCCCGCGCTCGGCCTCCCGCCCGGGCATCGCGAGGCGCGGCCCGAGGCCCGCGCCATGCCGCGGCAGACGCCCGTCACGCTGGACGGGCGGCTGGACGAAGCCGCCTGGCAGGCCGCACCCGTCGCCACCGAGTTCACCCAGCAGGACCCGAACGAGGGCCAGCCGGCGACGCAGCGCACGGAGGTGCGCTTCCTCTACGACGACGACGCCCTCTACATCGGCGCCCGCATGTACGACACGGCCGGTCGCGCCGGGGTGCACGGGCGCCTGGTGCGGCGGGACCAGCAGAGCGATGGCGATTACATCGCGTTCGTCTTCGATACGTTCCACGACCACGCCGGCCGCACCTGGCTGCAGGTGAACCCGGCGGGCTCGAAGATGGACATGGGCCAGGCGGCACCGAACATGGACATGTCCTGGGACCCGATCTGGGACGTGGCCACCTCGGTCGATTCCCTGGGCTGGACGTCCGAGATGCGCATCCCCTGGTCGCAGCTCCGCTTCCCCAAGGACTCGCTCCAGACCTGGGGCATGCAGGTCTGGCGCTACGAGGAGCGGGCCAACGAGACCTCGATGTGGGCCTTCTGGCGCAAGAACGAGCAGGGCGGTCCGCCGCGCTTCGGGCACCTGGAGGGGCTGCGCATGGCCAGCCGGCCGCGCGGCTTCGAGCTGATGCCCTACGCCGTCAGCCGCGCCTCTTTCGTGCGCCCCGGGGACCCGACCTCGCCTTACGAGCATGCCCGCGACTATGCCTGGCGCGCCGGCGCCGACGTGAAGGCGCTGCTCACCTCCACGCTCACGCTGGATGCCACCATCAACCCGGACTTCGGGCAGGTGGAGGCGGACCCCGCCGTGGTGAACCTCTCCGCCTTCGAGACTTTCTTCCAGGAGAAGCGACCGTTCTTCGTCGAAGGCAGCGGCCTCTTCGATTTCGGCGGCCTCAACTGCTACTTCTGCAGCAACGTATCCGGCATGTCGCTCTTCTACTCGCGCCGCATCGGCCGGCCGCCGCACGGCTCCGCGCCGGACGACGCGCTGCACGTCGAGCAGCCGGAGAACACGACCATCCTGGGCGCCGCCAAGGTCACGGGCCGGACCGCGTCCGGACTCCAGGTCGGGCTGCTGGACGCCACCACGTCGACCGCGGACATGCGCTACATCGGCGCGAACGGTCTGCCGGGCCAGGCCCGGGTCGAGCCGTTCACCAACTATTTCGTGGGGCGGGTGAAGAAGAACCTGGCCGGCGGCAGCGTGCGCCTGGGCGCCATGGGCACGTCGGTGGTCCGGGAGCTGAACGATCCCCAGCTCACGAACCTGCTGCCGGGGCACGCCGAAGCCGTGGGCGCCGACCTGGACGCCACCTGGAAGTCCCAGATGTACCACATGATGGCCAACTTCGTGGTCTCGAACGTCTCCGGGAGCGACAGCGCCATGGCCCTGCTCCAGCGAGCGCCCGCGCGCTACTTCCAGCGGCCGGACCGGGGCGACCACGGCAACGGCCTGTTCAGCGACGCCTTCGACCCGACCGCCACGGCGCTGCGAGGGATCGGAGGCTACACGCGCGTGGCCAAGGAGCAGGGCATCCTGCGCTGGGAGACGGCGGTCAATTTCCGCTCACCGGGCTTCGAGGTGAACGACCTCGGCTTCCTCAGCCGGGGCGACTACATCTGGCAGAACGCCAACCTCTTTGCCTACTGGAGCAAGCCGACCCGCTGGTACCGCGAGGTCGCGCTGATCGCGGGCGGCCAGCAGGAGTACAACTTCGAGGGCGACCGCACCGACGGTCAGTTCCAGGCGTACGCCGAGACCCAGACGCCGAACTACTGGAACGTCAACGTCTTCGCGATCGTGAAACCATCCTGGGCCGACGACCGCGCCACCCGTGGCGGCCCGGTCGTGCGCCAGCCGGGCTGGCACATGCTCTTCAGCAACATCAACACGGACGGCCGCAAGCCGGTCATGCTCGGCCTGCACCCCGACTACAACTGGGCCGACGACGGCACGCACAGCTACGACCTCAACCTCGAGGTGCGGCTGCGCGCGGCCTCCAACCTGGTCATCGACCTGACGCCCAGCTTCAGCCACGGCGAGGGGACGACGCAGTACGTCACCAGCTTCACGGACCCCACGGCGACGTCGTTCTACGGCCGGCGCGTGGTTTTCGCCGACCTGAGGCAGAACACGATCTCCCTCGATACGCGCCTCAGCGCCACGTTCACGCCCAATCTCACCCTGGAACTCTACGCCCAGCCCTTCGTGGCCACGGGCGCCTATTCCCGCTTCAAGGAGTACGTCCGGCCGCGCACGCTGGAGACCCACGTCTTCGACGCGACCCAGCTGTCGGTCACGCGCGACGCCGCCGGCCAGCCCACGACGTACTGCCTGTTCTCCAACTGCGACCAGTTCAGCTTCGGCAACCCGGACTTCAACGTGCGCTCCCTGCGCGGGAACGCGGTGCTGCGCTGGGAGTGGCGTCCCGGCTCGACCATCTTCCTGGTCTGGCAGCAGACCCGCGCCGGCAATGAGTCGTTCGGCGATTTCAGTCTGGGCCGTGACGTCGGTGCGGTCTTCCGCCAGCACGCCGACAACATCTTGCAGCTGAAAGTGAGCTACTGGTTCGGGCGGTAGCAGCGCCTACGCTTCCACCGGGCCTCGGCGAGTGCGGGGGATGCGGCCCCCGCACTCGCCTCTTCCATCCGGGACCAGCAAGAGCATGGGCATGAGCATGAGGAAGGACCGGCGCTTGCATGCGCGTGCCGGCACCTTCAATGGGGACTTCCCATGCTCCGTCACGCGCTTCCGCTCCTGTTGTTCCTCGCCGGCTGCTCCGTGAGCGGCAGCCAGCGCACCGATTCGCGCGCCCGCTCCCGTGACGTGGTCATCACGGCCGTGCCGCTGCTCACGAAGGAGATGGCCGCGGTCTATCCCTTCCTGAAGCAGGACTTCGCGCCCGGTGGCGTGCTGGCGGACAAGGAGGTCTACGCCTTCGTGCCGTCGTCCATCACGGTGCTCCAGGGCGACACGCTGCGCCTGCGCCTGGTGAACCCCGAGGACGACGAGCACAACTTCGTGCTGCCGGACCTGGCGCTGAGGCTGCCGGGCCAGAGCACGATCAGCGCGACCTGGGTGGCCCGCCGCCCCGGCATCTACCCCTTCTACTGCGTCGTCCCCAGGCACATGCCGATGATGTGGGGCCAGATCGTGGTGCTCCGGAGGTAGCACGCCTGGCCCCTCGTCGCCCGATAGGCCTGAAGGGTCGAGGGAGAAGATCAGGGGAAGCAGGAGCCGGAGCAGGAGGATAAGGGGGGCTATTCCGCGGGATTCTCCACCGATTCCGACTCCTCGAACATTCCCTTCGCCTTCAGATCCCACACTCCCAGCGCGCCCAGCAGCGCCAGGTCGGCGAAAAGCAGCGGCGCGAAAGGGGGAGCGCCGTAAAGGACCCGGTCGCCCAGGTTGGCGATGGTAGGGTCGAGCAGATGGCGGAGGTGGAGCACGAAGCCGAGCACGCCCGTCGTCGCCTGCAGGACCAGCACGACGAGCAGTGACACGTAGAGCGGCCGGCCGCGCGGCCGGACCACCGCCACGGTAAAGAACCCGACCGCCAGGGCACTGGCTGCCACGGCGGTCCATTCCAGCGGATTGAAGAAGCCGTTCTGGGCGTGGTCGGCCAGGGAGAGCACGAAGTTGCCGGCGAAGCCGCCCAGCGCCAGCAGCAGCAGCCACTGCCCCCATTCGATCGACTCGCCCGGCACCATCCGGTTCAGCAGCAGGATCATGCCCAGTCCCGCGTACGCCAGCGGGGCGACGAAGGGCGCGGAGTAGACCAGCCCGCGCAGGGTGAGCGTCTGGAAGAACTGGCTCTCGAGGTGGAGCACCATCCCGGCAATGCCGACGAGGAGCGCGGCCCCGCCGACGATCATGCCGATCCACCACCCGGCGCCGCGCCGCAGCTCGCGGGCGGCGCCGAGCCCGATGACGAGAGCCAGGGTGCAGCCGGCGGATGCCGCCACGGGCACCCACTCCAGCGGTGCGCCAAACGCGTTGGCCGAATGGGCGAGGCTCACGTCCAGCGCCAGGAACGCCAGGTTGGACGTGGCGAAGAGCTCGAGCAGCAGTGGCCGGCCGGGAATGCGCATGGGCTCAGTGCGCGCCGGCGGGCGCCTGCAGCCCGGCGGCCTGCGCCTTAAGCTCCACCAACCCCTTCACCAGCTCGTAGTTGCCGTGCCACTGCACGAAGTCGGCGCCGCCCATGAAGGCGCCGTGCTTGGCGGTGCGGCCGTAGTAGTGCCAGAAGTCGAAGTACGTGTACTCGATCGGCTCGTCCAGGGCGGTGGGAGTGAGCAGTCCGCGGGCGCGCAGACCATCCATGAGCGTCTTCGCCTCCTGCACGCGCGAGTTCACGCTCGTCACCACGCTCTCGGCATCGGCGAAGAAGCGCTTGATGTGCGCCGAGGCGTGACAGTTGGCACAGACGGCGGTCATGGCGTCCCGCCCCTGCTGGTAGGTGGCGCGCTTCTGCGTGATCTCCGCGAACAGGTAATAGGAGAGGCGGACGCCGGGGTTGTGCGTGGGCGGGCCGCCGCCCAGCCCGCTCATGTGGCAGGTCGCGCAGGTCGGCACCGGCATGTCGGCCACCTGCAGCGCGTTGGGCTTCGCATCCAGGTTCATCTCGCCCCGGAAGGCGTTGAACATGATGCCGTGCTTGGACTCGCGGTAAATCTCCAGCTGCGAATGGTCCGGGCCCATGTGACACTGGCCGCACGTCTCCGGCAGCCGCGCCAGCGCCACGGACGAACGGTGGCGCGTGTGGCACGCGGTGCAGGCGCCGATGGAACCGTCCTTGTTGGGCTTGCCCACCGAGTGGCAGGAAATGCAGCCGGAGGCCACAGCCGCGGGCCCCTCGAGCCCCGTCAGCGGATGGGCCGGCCTCTTGACCGCGCCGGGGTTGTACTGCTCGGAGAACGCGACCTGCTCGGGAGTGAAGGACCCGGGGCCCAGGATCGCCGCGTAGGCCGGCGCGGCGTGCCGGCTGCGCAGGAACTCCTCGTACTCCCGGGCATGGCACTGCGTGCAGTTCTTTGCCGTCACTTCCTTCGACAGCACGAACCCGCGGTGCTCGTACTTCTCCTGCCCTTCCGCGGCACCATGGCAGTCCAGGCAGGTGGTGCCCACCGCCGCGTGCCGGCTCAGCTCGTATTCCTGGACGATCGCCGCCGTTTCCGCCCGGTGGCAGGACGCGCATTTCCCCGTCGCGCGCACCGCCTCCGGCCGCGCCTGCACCACCTCCACCCGCGGGCGCCGGGCCTGGATCAGCAGGGCCGCCACGAGCAGGGCCGTGGCGATGATCACCGCGATGAAAACGGAGCGGAACGAGGCCATGTCGATCCTGACGACCGGGGGGGCGAACGTCGCGGCAGGTTAGGCCGGGCGGCCCCCCGCGCGCAAGCGGACGCGGCGACACGGCGATGGGGCGACGTGGCGAAACGAAACGAGCACGGCAACCGCGCCGTGCTCGTGCTCGTTCTGGGCCCGAAAATTCGTTGCCTCACCAGCGGATGATGGCCGACCCCCAGGTCCAGCCGCTGCCGAAGGCCGAGAGCACCAGCAGGTCGCCCTCCTTGAGGCGACCGGAGCGCGCCACCTCGTCCATGGCGATGGGGAGCGTGGCCGCCGTGGTGTTGCCGAAGCGCTCGATGTTGTTGTACACCTGGTCGTCGCGCAGCCCGAGCTGCTTCTGCACGGCCTCGCTGATGCGCAGGTTGGCCTGGTGAGGGATGAACAGGTCGATGTCCTCGGCGGTGAGGTCGTTGGCCGCGAGTCCTTCGCGGACCACCTCCGGCATGCGGACCACGGCGTTGCGGAAAACCTCGCGCCCGTTCATCCTGGCAAAGTGGCGTCCGGCGTCCAGGTCGTCATAGCTGATCCGCGGCATGCGCGCGGAGGATTCGCTCTCGCACCAGAGCTGCTCCGCGCCCACGCCATCGGCGTGGAGGTGGACGGAGAGCACGCCCCGGCCGTCGTCGCCGGGACCCAGGATGACGGCGCCCGCGCCGTCGCCGAAGAGCACGCTGAGATCGCGACCGCCCGGGCTGAAATCCATGCCGGTGGAGTGGACTTCGGCGCCGATGAGGAGCACGCGCTTGTACTGGCCGCTGCGCACCCAGGCATCCGCGACGGAGAGGCCGTAGAGGAAGCCGGAGCACTGGTTGCGGATGTCGAGGGCCGGGATGCCGGGCACGCCCAGCTTACGCTGCAGGAACACGCCGCCGCCGGGGAAGAAGTAGTCCGGTGACAGGGTCGCGAAGACGATGCAGTCGAGGTCTGTCGCCTTGAGGTCGGCACGCTCGAGAGCGCTCTGCGCGGCCTTGAGCGCCAGGTCCGATCCGGCTTCGAGCCCGGGCTCCACCCAGTGGCGCTCACCGATGCCGGTGCGAGCGCGGATCCACTCGTCCGAGGTATCCCACCATGTGCGCAGCTCGTCGTTCGTGACGATCCGCTCGGGCACATGAAAACCCGTGCTGATGAACTGAGTACGGGGCACCTTCGCCTTGCCTTGTTCGGGGTGATGGACGCACGCTAGCCGCCGGATCCGGGGGCGGCAAGGCCCCGGTTTTCGGCAGGTGTCGCACGGACCCGCCCGGAAGGGAGAATCGATGGAGGAGCAGCCGCATCCGGGCCCGATCGTGGAGCTGCACGGCCGGTGCGTCCGCCGGGCGGAGCTGGTGCTGCCGCCCGCATCGCCGTCCGCCCGCGCGCTGCGCATCTGGGTGTGGGAGACCGCCGACGCGGAGCAGGTGCTGACGGCCGCCATCGCGGGCGGCGGCGATCCCTACGCCGCGATTCTCTGGCCCGCGGCGGTCGCCGTGGCCAGGGAGCTGCCCGGCCGGGTGCAGGCGGGCCAGCGCGTCCTCGATCTCGGCACCGGCACGGGACTGTGCGCCCTGGCCGCGGCGGCGCTGGGCGCGCACGTGCTGGCGCTGGACCACGACGCCGGCGCACTGCGCCTGCTGGAGCACGCCGCGCGGCAGCAGGGGCTGGAGGTCGAGACCGCGCCCTTCGACCTGGCGGGCGACGCCGCGCTGCCGCCGGGCGAGCTCGGGATCCTGGCCGACGTGCTCTACGAGCCGGCGCTGGCGCGCGCCGCGGCGCGGCGGGTGGCGGAGCTCGTGGGCCGGGGGGGTCGGGCCGTGATCGGCGACCCGCAGCGGGTCGGGCGGGAGATCTTCCTGGAGACGCTGGCGGCGGCGGGGCTCGCGGCTCGATTCGAGCCGCGGTCGGGCCCGGGCCCGGCCGGCGCGGATTCCGTGTCCGTGGGCGTGGCCTGGGTGGGGTAGCGACGACCCGGGGGAACGCGCGGCGGCGCCTTGCTCGGCGGCCGCCGCGGCCGGCCGCTCAGGAGTCGGTCAGGGTCGCGGTCTCGACCGCGGGCGCCCGGTCCGAGCGCCAGAGCGCGAGAGCCAGCAACAGCGCACCGCAGGTGATGGCACTGTCGGCCACGTTGAACACGGGCCAGAACATCACGCCCAGGTTGATGGGCCCGATGAAGTCCACCACGCCGTGCTCCCAACGGATGCGGTCGATCAGGTTGCCCACGGCGCCGCTGCTGATGAGGGCCAGCGCCAGCCGCTGCATCCGGTGCAACGGGTCCGTGCGATGGTAGAACACGAGGATGGCGGCGAGCGCCAGGAGCGACGTCACCAGGAAGAACCACCGGGAGGCCTCGCCCACGCTGATGCTGAACGCGGCGCCGCGATTGAACGTCAAGGTGAGGGGGACCAGACCGGCCAGCACGCGCGTTTCGCCGAAGCGCAGATAGCGCACGGCCATCGCCTTCGTGACCAGGTCGGCCACCACGATCGCCGTCATCGTCAGCGCGAAGAACTGCCACTTCTGCTTCACGTTCGGTCCCCCCGGCGACGCGCCCGCCGGCTCCGGCGGGCTTCACGAGGAATTTCCGCTCGCGACAGCGCCGGCGCAATGCGGCATGGGCGGGCGGACTACCTCAAACCCCGGCCGCGCGGCCGGGTTCCCGCGAGGTCAGCCGGGAAGAGTGCGCGCAGGACCGGCGCCGCGACGCCGTTCCTGCGCCGGTGCGGGGACCGGCACTTTCTCCTGCCAGAGGCAGAGCGCCAGCAGGATGGCACCGGAGGTGACGGCGACGTCCGCCACGTTGAAGACCGGCGACTGCCAGTCCTGGTACTGGAAGACCAGGAAATCGACCACACCCCGGGCCGAGCGCAGGCGGTCGATCATGTTGCCGATGGCGCCGCCCCAGACGAGCGCCATGGCCAGCAGCCGGCGCCGGTCCTGCGGGGCCGTGGTCCGGTACATGGTGCCCAGCAGCATGAGCGCGGCAAAGGACAGCCCGACCATGATCCACTGGCCGTATGGCCCCAGCTCGATGCCGAAGGCCACGCCCGGGTTCTGGATGAAGAGCAGCGTGACGTAGTCGCCCACGACCGGCACGGGCTGCCCGGGCGGGAGCGCCCGCGTCACCATCTGCTTGGTGAGCAGGTCCACGACCACCACGCCCGCGACCACGGCGGCGAAGAACACGCCCTTGGCGCGGGCGCGCAGGGCGATGGGCCCGAGGGGCGACGAATCGAAATCCATGCGAGCGTAAGCCTCTCGCGCGCGGTTTCGTTCCGCGCCCGCTACCGCGGCGCGGCGGCATCCTTGTCGCTGGTCATGATGAACAGCGGGCCGCCATGGAAGGCCTCGTAGTTCGGGCGCAGGCGCTCCGTGTTGTAGAACTTCTCCACGTCCACGAACTTCTTCTCGCCGATGACCATCTCCAGCGGCACGTTGTCGTAGAAGCCGTTGCGGACCGAGACCAGCCGGCCGAAGCGCTTGGCCAGCACCAGATCGAGCGCCAGGTTGCCGAACGCCATGGGCACGATCGAGTCCAGGGCGTCCGGATCGCCGGAGCGGACCAGGTAGCCCAGTCGCTGGTTCACGACGTCGATGCGCCGCCCGTTGTTGTACTTCGGGGAGAGCTCCTTCAGCGTCGCCGCCACCTTGTCCCCGATGCCGCCGAGCTTGCGGTGCCCGAACATGTCGGTTTCCGCGCTCGTGAACGACATGTCCGCCTCGCCCTTCATGGTGGCGCCCTCCGAGACGAGCAGCACCGAGTAGTGGCTCGGATTGCGCTTCCAGTCATAGACCATCAGCTCCGTCAGGTGGTCCACGTCCACCTGGTACTCGGGGATCATGCAGCGGTCGGCCGCGCCCGCCATGGTGGGCAGCAGTGCCGAGAAGCCCGCATAGCGCCCGAACACCTCGATGACCAGGAAGCGCTCGTGGGAGCCCGCGGACGTGCGCAGCCGGTGCGTCAGCTCGATGGTGCGCGTGACGCAGGTGCCGAAGCCGATGCAGTAGTCGGTGCCGGGCACGTCGTTGTCCATGGTCTTGGGCACCGCCACCACCGGGAATCCCTCCTGGTGCAGACGCGCGCCGTAGCTCAGCGTATCGTCGCCGCCGATCGGGATGAGCGCGTCGACGCCCAGGAACGCCAGGTTCGTCAGCACGTCGGGCGTGATGTCGTTGATGGCCGCCCCGTAGCGCCCCGCGAGGTGCCTGGGGACGCGCGCCCTGGGCAGGTGGCTCGGGCGCGTGCGCGACGAGTGCAGGAACGTGCCGCCCGTGCGGCCCGCCCGGTTGACCTCCGACTCCGTCAGCTCGATGATGCTGTCGGTGTTGTCCGCGCCCGCCTCCGGGATCATGTCCACCAGCCCCGCCCAGCCGCGGCGGATGCCCAGGACGCGGTAGCCTTCGCGCAGCGCACGGATGGTAATGGCGCGGATCGCCGGGTTCAGCCCCGGCACGTCTCCGCCGCCCGTCAGAATCGCGATCGTGCCCTTCCTGTTTTCCGGCATCGGGTACCCTGTAGCCTGCTTGCGTGCGAACGTGTCCGGTCGGCCCCTACCGCGCCGCGCCGGTGAATACGTCCGGTGAGATTGGCGCCGGAACGAACGTCCGGCAATGGGAATCGTCCCCACAGGCGGGTCAGGCGACGCCCAGACGCCGCCCTTGCCCCATTGCCGCCGGAGTCCGAACATTGAAGTATCGCGCGACGATGCGCCCCCTCCCTCGTCCTGCGACGGCGTCCCCTGTACGCCACTCCCGTATTGCCATGAACGCATTAGGAGGCCACCTGGTATGTCCACTCCAACGCTAGCTGGTTCCACGGCCGAGCCGTGGTCGGTGAAAACGACCGGACACTCGGCCGCGACACAGGACTACATTGCTGACGTTCTCGCTTCCGTCCGCGCCAAGAACCCGGCCGAGCCCGAGTTCCTGCAGGCGGTCGTCGAGGTTCTCGACTCCATCTCGCTCGTGCTCGAGCGCCACCCGGAGTACCGCTCGGCCCGCATCATCGAGCGCATCGTGGAGCCGGAGCGCCTGCTCATGTTCCGCGTACCCTGGGTCGACGACACCGGCACGCCCCAGATCAATCGCGGCTTCCGCATCGAGATGAACAGCGCCATCGGACCCTACAAGGGCGGCTTCCGCTTCCACCCATCCGTCAACCTGGGAATCCTGAAGTTCCTCGCCTTCGAGCAGGTCTTCAAGAACTCGCTCACCACGCTGCCCATGGGCGGCGGCAAGGGCGGCTCGGACTTCGACCCCAAGGGCAAGACCGACACCGAGGTCATGCACTTTTGCCAGAGCTTCATGTCGGAGCTGTTCCGCCACATCGGTCCCGACACCGACGTGCCCGCCGGCGACATCGGGGTGGGCGGCCGCGAGATCGGCTACCTCTTCGGGCAGTACAAGCGCCTGAAGAACGAGTTCACGGGCGTGCTCACGGGCAAGGGCCTCAACTGGGGCGGCTCGCTCATCCGGCCGGAAGCCACCGGCTACGGCGCGGTCTACTTCGCCGCCGAGATGCTGGCCACGCGCGGCCAGACGCTGGAAGGGAAGACCGCCCTGGTCTCCGGCAGCGGCAACGTCGCCCAGTACACGGTCGAGAAGCTGATCGATCTGGGCGCCAAGCCCCTCACGCTCTCCGACTCCAGCGGCTACATCTTCGACGAGGCCGGCATCGACCGCAGGAAGCTCGCCTTCGTCATGGAGCTCAAGAACAAGCGTCGCGGCCGCATGGCCGAGTATGCGACGCAGTTCCCCGGCTCCGTCTACACCCCCGTCGATGCCGCGGCCGACGTCAACCCGATGTGGAACCACAAGGCCGACTGCGCCTTCCCCAGCGCCACCCAGAACGAGATCAACGGCAAGGACGCGGGCAACCTGCTCCGCAACGGCGTCTACGTCATCTCCGAGGGCGCCAACATGCCCTCCACTCCCGACGCCATCGAGCAGTACATCCAGCAGCACATCCTCTACGGCCCCGCCAAGGCGGCCAACGCCGGCGGCGTCGCGGTCTCGGGTCTGGAAATGTCGCAGAACAGCATGCGCCTCTCCTGGACCCGCGAGGAGGTCGATTCCCGACTCCACACCATCATGAAGAACATCCACGCCGCCTGCATTGGCGCCGCCGACCGCTTCGGCGTGCCCGGCAACTACCTGCACGGCGCCAACATCGCCGGCTTCCTCAAGGTCGCCGACGCTATGATGGACCAGGGGATCGTCTGAGCACGGTGCACGTATCCAGGCGCTCGTCCGCTGCCGGCCTGGGCCGGGCGGGCGGGCGCCTGGAGACTGATGGGGGGATGGGGGGATGGGGCGAGCCGGACCGGTCGGGGTCACCGTGTACCGCCGGTCGCATCGTCGCCCCATCTCCCCATCGCCCCATCTCCCCATCATCTTCGAGGTCCCACACACCCGATGAGCACTAGCCCCGCCCCCGCGCCCGAGCACCCCGGCCCGGAAAACGGCTTCCAGGACCTGATGCGCGACCAGGTCCGGGACGTGCTCTTCGTCTCGAGCCTCTACGACTCGTTCATCCTGGCGGAGGACGAGCTGGGCGACGTGGTGCGGGCGAAGTTCCAGGACATCAACCAGCTACAAGTCCCTACCCTGCATCAAGTTGCGACCGGGGGCGAGGCGCTGGCCCTGCTGCGCGCCGGGCGGCACTTCGACATGGTGCTGACCGCGCTCAACGCCGGGGACATGGATGCCCTGGCGCTGGCCACCGCGGTGGGCGAGCTGGCGCCGGGCCTGCCCGTGGTGCTGCTGGCCTACGACTACGGCGCGCTCAAGGACGTGCTGTCGCGCGGGGACCAGTCCGCGATCCACCGCAGCTTCCTCTGGCAGGGCGATGCGCGCATCCTGCTCGCCATCGTGAAGGGCGTGGAGGACGAGCGCAACGTGGCCCACGACGCCAAAGCGGGCGTGCCCATCCTGCTGGTGGTCGAGGACAACATCCGCAACTACTCGTCGTTCCTGCCAGTGATCTACGACGAGGTGGAGCGGCATTCGCAGCAGGTCACGTCCGAGGGGCTGAACCTGGCGGAGCGGATCCTGCGCCTGCGCGCGCGGCCCAAGATCCTGCTGGCGACCAGCTTCGAGCAGGCGCAGGCCTGGTTCGAGGCCTACCCCGACGACGTGCTGGGCGTGATCTCGGACGTGGAGTTCCCGCGCGGGGGGCAGCGCTCCCCCGAGGCGGGCCTCGAGCTGGCCCGGCTCATCCGCGAGGCCCGGCCGGACGTGACCATCGCCCTGCATTCGAGCCACGCCGAGAACGAGCGCGTCGCCGCCAGCATTGGCGCGGTGTTCCTGCCCAAGCGCTCGCCCCACCTGCTGCAGCGGCTGCGGGAGCAGCTCAAGGACGCTTTCGCCTTCGGCGACTTCGTCTTCCGCACGCAGGACGGTCGAGAGATCGACCGGGCGGCCAACATCGACGACCTGGTGCGCCTCATCGGCGAAGTCCCCGTGGAATGCCTCGCCTTCCACGGCGTGCGCAACGACTTCTCCCGCTGGCTGCGCGTCCGCGCGGAGTTCCACCTCGCCCGCGGGCTGCGACCGCGCCGGATCTCGGACTTCGGCGACCTGGAGCAGCTCCGCCGGGAGCTGGTCCACTCCATCGAGATGAGCCGCCGCGAGCGGGCCCGCGGCACCGTCGCCGACTTCCAGCCGCGGGCGTTCAGTGCCCACGGCGGCATTGCGCGCATCGGGGGCGGCTCCCTGGGCGGCAAGGCCCGCGGGCTCGCCTTCGCGGCCCGCATGCTCGACCGCTTCCGCATCGGGGAGCGCTTCCGGGGCGTGCGCGTGCTCGTGCCGCCCGCGGTGGTGCTCGCGACGGAAGTCTTCGACGGCTTCCTGGATGCCAATCGCCTGCGCGAGGCGGCGCTGGACCTGGACGACGATACCGCCCGCGCCGGGCTGTTCCGCCAGGCGCCCCTGCCCCAGGCCGTGCGCCGCGAGCTGGAGCGGTTCCTGGACACGGTGCACGCCCCGCTGGCGGTCCGTTCCTCCAGCCTGCTCGAGGACTCGCCCTACGAGCCCTTCGCCGGGATCTTCGAGACCCGCATGCTGCCCAATGCCGCCGCCGACCCGGCGACCAGGTTGGCCCAGCTCGAGACCGCCATCAAGGACGTTTACGCCTCGGCTTTCTCCGGTGGCGCCCGGCGCCTGCTGGAGGCGACGCCCTACCGCATGGAGGAGGCGCGCATGGCCGTGGTCCTCCAGCCGGTGGTCGGCGCCCGCCACGGCACCCACTTCTATCCCAGCTTCGCCGGCGTCGCCCGCTCCCACAACTTCTACCCGCTGGCGCCGGCCACCGCCAATGACGGCGTGGCCGCCGTGGCACTCGGCCTGGGCAAGATGGTGGTCGAGGATGGTCCTTGTGTCCGCTTCTCGCCCGCGTTCCCCCGGCACCTGCCAGAGCTCACCGACCCACTCGAGGCACTCCGGAACACGCAGCGCGAATTCTATGCGATCGACCTCTCCCGCCCGGACGACGACCGGCTCGACGCCGTCGTCCGCCTGGCGCTGGACGTCGCCGAGGCCGACGGCACCCTCGGCCCCGTCGCCTCGACCTACTCGCGCGAGAACAACGCCCTCTACGACGGCATCGGCCGCGACGGCGCCCGCCTGGTCACCTTCGCACCCGTGCTCAAGCACGGCGTGTTCCCCGTCGCCGAGATCCTGCGCGAGCTGCTCCAGCTGGGCATGCGCACCACCAACTCGCCCGTCGAGATCGAGTTCGCCGTCAACCTCGAGCCGCCCGCCGGCGAGCCGGCCCAATTCGCGCTGCTCCAGCTCCGCCCGCTGGCCGCACTCCGCGAGCTCGAGGCGGTCGATACCGGCCGATTCGACCCGGACGACCTCGTCTGCCGCAGTACCATGGTCCTGGGCAACGGACGGATCGAGGACGTGTGCGACGTCGTCGTCATCGACGCCGCTTCCTTCAACCCCTACCTGAACCCGCAGACCGCCCGTCACATCGCCCGCTTCAATGCCCAGCTCGCGCGCGAGCGCCGCCCCTATCTCCTGGTCGGCGTCGGCCGCTGGGGATCGAGCCACCCCCAGATGGGCATCCCCGTCAACTGGGACGACATCGCCGGCGCCCGCGCCATCGTCGAGGCCGGCCGCGCCGACCTCCACGTCGCCCCGTCCCAGGGCAGCCACTTCTTCCACAACCTCTCCGCCTCCGGCATCGGCTACTTCGTCGTCAACCCGCAGCGGGGCGAGGGCGCCCTGGACTGGGAATGGCTGGCGCAGCAGCCCGAGCAGGCCACACTCGGCGTCGTGCGCCACCTCCGCTTCGACCGGCCCCTCACCATCGTGATGAACGGCCGCAAGCGTGAGGGCGTCATCCGCAAGCCCGCGTGACACTCCGGGACGAATAACGGATAACTTCATTCACCACAGAGTACACAGAGGACACGGAGACCGGCGTACCGCCGGCGCTCGGGTGCGAAACATTTTGTTTTTTGTGTTATAACACGGACTTCCCGGAGGAAGTCCCGGCAGGACTGAAGTGGTAGCAGTTTACCAATACAAACTCTGTGTACTCTGTGCCTCTGCGGTGAATACAGGAAACAGGACCGCCGGAGACGACGGCGTCTCCGGCGGGCAGAATGTTGCTCCTGTGCGGGCGCGGGCCGCCGCGCCGATTCACTCGTTCATCAGCGGGTCTGCCGGCGCGAGCGGCTCCACGGGAGCGCCCACCATGGGCGCCCAGTGAACGGGGCAGTAGAGCAGCTCCGTCGTGCTCACACTTCCATCCAGGAGTGCGCGCTCGACGGCCGGGTGCAGACCCTTCTCCTCACAGCCACACTCGAAGCGCACTCCCCGGGCGTACAGCTCCACCAGGGCCTTGGCGTCCATTACGTACCTCGGTGCAGAGAGCATCGTCGTCGATGCCGGAGCTTGTTACGGCGCACGCGGCGGGCCCCCGCGTGACGTGGTGCCAACCACTAACGCAACTGTTTGTATTGCAACTGATTACGACGGCGCGTCCTTGCCGGAGCCCGGGGGCGTCTGAGACAAGTTGTGCACGCGAGGCGGAAGGCCGGGGGGCGATTCGCCCGCATGCGGGCCGAAAGAACGGCCCCCGGGGAAGCACTTCCCCGGGGGCCGCAACGTGCGCGAAGGCCGCCGCCGCTAGTTGACCGCGAACTCCTGGATCATGCCGTGGACGAAGTGCGGCTTGCCGTCCTTGCCGTCTTCCAGGAAGCAGACCATGAGGTAGCGTCCGGGGCGGAGGTTGAGGGTGGCGACGTTGTCCATTCCGGGCGCCATGGGGCTGGCGCCGCCCTCGAAGCTGCCGGGAGGCGCGGTCTGCATGCCGCCTGCCGCCCATTCCATGAAGTCCTTGGCGTGCTTGTCGGGCGCGAGGCGAATCAGGACGATCTCGTGGGGCTGCAGGGCGCCGTTCTGGACCAGGACGTGGTGCGTGCCGGCGGTGAGTGGCGCGGACAGGATGAAGCCGTAGTCGGCGAGCTTCAATGTGCGGTCGTACCGGGCCGGCGGCGCGGACTTGGATTCGGCCGGCGTGACCGTCAGCGCCTGTGCCATCCCCTTCATCACGTGGGGCACGCCATCCGCGTCGGGGACGAAGCAGACGATGGCGTAATTGCCCGCCTGCAGCTCCACCACGTCCTCCTGCTGGCCGCCCGGGTTCGCCGCGTTCGGTCCGCCCACGAGAACCGCCCAGGCGGGGGGCGGACCCGGCTGCTTGAACGCCGCTTCCAGGTCGGCGACGGTCTTGCCCTCGTTGAGCCGGATCAGCGTCACGTGGTGCACCTGCTGGCCGTGGTTCACCAGGCGGAACGTGGTCCGCCCCGCCGGCACGGATGCGGGCGCCATAAAGTGAAACTCGCTCGCCACGATGGTCACGACGCGCGGCGCCGACGGGCCGTGTCCGGGCGGCGCGGCGGCGGCAAACGCGAGAGCGGCGAGGGCGGGGGCCAGGAGGATGCTGCGGACCATAGTCATATCTCCTCTCGCCGACACAGGACTGGTCGGCGATACGGGTTGTCTGCGCCCGGGCCTGCCCCGACGCGCAGCCCGGCAACGTGCGACCCTAACCGCCCGATGACCACGTTCATGGGCCGACCGCCCCGTGCCCTCGCGGCCCGCTCCGCCGAACGCTAGCCGGACCGAGGCGGCGCTGCGGCCGGCCGCGCGCCGCCCGGGCCGCGCGCGGCGGGCGCATACTTTCCCTGATTCGCTGCATGTTTATGCTTTGCAGCCACTTGCGGACGAGCCATGCTGGGACGCGCTGGCCGCGCGGCCTGGGACGAAAAGCCCGCGCCGGGTGTGGCCCGACCGGCCAAGCCCCTGTGGCAGCGCCTCGCGGTCCGGGCGCGGGACGTGCTCTTGAGCCACGTGGATTCCCGGGCGACGCCGGCGCGGCTGCATGCAGCGTCGTCCACCGACAATGGGAGAGAGCACGCGTGACGACGACGGCACAGTACCTGGATGAGGCGGAGCGATTCGGCGCGAACAACTACCATCCCCTGCCGGTGGTGCTGGAGCGGGGGGAAGGGGTGTACGTCTGGGACGTGGAAGGTCGTCGCTACCTGGACATGCTCTCGGCGTATTCGGCGCTGAACCAGGGGCACCGGCACCCGCGCATCGTGCGGGCGCTGGTGGAGCAGGCGGAGCGGCTGACGCTGACGTCGCGGGCGTTCCACAACGACCGGCTGGGTCCGTTCCTGTCGCGCCTGTGCCGGCTGACGGGCTTCGAGCGGGCGCTGCCCATGAACACGGGCGCGGAGGCGGTGGAGACGGCGATCAAGGCGGCGCGGAAGTGGGGCCAGGATGTACGGGGCGTGCCGGAGGGTGACGCGGAGATCATCGTCTTCGACGGCAATTTCCACGGCCGGACGACGACGATCATCAGCTTCTCGTCGGAGCCGCTCTACCGGAAGGGGTTCGGCCCGTTCACCCCGGGCTTCCGCCTGGTGCCCTACGGCGACCTGCAGGCGCTGCGCGGGGCCATGTCACGGCGGACCATCGCGGTGCTGGTGGAGCCGATCCAGGGGGAGGCGGGGGTGGTGGTGCCTCCGCCGGGGTTCATGAGGGCGGTGAAGGCGCTCTGCCGCGAGCACGGCGCCCTGCTGCTGGCCGACGAGATCCAGACGGGGCTCGGCCGGACCGGCCGGCTCTTCGCCTGCGATTGGGAGGACGTCCGGCCAGACGTGATGATCGTGGGCAAGGCGCTGGGCGGCGGCGTCTATCCCGTATCGGCGATCCTGGCGGACGACGCCGTGATGAACGTGTTCTCCCCCGGGACCCACGGCTCCACCTTCGGCGGCAACCCGCTGGCCGCGGCGGTGGCGATGGCCTCCCTGGACGTGCTGGTCGAGGAGCGGCTGGCGGAGCGCGCGGCGGAGCTGGGCGCGTGGTTCATGGACGAGCTGCGGGCGCTGGAGTCGCCGGTGGTCGAGGAGGTCCGGGGCCGGGGGCTGCTGATCGGCGTGGTGATCCGCAGCGATGCGGGTCCCGCGCGTCCCTTCTGCGAGGCGCTCATGGAGCGCGGGATCCTGGCCAAGGAGACCCACGAGCAGGTGATCCGCTTCGCGCCCCCGCTGGTGGTCACGCGCGAGCAGCTGCAGGAGGCGCTGCCGATCATCGCGGAGGTGCTGGGGAGACCACTCTCCCCGGGCTGAGACATCCGAGGGCTGTCTCCTCGCGCCGAAAGGCGAGGAGTGGGACAGTGGGAGCGGCGTTCTCCTGCCGCTCGTCGTTCCCGGCCCATCCGCGAACGCAGAAGAACCCGGTGGCCCTGAGGTCGCCGGGTTCTCTGTCCCCCTGTCCCGCTGTCCCGCTGTCCCGCTGTCGTTACTTCACTTTGACCGGCACCACCGCGCGCGTATCGCCCCACGCGTAGGCCAGCGTGCCCCCGTTTGCGGCGGGAACGATCTCGAAGGTGAAGCGCTCCACGGGCTGCGGCAGCGCGGCCGTGGCGAGGTCCACGCGGGCGAGGTCCTGGGCCGGGTCGTAGACGGTGCCCCACTGCCCGTGCTGCTTGTTGATGACGAGCTTCCAACCGGTCGGGCCGGGAATCGTCCAGAGCGTGTAGGTGCCGGCCGGCACGGCGGCGCCGCCGATGTCCAGGTCACGGTCGGTCACGAGCTGCGTGGCCGCGTTGGCGCCCGTGCGCCAGACCTGGCCCCAGGGCACGATGCCGCCGAAGATGGTCCGGCCCCGGGCGGACGGCCGGCTGTAGTCCACCAGCACGTGGGCGCCGCCGACCTCCGCCCGTGCCGTATCCCGCGGGGACAGCTCACCCAGCCCGGCGCCCGACTGTTCCCGGGCGGCGAAGCTCGCGGCCAGCTTCTGCACATCGACGCTGCCGACCCGGGTGACGACGAACTTCGTGGTCGTGCCGGTGAAGTCCAGCCCCGTCACGTTGCCCCTGGCATCCGTCTGCACCACCGCGGTGCCCCATTGCGGCCAGGTGAAGCGGGAGGCGCCCGGTGTCCGGGCGACCCCGAACTTCAGCGTCTGCCGTCCGGCGACGAGCACCGTCGAATCGCCCGTCGCCCGACGGACCACGGCACCCCAGGGGGCGAACATGTCCTCGAAGAACGGATTGGGGCGGCCCCTGGCCGCGACCGCGAACCGGCGGGTCAGCGTGTCGCGCTTGATCGTCACCAGCACGCTGTCGTCCTGCGAGTAGTCGTAGGTCACTTCCTGCATCACGACGCCGTCCGGACGCCTGGCCATCATGTGGAACCGCTGCGGCGTCCCGTCCGGCGCCTGCGTCATCTCGTAGCTGCGCACCAGGGTGCGCGGCGTACGTACCACGCTGGTCCCGGTCAGCGAGCCCGGCGCCCAGGTGTAGCTTTCCACCGCCACCGTGTCGCGTCCCAGCGTGGCGACATACGCCCCCGACTGCGCCGCGCCGGCGGCGGGAGCAAGCAGCGCGAGCGCGGCGAGCGCGCCGGCAACCGTGATCCGCATGACCACCTCGTGGTTGGAGAGAGGTGCATTCTGGAAGGCGCGGCTGCACCCGGCAAGGGACAATCCTCAGGCCCCGGCCGGCGCCAGCCCCAGCAGCTCCAGCGCGTTGCCGCCCCGGATGGCCGCGCGCTCGGCGTCGCTCACCTGGAGCGCGGCCAGGCTCTCCTTCATCCCCGTGATGCTGCCGATCTGGTGCGGGTAATCGCTCCCGGCCAGCACGTGCCCCGCTCCGGCGAAGTCCACCGCCAGGCGCAGCGCGCGGGGGTCGAAGCTTACGGTGTCGAAGTAGAAGTCGCGCAGGTAGTCGCTGGGCGGCGCGTCGATGTGCCGGCGGCATTCCGCGAAGGCGTGGAAGCCGCGGTCGAGCCGCTCGGCCATGTACGGGATCGCGCCGCCCAGGTGGCTGAGCACCCAGCGGATGCGCGGGTAGCGCCGGGGCACGCCCGCGAACACCAGCCCTGCCGCCGCCAGCGTGCTGTCGAAGAGGAAGCCCACCAGCGGCATCAGCCAGTAGTCTCGCATCCCCTCGACGCTGCCGGGGTTGGTGGGGTGGATGTGCAGCACCGCGCCCAGCTGGTCGGCGGCCTCCCAGAGCGGCTCGTAGCGCTCGTCGTGGAGCGGCACGCCGTTGACGTTGGAGAAGAGCATGGCGCCGGGCAGCCGCAGCTCGCCCAGCGCCCGCTCCAGCTCGCGCACCGAGGCGGCCGGATCGTTGAGTGGCAACGTCGCATACGCCGCAAAGCGACGACGCTCCCCCGCTGCCTGGGCGAACTCGTCGTTCACCAGCCGCGCCAGCTCCACGGCCCGCGCCGGCGCCTCGACATGCGTGCCGGGGGTGGTCAGCGACAGCACCTGCAGGTCCACGCCCTCCGCCTCCAGCACGTGCTCGCGGTACTCGATGTCGCGGTGGCCACGCACGGCGATGTTGTAGTCCCCGGGGTAATGGAGCCGGGGATCGCCGTCGTCGCCCACCGTGACGGTGACGCTGGAGCGCCCGCGGGCCAGCTCCTCCATGTAGCGCGGCGGATAGTAGTGGTTGTGCACGTCGACGATCACGAGGAAGCCCCCTTTCGAGCGCGAGACGTCCAGAACAGGTAGACGGGGATACCCGCGGCCACCAGTGCCAGCCCGGCCAGGCGCGCGCCCGGGCGCGACGCCACCTCCTCCGCCGCCACGGTCAGCGCCGCCAGCGCGAAGAGAGACGCGACCACCGGCGCGCCCGGCAGCCGCCACGCGGGCCGGTAGTCCGCGCGCCGGCGCAGCCGCAGCAGGCCGAAGGCGAGGACCGCGAAGAAGATCCATTCGGTGTAGACGACGCGCGCGACCAGCTCCCGGTAGCTGCCGGTCGCCACCAGCAGCGACGCCCAGAGCGCCTGCAGCACGATGGCGCGGTGCGGCGTGTGCCACGCGGGATGGATCGCGCCCAGCCAGCGGAAGGCCAGCCCATCTTCGGCCATGCGCTGGTAGACCCGCGGCGCCGTGAGCACGAGACCGCTGAGCCCGCCGAACGCCGAGAAGACCACGAGCGCCGACATCGCCCCCGCGCCACCCGAGCCGAGCACGGCGTCGGCCGCGTCGGCGGCCACGCGCGTGGACCGCACCACGGCCTGGAGCGGGAGGACATACAGGTACATGGCGTTGAGCGCGAGGTAGCTCGCGGCCACGATGGGCAGCCCCAGCAGCAGCGCTCGCGGGATCGTGCGAGCAGCATCGCGCGTCTCACCCGCCGTGTAGGTGACCATGTGCCAGCCGCCGAAGGCGAAGAGCCCCGCCGCCAGCGCCCGCAGCAGCGCGCCCGCCGAAGGCGGCGTCACGCCGCCGGCCGGCACCACGAAGTGCGCCGGGAGGCGCGCCCCCAGCGCGAAGCCCACCGCCGTCAGCGCGGCGATGGAGAGCACCTTGACCACGGTGAACGAGGTCTGCAGGCGGTTGCCGTAGCGCACCCCGAAGAGGTTCACCGCGGAGACGACCAGGATCGCCCCGACCGCCAGCGCCCGCACGCCCACCTCGCCCACGGGAATGAACCAGGCCAGGTAACGGCCGAACACCACGGCGATCGCGGCCAGGATCGCCGTCTGCATGCTCCAGAACATCGCCCAGCCCCAGAGGAAGGCCGCGCCGGGCGAGACGCTCTCGCGCAGGAACACGTAGACGCCCCCCGAGCCCGGGAACGCCGACGCCAGCTCGGCGACGATGAGCACGCCCGCCAGCGTCAGGACCGCCGCCGCCAGCCAGACCGCGACCGTGCCGCCCAGCGACGGCACCTCCCGCGTGATCTCCGAAGGCTGCACGAAGATCGACGCGCCCACGATGATCCCCACCACGAGCGCCGTGGCGGAGGGCAATCCGATGGCGCGCTCGAGGCCGGGTCTCGTCCCGGATGCGGCGCTTTGCGGGAGCGTCGTGGGCATGAGTCCAGGTTCGCGAGACGGAGGTCGTGGCGGAAGCTGCGGCTGGGCGCGCGTAGCGGCAACCGTGCCGGGGCGGGGCGGGACGACAGACTCGACGACGCGACGAGGGGACGACGCGACGAAACGACCGGAGCCCGGGCGGCCGCCGCCGCCCGGGCTCCCGCTGTCCCGCTGTCCCGCTGTCCCGCTGTTCGCCGTTTACACCCGCAGCAGCTTCGGATCGATCGGCAGTCGGCGGATGCGCTTGCCCGTGGCGGCGAAGATGGCGTTGCACACGGCGGGCGGCAGCGGCGGGACGGGTGGCTCGCCGATGCCCGTGGGCGCATCCTCGCTGGGCACCACGTACACCTCGACCGGCGGCATGTCGTCCATGCGCATGATGGGATAGTCGTCGAAGTTGCCCTCGCGCACCGCGCCGTCCTCCACCGTGATCTGGTGCTTGAGCGTGTAGGAGAGCGCCAGCGTCACGGCGCCCTCGACCTGCGCCTGCAGCATGTCCGGGTTGATCACCGTGCCCACGTGCACCGCGGCCACGACCCGGTGCACCCTCACCCGGCCCTCGGGCGAGACCGACACCTCGGCGACCTCGGCCGCGTGGGAGGCGAAGGACGAGGCGCAGGCGATGCCGCGGAAGACCCCCTTCGGCAGCGGCTTGCCCCAGCCGGCCTTCTCCGCGGCCAGGTCCAGGCACGCCAGCAGCTTGGGGCTGTTCCCGAGCGCATCGCGCCGGAACTGGTACGGGTCCTTGCCGGCGGCCACGGCCAGCTCGTCCATGAAGGTCTCGATGACCCAGCCCATGTGGGTGAAGTGCACGGAGCGCCAGGCGCCCACGGGGATCGCCGTCTTCTTCGTGTGGATCTCGGCCCGCAGGTTGGGGATGGCGTAGGGTACCTCGTCGCCCCGGCCCACCAGCCCGCCGGCTCCCGCCCCCAGTACGTGGTGCATCCAGGCGACCGGCTTGCCCGCGGCGTCCAGCCCGCCCCGCAGACGGTGATAGGTCAGCGGCCGGTAGGTGCCGTTGCGGATCGAGTCCTCCCGCGTCCACACCACGTGCACGGTCGTGCCCGGCATCCGCTTGGCCACTTCCACGGCCAGGATGGTGTCGTCGGGGCTGAGGCGCCGGCCGAAGGCGCCGCCGGCCAGCAGCGAGTGCAGCTTGACATCGCCGGGCTTCACGCCGGCGACGGCAGCGGCCGCCTGCTGCGAACCGGTGGCGATCTGCGTCGGTACCCAGACCTCGACCTTGCCGTCCTTCACCAGCGCGGCCGCGTTCATCGGCTCCATGGGGATGTGATCCATGAAGGGCGAGAAGAACTCCGACTCCACCACCTTCGCGGCGGCGCCCAGGGCCGCGGGCGCGTCGCCGATATTACGCGTGACCTGCCCCGGCTGCTTCGCCAGCTCCTGGAACTCGGCGAAGAGCGCCTCGCTGCCGAGCCCCTTCGCGGGCGAGGCATCCCAGTCGAGGCGCAGCGCCTTGCGCCCCTCGAGCGCGCTCCACGTGTTCTTCGCCACCACCGCCACGCCCTGCGGGATCCGGATCACGTCCACCACGCCCGCCACCCGGCGGGCGGCGACGTCGTCCACGCTCTTCAGCACGGCTCCGAACGCGGGCGGCCGGGCGACCACGGCCGTGAGCATGCCCGGCAGGTCCAGGTCGTAGCCGTAGAGCGCGGTGCCCCCGACCTTTTCCCGGATCTCCACCCGCGGCTTGGGCTTGCCCAGGATGGTGAAGTCCTTGTTGGCCTTGAGCGGCGGCGCCGCCGGCACCGGCAGCCTGGACGCCGCCTCCACCAGCGCGCCATAGCCGAGCCGGCGCCCGCTCTTCTGGTGCACGATCTCGCTGTTACGGGCGACGCATTCCGCCCGGTCCACGCCCCACGTCTGCGCCGCCGCCGTCCGCAGCATCTCGCGCGCGGCCGCGGCCGCGTTGCGCAGCGGCTGCCAGGCCGTGCGGATGCTGGTGCTGCCGCCCGTGGAGATCGTGCGCACCCAGGTGCTCGGATCCTCCGGCGGCGGCAGCGGCCGCATCTTCGACCAGTCCGCCTCCAGCTCCTCGGCCACGATCATGGGCAGCGCCGTCAGCACGCCCTGCCCCAGCTCGTGCTCGTCCACCACCACCGAGACGATGCCATCGGTGTCGATGCTGATCCAGGCGGCCGGATGGAAGCCGACGACGGCGTCGCCCCGGGCCTCCTCCGCCGCCAGGTCGGTCAGCGGCAGGTTCACCGCCACCACCAGCGCCACGCCCGCGCCCGCGCCCGTGAGCAGGAAGTCCCTGCGACTGAAGGTCCGCTCAGTCATGGCCCGCCTCCGTCGTCTGCGTCGCCGCCTCGGTCCCGGCCGCGCGCCGGATCGCGCGCTTGATGCGCGAATACGTGCCGCAGCGGCAGAGGTTGCCCGCCATCCAGCGCTCGATCTCCGCGTCGCTGGGATGCGCGTTCTTCGCCAGCAACCCCGCCGCCTGCAGCAGCATGCCCGGCTGGCAATAGCCGCACTGGGGCACCTCGTCGGCGATCCACGCGGCCTGCAGCGCCAGCAGCCGCGCGTCCTTCGTCGTCGCCAGCGCCTCGATGGTCGTGACGCTCCGGTTCGCCGCCATGCTCACCGGCGTCACGCACGAGCGCACCGGCGCGCCGTCCAGGTGCACCGTGCAGGCGCCGCACTCGGACATGCCGCAGGAGTACTTGGTCCCCTTCAGCTTCAACTCGTCCCGCAGCACCCAGAGCAGCGGAGTGTCCGGCAGAGCGTCCACCGTGCGACGGCGGCCGTTCACCATGAGTGTGATCGCGGGCATTCAGCGCCTCCAGGCGACACGACGCGCCGGCGGCATCCGGGGTCCGGATACCACTCGGGCGTCTTCAGGATTCAGGATGAGGCGGGACAAGGGGTTCCGCTTCCTCGCGGCGCGGCGGCAACCGCGGGAGCCGCCGCGCAAGTGTGCAGTTCAAGGTGCGAAGGGAGAAGGGGGAAGTCAAACGGAATACTATCCGAACGGCCGTGAGCGTGAGCGGCGGCTCAACTCGCCTTCCTGAGCGAGTCGAGCACGGCTTCCGGGTGTGTGGCCGCAACACGCAACAACACCCGCGCCGGGCCGTGCGGCCGCCGACGCCCCTGCTCCCAGTTCTGCAGCGTCCTCACGCTGATGCCGAGCAGCGCCGCGAAACGCTCCTGCGACAGCGCGTAAGCCTCGCGGATGGCGGCGACGTCGGGCTCCTCAACCGCGAAGGAGCGACTGGGGTCGCGGTCACCGCGCAGGATGCTCCCGCCCTCGCGTACGCTCGCCACCAGCTCGTTGAAGAGTTCGTCGTTCATCCGAATGCCTCCTGGACCACGCGCTTCAGCGCCTTGACCTGCTGCGGCGTCAGATCTTCGCGCTCCGCCTTCTCATAGGCGTCGAGCAGCCTGGTCACTTGCCGGGTGAACACCGTGGTTTCGACGATCAGCACCCGACCTCGCGGGCTGAGGATGCAAACTACGCCATTGGCGTATACAGGTCAAGCGACCGCTAGCCGCCGACCCGCTCGTAAGCTTTCTCCAGCCAGGGCTTTGCCGCCTCCAGATCCTGCAGGCTCTACCCTTCCCCCTCGATCCTCAGCAGCTCCCTCTTCCTTTCCTCTCCCCAGCGGTATCCTCCCACTCCTCCTCCCGCCGGCAGCACGCGATGGCAGGGCACGACCAGCGCCGTGCGGTTGCTCGCGCACGCCCGCGCCACCGCCCGCGCCGCGCCCGGCCGACCGATGGCGGCGGCGACTTCGCCGTACGAGCGGGTCTCGCCCTGCGGGATCTCGCGCAACGCGTTCCACACCCGCAGCTGGAAGGCCGTGCCGTGCAGCTCGACCGGCAGGGCCAGTCCGGGGTGTCCGTTTTCCAGGTAGGCGACGATGGGCGCCACCCACTCCCGGAGCGCCGCATCGTCCCGGACCAGCGCGGCGGCCGGGAACTCCTGGCGCAGCTCTGCTTCCAGCGCGTCATCGTCGTCGCCCAGGGCGACGGCGCACACGCCCCGGCTGGTGGCCCCCACCAGCATCCTGCCCAGCGGCGCCGCCAGCATGGTGTAGCGCACCTCCAACCCGCGCCCGCCCCGGCGGTACGCGCCCGGGGTCATGCCCAGCCCGGCGGCGGCGCCGGCGTACGCGCCCCGGGCGGAGCCGAAGCCCGCCTCGAAGGTGGCCCGCCCCACGGTGTCGCCCTGCTGCAGCCGCCCCTTGAGCCGCTCCAGCCGGCGCGCGTCCTGGTACGCCCTGGGGGTGAGCCCCACACGGTCGCGGAAGGTCCGCTGCAAGTGGAACGCGCTCACGCCTACCTCACTTCCCAGCCGCTCCAGCGTGATGCGCTCGTCCAGGTGCGCATCGATGAAGTCCAGCGCCCGGCGGACCGCCCGCTCCGTCGCCGTCCCCGCCAGCGAGCGCGGCCGGCAGCGCCGGCAGGCGCGGTAGCCCGCGAGCTCGGCTTCGTCCGGCGTCGCATGGAAGGACACGTTCTCCCGCCGTGGCCGCCGGGACGGACACGACGGCCGGCAATAGACCCCGGTCGTGCGCACCGCGTAGACGAAACGCCCGTCCTGGCTCCGGTCGCGCTCCTGCACCGCCCGCCACGCCGCATCTTCAGGAATGTCAACTTCTTGTACCGCCGGCCCCGCGCTTGTCATCGTTTCCTCCAGGTTGGCTTTCCCGCTGCCTGAAGGATAGCCATCCCCGCCGGCCCCGCCCACCCGCTCCTTGCGGTCAAAGCCGATCGCGCTCGATGCCGCAGACGACAACGACATTCACCGCAGAGTCACAGAGTACACAGAGCCGGGCGAACCGCCGGCAACCAGGCGACGGCCGGGCCGTTGCTGTTTGTTAACAACAACAGATCCGTTCTCTGTGACCTCTGCGCCTCTGCGGTGAAAATGCTGTTGTTGTTCGACCGGGCCCGGAACTACGCTTAACTTGTCGGGACCGACTCGTCTCCTCCCCGACCCGGAAACCGCCGATGCCACGGCCATCGCTCTCGCTCGCCACCGCGCTGCTGGTCGCGTGCGCATCGGCGCCCCGCGCGTCCCGCGCGCCTCAGCCGCCCGCGCCCGCCGCCGCGCCCCGGTCCGCCGCGCGCTGGATCGACTCCACGCTGGCGTCGCTCACGCTGCGGCAGAAGCTCGGGCAGATGATCATGCCCGGCACCGGTGGCGAGTACGTCGCCCTGGATGGCCCCGAGATGCAGCGGCTGCTGGCCTGGGTGGAGCGCGACGGCGTGGGCGGGATCTCCCTCTCCATCGGCCTGCCGCACAGCTACGCCGCCAAGCTCAACGAGCTGCAGCGCCACGCCCGCGTGCCGCTGCTGGTGACATCCAACATGGAGGCGGGACCGGGCGAGCGGCTGGCAGGGGTCTACTCGCTGCCGTACCTGCAGGCCCAGGGCGGGGGCACGCGCTTTCCCCCCGTCATGGCGCTGGGCGCCATCGGCTCCGACACCCTCGCCTGGCAGCAGGGGCGCATCACCGCCGAGGAGGCGCGCGCCGTGGGCGTGCACATGACCTTCGCGCCGGACGTGGACGTCAACTCCAACCCGGCCAACCCCATCATCAACACCCGCTCCTTCGGCGAGGACCCGGCGCTGGTGGCGCGGTTGGGGAATGCCTTCATCCGCGGTGCCCGAGCCGGTGGACTGCTGACCACGGCCAAGCACTTCCCCGGTCACGGCGACACCCGCACCGACTCGCACATCGACCTGCCCACCATACCCGCCGACCGCGCGCGCCTGGACACGGTCGAGCTGCCGCCCTTCCGCGCCGCCATCGGCCAGGACGTGGACGCCATCATGACCGCCCACATCGCTGTGGTCGGTGTGGAAGGCGCCGATGCGCCCCCGGCGACGCTCTCGCCCTTCTTCCTGACCCGGCTGCTGCGCGAGGAGATGGGATTCCGCGGGCTGGTGATCACCGACGCCATGGAGATGGCCGGCATCACCAGGCATTTCGGCGACGTCGAGGCCGTGGTCCGGACCGTTGAGGCCGGTGCCGACATCGTGCTCAAGCCGCTGGACGTGACCCGCGCCATCGACGGCCTGGAGCAGGCGGTGCGCTCGGGGCGCATTCCCCAGGCCCGCATCGATGCCTCGGTGCGGCGCATCCTGGCGGCCAAGACGCGCGTCGGCCTGGAGTACGGCGCGCTGGTGCCACTGGACTCCGTGGCTGCTCACGTGGGCACGGCGGCCCACGTCGCCAGGGCGGCCGAGGTGGCGCGCCGCGCCATCACCCTCCCCCGCGACGACCAGGGGACGCTGCCGCTGCGCGCCGGCGCCCGCGTGCTCTCGCTCAGCTACGCGGGACCTGCGGAACTGACCGCGGGGCGGGAGTTCGACCGCCAGCTGGCCGCAGGCGGCCAGCGCGTGGCGGGCGTTCGCGTGGACGAGCGCACCGGCGCCGCCGAGTGGACGGCCCTGGCCGCCCGCGCCGACTCGGCGGACGTGGTCGTCGCCTCGGCGTACGTGGTGCCGCGCGAGTCCCAGGGGTCCGTCGCGCTGGGGGGCGGCCTCGCCGGCTTCGTGCGCGACCTCGCCGCCCGTGGCCGACCGGTCGTCTTCGTCAGCTTCGGCTCGCCCTACCTGCTCTCGGCCGTGCCCACGGTGCCGGCCTACATGCTGGCGTGGGGCAGCGCCGAGGTGTGCCAGCGCGCCGCCGCCCGGGCGCTGCTGGGGCTGGAGCCGATCGGCGGCCACCTGCCCGTGTCGCTCCCGCCGTTCCACCACGCCGGAGACGGCCTCACACGTTCCGCGCTCAGCCCCGCCAGCGCGCGATAGGAACGACATTTCACCACAGAGCCACAGAGTTCACGGAGAACGGATCTGTTGTTGTTAACATAACTACACAGCAGATCCCGGCGGACGCCCGGCACCGGGCGGTCCGCCGTCTCTGTGTCCTCTGTGCCTCTGCGGTGAGATGGCTGTTGCCGTTTCTATGGCTGGGCCGGGCCGCTGCCGGCGCCGCTGCGGCGGATGGCGCCCGCGATCTCGTCCAGGTCCTGCGCGGACAGACCGAGCCTCGCCGCACCGATCCAGCCGTCGACCTGGGCAGGCGAGCGCGCGCCCACGATGGCGCCGGTGACGCCGGGCCAGGCCAGGACCCAGGCCACGGCCACGGAGGCGACCGACGTGGCGTGGCGCTCGGCGATGGGCTTCATGGCGTCGCGCAAGGCGAGGCTCCGGTCCAGCTCGGGCGACTGGAAGCGGGGGGAATCCTTGCGCCAGTCGTCGTCGGCCATGCGCGCGATGCGCTCGGGGCTGAAACGGTCCGTGAGGATGCCGGACTGCATAGGGCTGTAGACGATGACGCCGGTGCCGTGCTGGCGGCACCAGGGGATCTCCGCCGCGGCGACGTCGCGCCGGATGGCGGAGAAGGGCGGCTGCAGCGAGTCCACGTGGCGCACCGCCTCGCAGCGCTCCAGCAGTGCGACGTCGAAGTTGGAGACGCCCCCGAAGCGGACTTTGCCCTCGTCGATGAGGGCGGCCATCGTCGCCCAGGAGTCCTCGACGGGCGTGTCCGTGCTGTCGTCGGGCCAGTGGAACTGGAAGAGGTCGATGGTGTCGAGGCCCAGCCGGCGGAGCGAGGCCTCGCACTCGCGCCGGATCGACGCGGGCGTGAGCATGCGCAGCGGCATCGCCAGGGGATCGTCGCCCCAGACCATGCCGCACTTGGTGAAGACCAGGGGCCGCTCGGCGGCGGGCACCTCCCTCAGCAGCCGGCCCACCACCTCCTCGGAATGGCCGAGGCCGTAGACGGCGGC
>JADGQX010000320.1 GCA_017881445.1 Gemmatimonadota bacterium | reverse complement strand
ACCGTACTCCGGCTACCGTACTCCGGCTACCGTACTCCGGCTACCGTACTCCGGCTACCGTACTGCAGTGTACGGATTCCGGTGTACGGATTCCGGTGTACCGATTCCGGCGTACGGATTCCGGAGTACGGATTCCGGTGTACGGATTCCAGTGTACGGATTTCCAGTGCAACCCTTGTGCGGTTGCGGCCGTCAAACCCGGGATGCCGGGATGGGGCTGCATTCGAATGCGGCGCCCACTATCATCCGGAACCCATCAGGACGGCCGGGCCCATGGCCCGGCACACACCCGAAGCGAGGTCTGCCCGTGAACCGAAACCTCCCGACCGATGCCCGAGGGCTGGCGCTGGGCGCGGCGGTCGCGCTGGCGGCGGCGGGCGCGCTGGTGCCAGGTGCGCTGGCGGCCCAGGCGGTGGCGGCGAAGGCCGCCGCGCCCAGCACCATCAACATCCCGTTCGAGCACTACCAGCTGGCCAACGGGCTGAACGTGATTCTGTCGCTGGACCGGGCCACGCCCACGGTGGCGGTGGACATCATGTACCACGTGGGCTCGAAGAACGAGCAGCTGGGGCGGACGGGGTTCGCGCACCTCTTCGAGCACGTGATGTTCACGGGCTCCGGGCACGTGCCCTACGGCCTGCACGACAAGCTGACCGAGGGCGTGGGCGGCGGGAACAACGGCTCGACCTCCAACGACATCACCACCTACTACGAGATGGTGCCGTCGAACTACGTGGAGGACGCGCTCTGGCTGGAGTCGGACCGCATGGGCTGGCTGCTGCAGGCGCTGGACACGGCCAAGTACGACGCGCAGCGGGACATCGTGAAGAACGAGCGGCGCCAGCGGGTGGACAACCAGCCCTACGGCCGGGTGAGCGAGATCTTCTCCGCGGCCATCTACCCCAAGGGCCACCCGTACTCCTGGCCCGTGATCGGCAGCATGGCCGACCTGTCGGCCGCCTCCATCGAGGACGTGAAGAACTTCTTCCGCGTGTATTACGCGCCCAACAACGCCACGCTCACCATCGTCGGCGACTTCGACCCGGTCCAGGCGAAGGCGTGGGTGGCGAAGTACTTCGGCGAGATCCCGCGCGGCAAGCCGATCGTCCGGCCCGGCGACAGGCCCGTGAGGCTGGCCGCCGCCAAGCGGCTGGTGCTCGAGGACCGGGTGCAGGTGCCGCGCCTCTTCATCGAGTGGCCCACCGTGGGCACGAAGCACCCGGACCAGTACGCGCTGGACGTGCTGGGCGCGATCCTGGCCGGCCCGCGCACCGCGCGCCTGACCCGGACACTGGTCTACGACCGGCAGCTGGCGGCGAGCGTCTCGGCCGGCCAGGACTCGAACGAGGACGTGGGCGAGTTCAGCATCTCGGTCACGCCCCGCCCCGGGCACACGCTGGGCGAGCTGGAGGCGGTGAGCGACTCCGTGCTCGCGCGCATGCGCGCGGACGGCCCGACGGCCACGGAGCTGCAGCGGGCCAAGGCGGGGATGGAGCTGCAGTTCGTGCGGGGGCTGGAGTCCAACCTGGGCAAGGTGTTCCAGCTCGCCACCGGGCAGGTCTTCTACGGTGACCCGGGCTACTACGCCATCGACTACCGCCGCTCCCAGGCCGTGAGCGCCGCCGACGTGAAGCGCGTGGCCAACCTGTACCTGACGGCCGGCCGCGTCGTCCTGAGCGTGGTGCCGGTGGGCAAGAAGGACCAGGCGTCGCAGGCGGCGAAGAGCGTACCCGTGACCTCGGAGGGCCGATGAACCGCGCCCCGGTAGTGCGTATTGCGGGCGCCGTCCTGGCGCTCGGCCTGGCCCTGGCCGCGCCGCTGGGGGCGCAGGCTATCCAGTCGAGCTTCGACCGGACCGTGATCCCGCCCGCCGGTCCGGCGCCGGAGCTGCACGTGCCGGCCTGGACGACGTCCACGCTGGCCAACGGCGCCCGGCTGATCGTATCCCAGCGTCGCAACCTGCCGCTGGTCTCGTTCAGCATCACCTGGATCGGGGGCGCGGACCAGTACGAGTCGGCGGACCGGACAGGACTGGCATCCGTGGTCGCCAGCATGCTGCAGGAGGGGACGACGCACCGGACGGGCGATCAGCTCTCCAGCGATCTGCAACTGCTGGGCACCACGGTGAACACCAGCATCTCCGCCGAGGACGGGGCGATGCGCTTCATGTCCATGAAGGACAAGCTGGCGCCCACGCTGGCGATCCTGGAGGACATGCTGGTCAATCCGACCTTCCCGGCGGACGCGCTCGAGCGCTTGCGGGCCCGCTCGCTGGTGCAGCTGACCCAGTCCAAGGACCGGACTGCGGTTCTGGCCTCGCGGGTGTTCCCCAGGGTGCTCTACACCACGGCGCACCCCTACGGCCGCTCGGTGACCGAGGCGTCGCTGAAGGCCATCAGCAGGGGCGACGTCGTCGCCTTCCACAAGGCGTATTTCGCGCCCGGCCACGCCCTCATCACCGTGGTGGGCGACGTCGATGCCGCCGTCGTCCAGGCCACGATCGAGCGCGCGCTGGCCCCCTGGACCGGGGGCGGTGCCATGCCGGACTTCAGCTATCCGACGGTTCCCGCGCCCAAAGGCACGACCATCTACCTGGTGGACAAGCCGGGCGCGGCGCAGTCGAGCTTCGCCATCGGGCTGCCGGGCCCGCCGCGCAGCACGCCGGACTACATGGCGCTGCAGGTGCTGAACACGATCCTGGGCGACCAGTTCCAGTCGAGGTTGAACGCCGACATCCGCGAGCGGAAGGGCTACAGCTACGGGGTCGGCTCCGGCTTCGCCTTCGGCAAGGGGCCGGGCGCGTTCCGCGCCGGCGGCGACATCGTGAGCGCCAAGACGGACAGCGCGCTCATCGAGTTCATGACGCAGCTCAAGGGCGTGCGCGGCCCGATCCCGATCACGGACGAGGAGCTGCAGACGGCCAGGGACCTGCTGGTGCAGGGGCTGCCCGGCGAGTTCGCCTCCGTCTCCGCGGTGAACTCCGCCATCACCGACCTCTACGTCGATGGGCTGCCCCAGGACTACTACCAGCGCTTCGCCGACCAGGTGAAGGCGATCGGCAAGGCCGATCTCCAGCGCGTGGCCGACCGCTACATCGATACCGACCACATGGCCATCGTCATCGTGGGCGACCGCAAGAGCATCGAGGACCCGCTCAAGGCGCTGAACTACGGGCCCGTCGTCGTGCTCGATACGGAGGGCAACCCGGTCACGCCTTAACATCGTTTCACGCGAAGACGCGGGGTTCAACGGAAAGACGCGGGACATCGATCACACGAAGGTGCAAAGGGCCGAAGACACGAAGCCGGGCAGGGAAGAAATCGGGCGGACCGCCGGGAAGCCGGCGCCCGCCCGGTTCTCTATATGTTGTTAAAAAATAGCAACATCCGGTGTCTCGACGTGTCCGGGTGGTTCGCCGCCCCCAATCCGGCGGCGCCTGCGCGGTGCTGGCGGGGTCCAGCGGGGCGGGGAAGAGCGTGCTGGCCCGCGCCGCCGCCGCCGCCGGCCTGCGCGTGCTCACCGACGACGTCGTCTACGTGCAGCTCCGCCCGCGGCTGCGGCTCTGGGCGCTGCGGCGGACCATCCACCTGCTGGCTGAGGACGTGCGGGATCCTGGCGACGCCCCCCTGCGGCTGCGCCGTGGCCGCTGGAAGCACGCGCTGCCCATGCCTTCCGCCGCGGACGACCCGCCTGTCGAGCGGGCGCTGGTGTGCCTGCTGGAACGAGGGGAGGGCCCCGCGGCGCTCACGCCGATCGGGCCGGAGGAAGCCGTGGCGTCACTGCTGGCGTCGCTGGAGCCCGGGTTCGACCGCTTCCGCAACACGCTGACGCCCGCGCTGCAGGCACTGGCGGCCGGCGGCGCCTGGCGGTTGTCGCTGTCGCGGGACCCGGACGAGGGATTGGCGCTGGTGAGCGGCCTGCTCGAACGGGCGCGGTCAGGCGAGTAGGCGCGTGACGATCGGCTGGGACCGGAGGCTTCGTAACGCGCGACGACGCTCAACCTTGCTGCCGGAGCGGTGAGCCGAGGGCGACCCTGGGAGGATACGCCATGGCAACGGATAGCGAGTTCGACGAGGTCTCGCGCGACCATGTGGTCGGATATGGCGGGCTGATCGTTCGGGACGGGAAGGGCCTGCCCCTCCCGGAGGCGATGGCGTTGGAAGCCGCCCTCCCCAACCTGCTCCAGAACGCCCAGCGCGTGGATGACGTCGTTGTCCTTCTCGAATACCCGGGGCTACGCCTTGTGGCATTGAAGGGGCTTGGCAGGCTGGCCCACCGCCACCCGGTTCTGCCGCGACGAGACGATCTCGAGCGAGCGATTTCGCCAATGCTGACG
>JADGQX010000019.1 GCA_017881445.1 Gemmatimonadota bacterium | reverse complement strand
CGCGGACGTGCTGGGCCGCTCGCCGCGGCAGGCGCAGCCGGCGGCCAGCAGCGCCCCCGGCGCTGCGCCGGACCGGCGCACACCCGCGCCCCAGCCGGCGGCGAGCGCCGGGCCGGGCGGGCAGGTGCGCATCGCGGCCGAGGGCTTCACCGCCGATGGCCGGCGCAAGGCGGGCGCGACCGGCAAGGACAACAAGAAGAAGAAGAAGCGGCGCGTGGACGTGGAGCAGGTGCAGGAGAACATCGCCCGCACCATGGCCGAGATGCGCACGTCGGGCAAGAAGCGCCGCCACGTGGACCGTCGTGGAGACGTCCGGGCGGAGCGCGAGGCCGAGCGGGTGCGCCACGAGGAGGAGGAGGCGCAGCAGGTCAGGGTCAACGAGTTCCTGACCATCGCCGAGCTGGCCGAGCTGATCGATCACACGGCCACCGAGATCATCTCCAGTGCCTTCAAGAACCTGGGCATGATGGTTACGATCAACCAGCGGCTGGACTTCGACCAGATCGAGCTGCTGCTGGACGAGTTCGGCTTCCAGGCCGTGCGGGAAGAGGAGTACGGCGGCGAGGACGAGTCCGAGGAAGAGACGCCGGAGGAGACGGCGCTGCGCGTGCCGCGCCCGCCGGTAGTCACGGTCATGGGCCACGTGGACCACGGCAAGACGTCGCTGCTGGACTACATCCGCAAGACGAACGTGATCGCGGGCGAGGCGGGCGGCATCACGCAGCACATTGGCGCCTACCACGTCAAGCTGCCCGATGGCCGCAGCATCTCGTTCCTGGACACGCCCGGCCACGCGGCCTTCACCGCCATGCGCGCCCGGGGCGCGGAGATCACCGACATCGTGGTGCTGGTCGTGGCGGCGGACGACGCCGTCATGCCGCAGACGATCGAGGCGATCAGCCACGCGCGCAACGCCGGCGTGCCACTGGTGGTGGCGATCAACAAGATCGACCTGCCGGGCTCGAACCCGCTGAAGGTGAAGCAGGAGCTGCTGAACCACCAGGTGGTGGTAGAGGAGTTCGGCGGCGAGGTGTTGAGCTCGGAAATCAGCGCCAAGAAGGGCACGAACATCCAGGACCTGCTGGACAAGGTGCTGCTGCAGGCCGAGATGCTCGACCTGAAGGCCAATCCGGACCGGCCGGCGCAGGGTACGGTCATCGAGGCGCAGCTGGACGTGGGCAAGGGGCCGGTCGCCACCGTGCTCATCAGCACGGGCACGCTGCGCGTGGGCGACTCCTTCGTCTGCGGCCTGTACGAGGGCCGGGTGCGCGCGCTGCTGGACGAGCGCGGCAAGCACCTGGACGACGTGGGCCCGGGCATGCCGGCACAGATCCTCGGCATCAGCGGCGTACCCCAGGCGGGCGACTCGCTGGTGGCCATGGAGCAGCTCAAGGCGGCGGAGATCGCGCAGACGCGCCAGCGGCTGGACCGGGAGAAGCAGATCCGCGTCAAGAGCCGCGGCGTGAAGCTCACCGACATCAGCAAGCTGCTGGCGCGGGGCGAGCAGGCGCAGCTCAACCTGGTCATCAAGGGCGATGTGGACGGCTCGGTCCAGGCGCTCACCGACTCGCTGGAGCAGCTCTCGACGGGCGAGGTCCAGGTGCAGGTGATCCACCGGGCGGTGGGCGCCATCAACGAGTCGGACGTGCTGCTGGCGGCGACCGCGGGGGCCATCATCATCGGCTTCCACGTCCGACCCAGCGCCGAGTCCCGCAACCTGGCCCAGCGCGACAATGTGGACATCCGCCTCTACAACATCATCTACGAGGCCGTGGAAGACGTCCGCAGCGCCCTGGAGGGCATGCTCACGCCCGAGGAGAAGGAAGTCATCCTGGGCACGGCCGAGGTGCGGCAGCTCTTCAAGGTGCCGCGGGTCGGCACGGTGGCCGGCTGCATGGTCACCGACGGGGTGCTGGACCGCCGGGGCCGCGTGCGCCTGATCCGCGACGGCGTCCAGGTCTACGAGGGCGAGCTGGCCAGCCTCAAGCGCTTCAAGGACGACGTCCGCGAGGTGCGCGAGGGCTTCGAGTGCGGGCTGAACATCGCCAACTACAACGACCTGAAGGTCGGCGACCACGTCGAGTGCTTCCGCGTGGAAGAGGTCGCCCGCACGCTGGCCGACGCAGCCGCCGGGCAGGAGGGCGGCGCGTCCTGACGCCCGCCCGGCGCAGCGACGGCCGCGTGGCCGCCTGGTGAGAGATCGGCGCAGATCGTGGTCGTGGGCGTCATCGCGTGGGAGCTGGAGATCCCGGGAGCGCAGTCGCTCAAGGAGAAGCGCTCCGTCGTGAAGAGCCTGAAGGACCGGCTCCATGACCGCTTCAACGTCTCCGTGGCGGAGACGGGGAAGCAGGACCTCTGGCAGCGGGCGGAGCTGACGGCGTGCGTGGTCAGCGGCGACCGGCGCCATGCCGACCAGGTGGTGGAGAGCCTGGACCGCTTCGTGGCGGGCGAGCCGCGGGCGCGCATCATCGACAGCTACCGGACGACCTACTAGATCACGGCGGCCGCGCGTGCGCGGCCGCCGTCTTGCATCCCGGGCCGGGACAAGCCAATACAGGAATCGCGGCCGCGGAGAGTGGCGGAAAGAGCAGGGAACGATGCCGGGTCGGCGCGTGGAACGGTTGAACGAGCAGTTCCGTCGCGAGCTCATGGACGTGCTGCGGGGCGAGGCCAGGGACCCCCGTGTGGCCGGCGTGACGCTCACCGGCGTGCGCGTGGCGCAGGACCTCTCCTTTGCCCGCGTGTTCGTGGCGCCGGCGGCCGACGAGCCCGCCAACGAGGAAGCGCTCACGGGCCTGCGCGCGGCCATGCCTTTCCTGCGCAAGGAGCTCGGCGTCCGGCTCCAGATCCGGCGCATCCCCGAGATGCGCTTCGAGGTGGACCGAACCCTCGCTCACGCCAGCCGCATCGAGGAGCTGCTGCACCAGGTGGCGGCGGAGACTTCAGCAGCAACTGCAACTGCCGCAGACGCAGGCGCAGACGCAGAGGCTGACGTTCCCGTGCCCGGGCACGAAACATCGGCCGCGGAGAGCGACGTGCAGGGCGATGACCGCTGAGGCCGGCGATCGCTCAGGCGTGCTGCCGGTGGACAAGCCGGAGGGCCCGACCTCCCACGACATCGTCGCACGCGCACGGCGCGCCCTGCACCAGCGGCGCATCGGCCACACGGGCACGTTGGACCCCTTCGCCTCCGGGCTGCTGCTGCTGTGCATCGGGCGCGCCACCCGCCTGGCCGAATACCTGACGGGCCTGGACAAGACCTACCGCGCCACGGCGCGCCTGGGCACCGCCACCGACACCGACGATCGGACCGGGCAGGTACTGGCCGTCTCGGACGCCTGGCGCGGCCTCATGGCGGCGCAGGTCGAGGAGGCGGTTCGCTCCCTGGCCGGACGGCAGCTGCAGGTGCCGCCCGTCTATTCGGCCAAGAAGGTGGAGGGCGAGCGCATGTACGAGCGCGCCCGGCGCGGCGCTGCCGTGGCGCTGCCGCCCGTGCCCGTGACATTGCACCGCATCGAGGTGCTGGGCCTGGACCTGCCCGACGTCGAGCTGGAGGTCGAGTGCTCGAGCGGCACCTACATCCGCGCCCTCGCCCGGGACCTGGGCGAGCGGCTGGGGACGGGCGCGCACCTGACCGCGCTGCGCCGCACCCGCGTGGGCAGCCTGGACGTGGCCGGCGCTCTGCCCGTGGAGCGGCTCGACGACCCTGACGCCGTGAGCGGCGCCTGGCTCGCGCCCGTAGACGCGCTGGCGCACCTGCCGCGCGTCGAGCTGGGCGAGCCCCAGGCCAGCGAGATCGGCCACGGCGTGGCCGTCACCGCCCCCGCCGCTGCCCCCGCCGCGGGCACCGTGGTCGTGGTCGAGGGGGGCGCTCTCCTCGCCATTGCCGAGGCGATGGACGGGATGCTCCGCCCGATCAAGGTGTTCCGGTGACCGGCCCGCTCTTCTCCTCGCCCCCGGGGATCCCGCGCGACCCCCACGGCTCGGTGGTGACCGTCGGCACCTTCGACGGCGTGCACCGGGGCCACTGGCAGGTGCTGCAGGAGACCCGCAGCCGGGCGGAGCAGGATGGCCGGCGCAGTGTTCTCCTGACCTTCCATCCTCATCCGCTCCGCATCCTGCGGCCCGAGGTTGCCCCGGCGCTGCTCACCACGCCGCTGGAGAAGGAGGAGATCCTGGCCGAGTCCGGCCTGGAGTACGCCGTCTTCCTCCCCTTCAGCCGCACCCTCGCCCAGTTCTCGCCCGAGCGATTCGTGCGGGACGTTCTCGTCGACCGGCTGCATCTCCGGCGCCTGGTCATCGGCTACGACCACGGCTTCGGCAAGGGCCGCAGCGGCGACGTCGAGACGCTGCGCGACATCGGCCGCCGCCTCGGCTTCGAGGTCCACGTGGTCCCGGCCGTGCAGCTGGACGGCGAGCCCGTCTCCTCCAGCCGCATCCGGCACGCACTGCAGGAGGGCGACGTCGTCGCCGCCGCCGCCGGCCTCGGCCGGCCCTACGCCTTCCGCGGCACCGTGGTGCGCGGTCTCGGCCGCGGGCGCCACCTCGGCTTCGCCACCGCCAACATCGAGGCGCCCAGCCCCGACAAGCTGCTCCCGCGCGAGGGCGTCTACGTCGTGCGCGCCCGCGTCCGTGGCCAGATGCACGACGGCGTGCTCCACCTCGGGCCGCGTCCCGTCTTCCAGGACGCCCCGCCCTCCATCGAGGTGCACCTCTTCGATTTCGACGACCAGCTCTATGGCGAGGACATGCGGGTGGAGTTCTGCCAGCGGCTGCGCGACATCCATGCCTTCGCCACCGTGGACGCGCTGGTGGCGGCGATCCGCGCCGACTGCGACGCGGCGCGGGCGCTGCTGGCGCGAGGGGCGGGCGCTTGCCGGGAGGGGGTTCTGCCGCTAGAATAAAAGGCTCTATTGGTATGGAAGAACGCTTCCCGACCAGCACTCGTCTCTCGAGGAGGCCACGGCATGCATGCCGTCAAGGACGACATCATCAAGAAGTACCAGCTCCACCCGACGGATCGGGGGAGCTCTCCGATCCAGGTCGCGCTGCTCACCACGCGCATCAACGAGCTCACCAGCCACTTCCGGGCGCACCCCAAGGACCACCATTCGCGGCGCGGTCTGCTGATGATGGTGGGGAAGCGCCGTCGTCTGCTGGAGTACCTGCGTCGCACGGACGTGAATCGTTACCGCGAGCTGATCACTGATCTCGGCTTGCGCCACTAGTCGTCCAGAGGCGGTCGCGGTGTCTGCCGCGGCCGCCTTCTGTTCGAAAGCTGCAAAGCAACCAAGCGGAATAGGAAAAGACATGCATCGGATCGAGAAGACCTTCGCCGGCCGGAAGCTGATCCTGGAGACGGGGCGCATGGCGCGCCAGGCGAACGGCGCCTGCCTGGTGCAGTATGGCGAGACCGTGGTGCTGTGCACGGCGGTCGCCCAGGACAATCCCACCAACCTGCCGTTCTTCCCCCTGACCATCGAGTACCGGGAGCGGACGTACGCGGCGGGCAAGATTCCCGGTGGCTTCATCAAGCGGGAAGGCCGGCCGAGCGACGCGGAGATCCTGGCGGCGCGGCTGACGGATCGGCCGCTGCGGCCGCTGTTCCCCGATGGGTACCAGAACGAGACGCAGATCTTTGTCTACGTGCTGTCGGCGGACCAGGAAAACGATGCGGACGTGCTGGCGCTGCTGGGTGCATCCACGTCGCTGAACATGTCGCGCATCCCGTTCCAGGACTTCGTGGCGGCGGTGCGGATCGGCCGGATCCAGGGACAGTGGGTGCTGAACCCGACGTTCCAGCAGCTGGAATTCAGTGACGTGGACATCGTGGTGGCGGGGACGGCCAAGGCAATCACGATGGTGGAGGGAGGAGCGATCGAGGTGCAGGAGGAGGACCTCGTCGCCGGGCTGGAGGTCGCGCACGAGGGGATCAAGGAGCTGGTGGCGATCCAGAAGGAGTTCGTGCAGTCGATCACGGTGCCGAAGATGGCCTGGACGCCGGTGCAGGTGCCTGAGGCGATCCGCAAGCAGGTCACGTCGCTGGCGAACGACCGGGTGAAGGAGGCGCTGACGCTGAAGGACAAGGCGGAGCGCAAGCAGGCGCTGGCGTCGTTGCGCGAGGACATCGCGGCGCAGCTGGCGGAGACATACCCGGAGCAGGGCCGGGCGGTCGGTGATGTGCTGGGCGAGATCGAGAAGAAGACCATGCGCAAGCAGATCCTGGACAAGGGTGAGCGCTCCGATGGTCGGGGGCTGGACGAGATCCGGCCGATCACCTGCGAGGTGGGGGTCCTTCCGCGGACACACGGCTCGGCGCTGTTCACGCGCGGCCAGACGCAGGCGCTGGTGGCGGTGACGCTGGGCACGCAGTCGGACGAGCAGCGCATCGAGACGATCAACCAGCCGCAGGAAACCACCAAGTCGTTCATGCTGCACTACAACTTCCCGCCCTTCGCCACCGGGGAAGTGAAGCAGATGCGGGGCACGTCGCGCCGGGAGATCGGCCACGGCAACCTGGCGGAGCGGGCGATCCAGCCGCTGCTGCCGGCGTACGACGAGTTCCCCTACACCATCCGCATCGTCTCCGACATCCTGGAATCGAACGGCTCGTCCTCCATGGCATCGGTGTGCGGCGCCTCGCTGGGGCTGATGGACGCGGGCGTGCCCATGCGTGCGGCGTGCGCGGGCGTGGCCATGGGGCTGATCAAAGAAGGCAAGAAGGTGGCGGTGCTGACGGACATCCTCGGGATGGAGGATGCGCTGGGGGACATGGACTTCAAGGTGGCCGGCACGCGGCAGGGCGTCACCTCGATCCAGATGGACATCAAGGTGGAGGAAGGCATCTCGGTGGACGTGATGCGCGAGGCGCTGCAGCGGGCCAACCGGGGTCGCATCCACATCCTCGACCTGATGGACGCGACCATCGCCACGGCGCGCAGCGAGCTGTCGCAGTGGGCGCCGCGCATCATCACCATCCAGATCAACCCGGACAAGATCGGCGAGGTCATCGGCCCGAAGGGGAAGACGATCCGCGCGATCCAGGACGAGACGGGCGCGCAGATCAACATCGAGGACTCCGGCATCGTGAAGATCGCCAGCGTGTCCTCGGAGGCGGGCGAGCGGGCCCGCCAGCGGATCGCGGCCATCGTGCAGGAGCCGGAGATCGGGCGCATCTACGAGGGCATCGTGAAGTCGACGACGTCGTTCGGCGCCTTCGTTGAGATCATCCCGGGCACCGAGGGGCTGGTTCACATCTCGGAGCTGCAGGACGGGCGCACGGAACGGACCGAGGACGTGCTGAAGAAGGGGGACGTGACGCGGGTCAAGCTCCTCTCGATCGACGAAAAGGGGCGTCTCCGCCTCTCCCGCAAGGCCGCGCTGCAGGAATCGTGAGCAGCAGCGAACGGGCGGCCGGCGAGTCCGGCCGCTTCCAGAGCGCCGAGCTGAGCGATGGGCTCGTACTGCTCACCGAGGAGATCCCGGGCGTGCGCTCGGCCTCGGCGGGCATCTGGGTCCGGTTCGGCTCGGCGCACGAGCATCGGGAGGAGATGGGCGTGGCCCATCTCCTCGAGCACATGGTGTTCAAGGGGACGCACCAGCGCAGCGCCAGGGACCTGGCGCTGGTGCTGGAGCGGCTGGGCGGCTCGCTGGACGCCTACACCACGCGGGAATACACGAGCTACCAGGCGCGGGTACTGGACACCGACCTGGGCACGGCGCTGGAGGTGCTGGCGGACCTGGTGCTCGATCCGCTGCTGCGGGACGAGGACCTGGAGCTCGAGCGGGAGGTCGTGCTCGAGGAGATCGCCACGGTGGACGACACCCCCGACGACCTCGTCTTCGACCTCCATTCCGAAGCGCTCTGGGGCGAGCACCCATACGGTCACACCATTCTGGGCACGCGGGAGACGATCACGCGGCTGAGCGGCGCGGAGCTGCGCCGCATCCACCGGGGCGCCTACCGGCGCCCGAACCTGGTGGTGGCGGTGGCGGGAAGCATCCGGCATGAGGCGGTGCTGGAGGCGGTTTCGCGGCTGATCCCGGGCTCGGGCGGGCCGCCCACGGAGGGTCGGCCGGTGCCGCCGCCGACGCCGCTGGCGGCGCGGGAAGTGACCGTGGCGCGGCCCAGTGCCCAGACGCATATTGTCTTCGGTGCTCCTACATTTGCGCACGGCGACCCGCGGCGCTACGCGCTGGTGCTCCTGTCGAACGCGTTCGGTGGAGGCATGAGCTCGCGGCTGTTCCAGCGGGTGCGCGAGGAGCTGGGGTTGGCCTACGCCGTATACTCCTACCAGTCGTTCTATCGCGAAGCCGGCGTCACCGGTGTGTACGTGGGCACCCGTCCCGAATGGGCGGACAAGGCGACGGCGGTCATCCGCGAGGAGCTCGGGCGCGTAGCGCGCGAAGGCCTCACGGCGGAGGAGCTGGACGACGTGAAGGGGCAGGTGAAAGGGCAGATGGTGCTGGCGCTGGAATCGACCGGCTCGAGACTGCAACGGCTCGCCGGCTGCGCGCTGTACCAGGAGCCCTATCTGGGACTCGATACGCTGGTCGCCCGCGTGGATGCGGTCACCAACGACGAGGTGGCCGCTCTGGCGGCCGAGTACTTCGACCCGGACCGGCAGGTACTGGTTCGCCTGGGCCCGGGCTCGGAACGCTGAATCCGACCTTTTCAGGGGCGTGAGCCATGATCATCGGGGTCCCCAAGGAAATCAAGACGAATGAGAACCGCGTGGCGCTGGTGCCGGGCGGAGCGGCTACGCTGGTGCAGGCCGGTCACACGGTGCTGGTCGAGAAGGGCGCGGGCGTGGGCAGCGGCTTCGAGGACACGCAGTACATCGACGCCGGTGCGCAGATGCTCTCGGTCGAGGAGGTCTGGTCCAGGGCCGAGATGATCATGAAGGTGAAGGAGCCGATCAAGGTGGAATGGCCGCGCATGAAGCGTGGCCAGGTCATCTTCACGTACTTCCACTACGCCGCCGACGAGCCGCTGACGCGCGCCTGCATGGCGTCCGGCGCCGTGACCATCGCCTACGAGACCGTCCAGCTGCCCACGGGTGAGCTGCCGCTGCTGACGCCCATGAGCGAGGTCGCCGGGCGCATGGCTGTGCAGGAGGGCGCCAAGTACCTGGAGAAGTTCTACGGCGGCCTGGGCATGCTGCTGGGCGGCGTGCCCGGCGTCGAGCCGGCGCACGTCGTGATCCTGGGCGGCGGCATCGTCGGCACCAATGCGGCCAAGATGGCGGCGGGCATGGGCGCCAAGGTCACGATCCTGGACCTGTCGCTCGACCGCCTGCGCTACCTGTCGGACGTCATGCCCGCCAACGTCTTCACCATGCACTCCAGCCGCCACAACATCCTGGAGCAGATCGCGAAGGCGGACCTGGTCGTGGGCGCGGTGCTGCTGCCCGGCGCCAAGGCGCCCAAGCTGGTGCGTCGCGAGGACCTCAAGCTCATGAAGCCCGGGTCCGTCATCGTGGACGTCGCCATCGACCAGGGCGGCTGCGTCGAGACGATCCACGCCACCACGCACGAGGACCCGATCTACGTCGTGGACGGCGTGATCCACTACGGCGTGGCCAACATGCCGGGGGCGGTGCCCCGCACCTCGACGCTGGCGCTGACCAACGCCACCTTCCCCTACGCCGTGACGCTGGCGCAGAAGGGCTGGGTCAAGGCCTGCCAGGAGGACGGCGCCCTCGCGCTCGGCCTCAACGTCGTCAAGGGCAAGATCACGTACCCCGGCGTGGCGGAGGCCTTCGGCCTGCCCTACACGCCGGTGGAGGAAGTGCTGTAACGGCAGAGCGGGAGAGGGGGAGAGCGGGAGTAACGGCGTCCGAAGCCTGGCCGGCGACCCTTGGGCTCGCGGCGACGCCGAGGACGCGGTCTCCCACTCTCCCGCTCTCCCGCTGTCCCGCTCTCGGTAAGAGGGTGATCGCATTCGCGCCCGGACCCGCCCGGGTGCATGGGAAAGGCCGTCGGGTGGAGAGCGTCACCGTCCTCATCAAGCGCCTCGACAACTATCCCGCCGACTGGCCCTTGCCGGCCTATGCCACCAGCGGGTCGGCGGCGGTGGACCTGCGCCATGCCGGTGCCACCCTGGTCATTCCGCCGCTGGGTCGGGAGCTGGTGCCCACCGGGCTGGCGATCGCCCTGCCGCCGGGAACCGAGGCGCAGATCCGGCCGCGCTCGGGTCTGGCGCTCAAGCGCGGCATCAGCATCATCAATACACCGTGCACGATCGACAGCGACTACCGGGGGGAAATCCGGATCCCGCTGGTGAACCTGGATGCGTCGCCGCAGGAGGTGGCGCACGGCGAGCGCATTGCGCAGCTGCTGGTGGCGTTCGTGCCGCGCGTCGAGTGGCGGGAGGCGGCGGATCTGCCTGCCTCGGAGCGGGGCGCGGGCGGCTTCGGAAGCACGGGAAAGCACTGATGCAGCGCCGCTGACTGTGGCGGACGAGGCGCGTCTGGGGTCGCCGGAGCGTCGGGGTGGCGGCCCGGATTCGCCGGGGCGGGGCCCCGGATGGTGCGCCGCGCCTCGAATATTAACTTGCAGCGCCTGATGCGCGCCGTTAACTTTGTATCTCTCAACACTCTGCGGATCGTCAGACCTGCTGCCGGCGCGGGGACGCCGCGGGGAAGTCCTGAGTTGACCCTGCCGGTAGGGTCGTGCGAGCATCCATGTCACTGCGAGAGTTTCTGACTTCGGGCCGGCTGATCCCCGTCAACGACATCGCGGTGGACCTGGGGACGGCGAACACCCTGGTGTACGTGAAGGGCGAGGGCATCGTCCTCAATGAGCCGTCGGTAGTGGCGGTGGAGCGGGGGACGAACCGGATCAAGGGGATCGGGCTGGAGGCCAAGCGGATGCTGGGCCGCACGCCCGAGGGAATCATAGCGGTCCGTCCGCTGAAGGACGGCGTGATCGCGGACGTGGACATCACCGAGATCATGCTGCGCCACTTCCTGCGGACGGTGACCGCCAAGCGGTTCTTCCGCATCAAGCCCCGGGTCATCGTGGGGGTGCCGTCGGGGATCACGGAGCTGGAGCGCCGGGCGGTGCGGTCGAGCGCGGCGGCGGCGGGTGCCAAGGAAGTCTACATGGTGGCGGAGCCCATGGCCGCGGCCATCGGGGTGGGGCTGCCGGTGGACACGCCGACCGGGAACATGGTGATCGACATCGGCGGCGGTACGACAGAGATCGCGGTCATCGCGCTGAACGGGATCGTGTCGGACACGTCGATCCGGGTGGGCGGCGACGAGATCGACCTGGCGATCGTGACGTTCCTGCGCAAGAACTACAACCTGCTCATCGGCGAGCCCACGGCGGAGGCGATCAAGATCCAGATCGGCTCCGCATTCAACAACGGCGACGAGCGGGAGATGGAAGTGAAGGGCCGGGACCTGGTGAGCGGCATCCCCAAGACGGTGCGCGTGCACTCGCAGGAGATCCGCGAGTGCATCCAGGAGCCGATCCAGCAGGTGGTGGACGCGGTGCGGCGCGCGCTGGAGATCACGCCGCCGGAGCTGGCGTCGGACATCGTCGACCGGGGCATCGTGATGACGGGGGGCGGGGCGCTCATCCGGGGACTGGACCTGTTGCTGCAGCACGAGACCAACCTGCCGATCCATCTGGACGAGGAGCCGCTGACGTGCGTGGTGCGCGGCGCTGGGCGCATCCTCGACGACTTCGATCGGTTCCGCAGCGTATTGAACACGTAAGTGCCTGAGTATTTCGACAGTACCCGCAAGGGGCGACGGCGCGACCTGGCGATTGCGGCCGGTGTGCTGCTGGTCGCCCTTGCGGTTTTCCTGCTGCCGGGAGTGGTGCAGCGACCGCTGCGCCAGCTGCTGCGCGGCTCCGTGCTGCGCCCCTTCATCGCCGGCCAGGAGCGGGTGGCGGAGAAGCGGGAGCAGCGGCTGGATGTGACCACGCTCTCGGCGCAGCGCGACTCGCTCATGGCGCTGGTGTCGGCGCAGGCCAGCCTGGCCGAGGAGAACCGCTCACTGCGCCAGCTGCTGGGTGTGCGGCAGAGGGCAGGCACCGCCTTCGTTCCCGCCGAGGTGCTGCGGGCGGGCGTGCCGGGCGCGGAAAGCACGTTCCTGCTGTCGGTGGGCAGTGCGGACGGCGTGCAGGTGGGCAGCCCCGTGATCGCGGCCGGCGGCCTGGTGGGCGTGGTCAAGGACGTGGGTGCCCACACTTCGCAGGCGATCGACTGGACGCATCCCGACTTCCGGGCCAGCGCCATGTCCGCGGACGGCAGCGCCTACGGCATCGTGGAGGCCCGGCGTGGCGCCTTCCGCGAGAACGACATGCTCTCGCTGACCGGCGCCCTCTTCTACAGCGAGATCCCGGCGGGGACGCGCATCGTGACATCCGGCCGCGGCGGCATCTACCCGCGGGGCATCCCCATCGGCACCGTGGCGGGCATCGAGGAGGCGGACACGGGCTGGCGCAAGAGCTACCTGCTGCAGCCCGCGGTGCGCCCCGAGGCCGTGTCCCACGTGCTGGTGGGCGTGCTGCGCGCCGGCGGTATGGGTGCCGACGTGTCGGCGCTCTGGCAGGTGGCCGCGCCCCCCGACACCGTGGGGCAGGCGCGCCCCGACTCGGCGGCGGCCGTCACGGCGGGCGCGGGCCGTGCCACCCCGGCCACCGGGACGCGGGCTCCGGCCGCCGCCGCGGTGCAGGCGCCGCCGGACAGCACCGGTACCGTGCCGCCGGAGAGGCATTGACGTGGGTCGCACCTGGCCGTTCTGGGTGTTCGTCGCGCTACTGGTTCTCTTTCATTTCCTGCTGCACGTGGGGCTGGGACTGGGCGCGGTGGCGCCGGACCTGCTCACGGTGGCCGTGCTGCTGTCGGCGCGACGGTTGGCGGGCGGGCCGGCCGCGGCGCTGGGGCTGAGCCTCGGGCTGCTGCAGGACGCCCTCTCGTTGGGGTCCTTCGGCGCGGAGGCCGTGAGCCAGACGCTGCTCGCTTTCGCCGGCGCGCGCTCGCGGGATTTCTTCATGGGCGAGAGCGCCTTTTTCGTGGCCGGCTATCTCTTCCTGGGGAAGTGGGTGCACGATGCCGTGTTCTTCCTGCTCGCGCACATGGGAGGGGGCGCGGAGGCGCTCTCCCGGCTGCTCGTGCAGGCGCCGCTCGGAGGACTGTACGCGGCGGTCTGCGGCATGCTGGCGCTCTCTCTCTACCGCGCCGCCACGGGCGAGCGCTGATGTCGACCCGCGCCGGGGCGCGGGCCCGCGGTACCGCATTCGCATGACCGGGGCTTGATGCATCTCTTCCACGCGCACGCACGCCGTCGCCGAGCCATCGGCGCCCTGTTCGCCCTCGTGGTGGGCTTTGTCATCCTGGGCGCGGCCTTCTTCCGCACGCAGGTGCTCTCCGCGCACGACTACGAGCTGCAGGCGGAGGCGAACCGCCTGCGGCCCATGCTGCTGCCCGCGCCGCGGGGGACGATCTTCGACCGCACGGGCGCGATCATCGCCGACAACGTGCCGGGCTACGCACTCTCGGTGCTCCCGGCGAAGCGGGACTCACTGCAGGCGCGGCTCGGGCGACTGGCACCCTTCATCGGCCTGACGCCGGAGCGCATCGCACAGCTGCTGGCCAAGCAGGCTGCCACGCCGACCCTGCCGCTGGTCGTCTCCACCGACCTCAACTTCGACCAGGTCTCCGCCATCGAGGAGCGACGGGACCTGTTCCCCACGGTCATCGTGGACATGCGGCCCAAGCGGCGCTACGTGCAGGGGCCGGCGGTGGGGCACCTGGTGGGCTACGTGGCCGAGATCAGCGAGCGGGAGCTGGCCTCGAAGGAGTTCGAGGACTACGACCAGGGACAGCTGGTGGGCAAGGCCGGGCTCGAGCGCGAGTACGAGCGGCAGCTGGCCGGCAGCCCGGGATACCGCTATGTGAAGGTGGACGCCCGCGGGCACATCGTGGGCGAGATGTCGCCCAAGCCGGACGTCCTGCCCGTGGCCGGCAAGGGCCTGCACCTCTACCTGGACCTGGGGCTGCAGCAGTGGGCCGCGAAGGTGTTCCCCGACTCCATGATGGGGGCCATCGTGGCCATCGAGCCGGGCACGGGGCACGTGCTGGCGCTCTACTCCCAACCCTCGTACGACCCCAACCTGTTCGTGGGCGGCGTCTCCACCGAGGTGTGGAACGGGCTGCGCAACGACCCGCGTCACCCGCTGATCCAGCGCGCCACCGCCGGCCTTTATCCGCCGGGGTCCACCTTCAAGCTGGCCACGGCCGCCATCGGCCTGGAGCTGGGCGTGCTGGACCCCAGGGCCTTCATGCCCATTCCCTGCCGCGGCGGCCTGCAGTACGGCAACCGCTACTTCCGCTGCTGGGACAAGCGCGGGCACGGCTTCCTGGCCCTGCCCGATGCCATCAAGCTCTCGTGTGACGTCTTCTTCTATCAGGTCGGGCTGAAGATCGGACTGGCACGGCTGGCCGCGGAGGGCACGCGCCTGGGATTCTCGCGCAAGACCGGGATCGACGTCCCGGTCGAGCGCGCCGGCAACTTCCCGACGTCGCCCGACTGGTACCGCAAGCGCTTCGGCTGGAAGCCGACTCCCGCGGAAGTGCTCTCCCTCGCCATCGGCCAGGGACCCGACGACCAGTCGCCGCTCAAGATGGCCCAGTTCTACGCCGCGCTCGCCGCCGACGGCAAGGTCCGCTCGCCCCGCATCGCCTCGTCCGGCGCGCCGGGCGAGGTGTGGGACCTGCACGTCTCGGAGGAGAACCTCAGCTGGCTGCGGGAGGGGCTGCGGCGCGTGGTGCAGGAGGACGGCACGGCCCGGCTCTCGGCCCTCGAGCACTGGGACTGGATCGGCAAGACCGGCACGTCGCAGAACCCCCATGGCACCGACCACGCCTGGTTCGTGGGCATGGCCGGGCCGAAGGGCGGCAAGCCGGAGATCGTGGTCTCGGCACTTGTGGAGTTCGGCGCCCACGGCTCGGAGGCGGCGCAGTATGCGTCCAAGGTGGCGGACTACTACCTGCGCAAGAAGTACGGCATGCCGCTCGACTCGATCCAGACGGCCCGCGAGTACATGAACGCGGGGCGCGCCACGCCCTGGGTCCGATGATCCGCCGTATCCAGCTCGCTTTCGGCGACCCGGTGCTGGTGGGGACCGTGATGCTGCTGACGGCCATCGGCGTCGCCATGATCTACTCCGCGGGCCAGCTGGACGTCCCGGACCCGGGCGTCATCCACATCTGGCGCATGCAGCTGCTGTGGTGGCTGGTCTGCTGCCTGGCGCTGGTGGTGGTCATGCGCATCCAGGTGCGCTGGTTCGAGTGGGCCTCGGTCCCGCTCTACGGGTTGACCATCCTGCTGCTGGTGGCGGTGCTGTTCATCGGGGAGGGGCACGGCACGGCCAAGGGCACGAGGCAGTGGATTCCGCTGGGGCCGGTGTCGTTCCAGCCTTCGCAGTTCGCTAACCTGGCCACCGTCCTGTTGCTGGGCCGGGTCATGGGTGCGTGGCGCGAGGCGCCCACGTCGCTCTTCCAGCTGTGGAAGCCGGTGGTCATCGTGGCGGCGCCCATGCTGCTGGTGCTGGCGGAGCCGGACCTGGGCGTGGCCATCATCTTCGGCGCCATCCTGCTGGCCACGCTGTACTGGGCGGGCACGCCCCTCGGGGTGATCTTCCTGCTGATCTCGCCCATCGTGGCGTTGATCCTGGCGTTCCAGGGCTGGATCTTCAGCGCCTACATGGTGGGGTTGATCATCTTCCTCTACCTGTACAAGACGTACCTGCTGGAGGCGTCGCTGGTGGTCTTCGCGAACCTGGCGGCGGGCACGATCGCGGTGCCGCTCTGGAATCATCTGAAGCCGTACCAGAAGGCGCGGCTGACGGTGTTCCTCGATCCCACGTCGGACCCGCGCGGCTCCGGCTACCACGTCATCCAGTCGCGGGTCGCCATCGGCAGCGGCGGGCTGTTCGGCAAGGGCTACACGCAGGGGACGCAGAAGCGGCTGGCCTTCCTCCCCGAGCAGCACACGGACTTCATCTTCGCGGTGATCGGCGAGGAGTTCGGCTACATCGGCACCATGTTCGTGCTGACGCTGTTCGGCATGGTGCTCTGGCGCCTGGCGCGCATCGCGGAGCGGGTGCCGGACCCCTTTGCGGGCATCGTGGTGTTCGGTATCTTCGGGGCCTGGTTCGCCCATGTGGTCGAGAACATCGGCATGACCGTGGGCGTGACGCCGGTCACGGGCATTCCGCTGCCGTTCATCAGCTACGGCGGGTCGTTCCTCCTGGCCACCTACCTCGCGCTTGGCATCGCGGAGCGCATCGCGACGGAGCAGGGAAAGATCTGACCATGTCCTGGTTCCGGAAGGAGAAGCAGAAGCTCCGCGCGACGGACCGGCGCGATCTGCCGACGGATGTCTTCGAGAAATGCCCGCGCTGCGGTGAGATCCTGTACCGGGCGCGGCTCGAGCAGAATCTCTTCGTCTGCCCCACGTGCGCCCACCACCAGCGCATCGGCGCGGTCGGCTACGTGCAGCTGCTGGCGGACGAGGGCTCGTTCGAGGAGCGGGACGGTGAGCTGCGCAGCTCGGACCCGCTGGGCTTCGTTGACCTGAAGGCCTACACCTCGCGACTGGAAGCCGCGCAGCGCTCCACCGGCCACGGCGACGCGGTCATCACCGGCGACGCCACCCTGGACGGTGTGCCCGTGGCGCTGGCCGTCATGGATTTCGATTTCATCGGCGGTAGCATGGGCTCCGTGGTGGGCGAGAAGGTGGCCCGCTCGGGACGCCGCGCCCTGGCGGAGCACAAGCCGCTGATCGTGGTGAGCTCCTCCGGCGGTGCCCGCATGATGGAGGGCATCCTCTCGCTCATGCAGATGGCCAAGACCTCCGTGGTGCTGGCGCGCATGCACGACGCCGGCATTCCCTACATCTCCGTGCTCTCCGATCCGACGACGGGCGGCGTCACGGCCTCGTACGGCATGCTGGGCGACGTCAACGTGGCCGAGCCCGGGGCGCTCATCGGCTTCGCCGGCGCCCGCGTGATCGAGCAGACCATCAAGCAGGAGCTGCCGGAGGGATTCCAGCGGGCGGAGTTCCTGCTGGAGCACGGCATGGTGGACATGGTGGTGGATCGGCGCGAGATGAAGGCCACCATCAGCCGGCTGCTGCGGCACATGCTCAAGCTGCCGGACCCGAGCATCGGACCGCTGGAGTCGCCGCCCGCGCGTCGCCCCGGTCCGCGCTCCCGGCGAGGCCGGGGCGGGCGGGGCGACGCGGCCCGGGCGCGGCGCAACGACCGGTCGGCCAAGGAACGGCCGAGCGATTGACTCCCGCCACATACGCGGATCTGATCCGCGAGCTGTTCCCGCGACTGACGGGCGGCATCCGCTGGGGGCTGGACCGGACCCAGCGGCTGCTCGCGTCCGTGGGTGACCCGCAGCAGGCCTTCCGCTCGCTCCACGTCGGCGGCACCAACGGCAAGGGATCGGTCTCGGCCACGCTGGCGGCGGTGCTCCAGGCCCGGGACCTGCGCGTCGGGCTGTACACCTCGCCCCACCTCTGCGCCTTCCGGGAGCGCGTCCAGCTCGGGGGCGAGCCCCTGGACGACGCCCTGCTGGTCGCCGCCGCCCGCCGGCTCTGGCCCGCGTTCGAGGCGGAACGGCCCTCATTCTTCGAGGCCACTACCGCGTTGGCCTTCCTGGCGCTGGCGCAGGCCGGCGCGGAGGTGGTCGTGGCCGAGGTCGGGCTGGGCGGCCGCCTGGATGCCACCAACGTGCTTCGGCCCGAGGTCGCCGTCCTGACCAACGTCGCCCTGGACCACGCCCAGTATCTCGGCAACACGCTGGAGTCCATCGCGGGGGAAAAGGCCGGCATCATCAAGGCGGGCGTGCCCGTGGTCACGGCGGAGCGCGATCCGGCCATCCTCGGGATCTTCCGCTCCCGCGCCGCCGAAGCCGGCGCCCCCTTCCACGCCCTGGCCGCCGACGAGCCGGCCGCCGTGCACCCGGCGGCGGGCGGCACGGCCTTCGAGCTGGCGACGGCGTCCTGGGGACGGCTGGCGCTGCGCACGCCGCTGGCCGGGGCGCACCAGGCGGTGAACGCGGCACTGGCGGTGCGCGCCCTGGAGCTGCTGCCGCCGGAGCTGCGGCCCGAGCCCGCGGCCGTGCGCACGGGCGTGGAAGCGGTGCGCTGGCCGGGCCGGCTGCAGCGGGAGGTCGTGGGCGGGCGCGACTGGCTTTTCGACGTGGCCCACAACCCCGCGGGCGTGCAGGCGCTGGTGGCGGCGCTCCCCGACCTGGTGCTGCCCCGGCCGATCGTGGCCGTGGTCGGCATCCTGGGCGACAAGGACTGGAGCCTGATGTTGCCGCCGCTCGCCGCGGCAGTCGATGGGCTGGTGCTGACCGAGCCGCCCAGCGCGCCATCCGAGCGCCGCTGGGATGCGGTGGCGGTGCTGGCACGGCTTCCGGGGCTGGTGGCCGAAGCGGTGGGCGACTTCCCGGCGGCGCTGGAGCAGGCGCGCGGCCGGGCGGGAAGCGGCACGGTGCTGGTGACGGGGTCGTTCCACACTGTGGGCGACGCGCTGGCGCTGCTGGGCCGCGCGCCCGCGGGCGTGGACCCGCCCTTGCAGCCCCGGACGCCACGCCTCTAGATTCGCGCAATGTCAATCACCACAAGCCTTCCCGGCTTCCGCGACTTCTATCCCCGCGAGCTGGCGGCCCGCTCCCACATCTTCGCTGCCTGGCGCGAGGCCGCTCGTCGATTCGGCTTCGAGGAGTATGATGGCCCGCCCCTGGAGCCGCTGGAGCTCTACACGGACAAGAGCGGCGACGAGATCGTCCGCCAGCTCTACAACTTCGAGGACAAGGGCGGGCGCGCCGTAACGCTGCGCCCCGAGATGACCCCCACGCTGGCGCGCATGGCGGGCGCCCGCGCGGGCGAGCTGCGCAAGCCGATCCGCTGGTTCTCCATTCCCCAGCTCTACCGCTACGAGCGCACGCAGCGCGGGCGCCTGCGCGAGCACTTCCAGTGGAACGTGGACGTCGTGGGGGAAGAGGGCGTCGCGGCCGACGCGGAGATCCTGGCCGTGGCGCTCCAATCGTTTCAGCTGCTGGGGCTGAGCGCGCAGGACGTGGTGGCCCGCGTGAGCGATCGCCGGTTGCTGGAGGCGCTGCTGCTGCACGCGGGCGTACCCGCCGACCGGCTCATGGCGGCGTACGCGGCCATCGACAAGCTCAGCCGCGAGGAGGAGCGCGTCATCCGTGACCGGCTGGCGAAGGAGGCGGGGCTGGGCGCGGCCGCCATCGACCAGATCTTCCGGATCTTCGCCCATCCCGATTTCGAGTCCCTGACCGCCGCCTATCGCGACGTGCCGGGCGTGGCGGAGGAGCTGGCCCGGCTGGGCGAGTACTTCGGCATCCTGGGCGCCCTCGGCTTCGGTGCCTGGGTGACCTTCGACCCGCGCATCGTCCGGGGGCTGGCCTATTACACGGGGATCGTCTTCGAGGTCTTCGACCGCAAGGGCGAGCTGCGCGCGGTCTGCGGCGGCGGACGCTACGACCAGCTGCTGGAGCAGGTCAGCGGCGTGTCGCTGCCCGCGCTCGGATTCGGCATGGGCGACGTCGTCCTGCGCGAGCTGCTCGCCGACCGCGAGCTGCTGCCTTCCGGAGAGCCCGCCGGCGACTACTACCTCGTGGCCGTGGGCGAGCCCGAGCGCCGGGTCGTGCGGGAGATGGCGACCCGCCTGCGGCGCGCCGGCTGGAGCGCGATCTACTCGCTGCGGGCCGCGGGTGTGAAGGCGCAGTTCAAGGACGCGAACGCCCGGGGCGTCCGCCGCGTGGTGGTGGTCGGGCCGGACGAGGTCGCCTCGGGTCAGGTCGCGGTGCGGGACATGGCCAGCGGCGCGGAAGAGCGGGTGCGGATCGAATCGCTGGGTGAAGCAACGGCAACGGCACAACGACGGTAAGGGTAGAGGTGAGGGTAGGGGACGGTAGGGGTAAGGGTAAGGGCAAAGGACTGGCACAGGGGCGAAATGGCTGACGAACAGGGGTTCACCCCCAGAAGCACCGATTTCTCCGCGTGGTACAACGAGGTGGTGCTGCGGGCGGAGCTGGCGGACTACTCACCCGTGCGCGGCAGCATGGTGATCCGGCCGTGGGGCTACGGCATCTGGGAGAACATGCAGCGGGCGCTGGACCAGATGTTCAAGGACACCGGGCACCAGAACGCGTACTTCCCGCTGCTCATTCCCATGAGCTTCCTGGAGCGCGAGAAGGAGCACGTGAAGGGCTTCGCTCCGGAGGTCGCGGTCGTGACGCACGCGGGCGGCAAGGAGCTGGAGGAGCCGCTGGTGATCCGGCCCACGTCGGAGACGATCATCTACGCCATGTTCGCCAAGTGGGTGCGCAGCTACCGCGACCTGCCGCTGCTGATCAACCAGTGGGCGAACGTGGTGCGCTGGGAGATGCGGACGCGGCTGTTCCTGCGCACGGCGGAGTTCCTGTGGCAGGAAGGGCACACGGCGCACGTGGACGAGGCGGACGCGGAGGCGGAGACGATCCGCATGCTGGGCGTGTACCGCACCTTCATGGAAGGTTGGATGGCCATGCCGCCGGTGCTGGGTCGCAAGAGCGACTCGGAGAAGTTCGCCGGCGCGCTGCGCACGTATGCGTGCGAGGCCATGATGCAGGACAACAAGGCGCTGCAGGCGGGCACGTCGCACAACCTGGGGCAGAACTTCGCGCGCCAGTTCGAGCTGAAGTTCCAGACTGCGGCGGGGGGCGAGGACTTTGCCTGGAACACGTCCTGGGGCGTGTCCACCCGGCTGGTGGGCGGACTGGTCATGACCCACGGCGACGACGGCGGCGTGGTGGTGCCGCCGCGCCTGGCGCCCATCCAGGCGGTGCTGGTGCCGATCTACCGCACCGACGAGGAGCGGACGCTGACCGTGGAGAAGGCCCACGGCCTGGCGGGCGAGCTGAAGCGGGCGGGCGTGCGGGTGCACGTGGACGACCGCGACACCCTCAAGCCGGGCGCCAAGTACTTCGAGTGGGAGCGCAAGGGCGTGCCGGTGCGCATCGAGATCGGTCCGCGGGACGTGGCCAAGCAGTCGGTGATGCTGGTCTGGCGTCTCGAGCTGGGGGGCCGCCCGCGCAAGGAGCCGATGCTGGAGTCGGTCGTCGTCGACTCGCTGCCCGAGCGCCTGGAGCAGTTCCAGCAGGCGCTGCTGGATGCGGCCATCGCGCGCCGGGAAGCGAACTCCTACCGGGGCGTGACCGAGTATGCCCGGCTGCGGGAGATCGTGGAAGGCGCGGGTGGGTTCGTCTACGCCGGCTGGTGCGGCAGTCCCGAATGCGAGGAGAAGGTGAAGGACGATACCAAGGCCACGATCCGCTGCATCCCCTTCGAGGAGTTCCGCTCGCCGGAGGCTCCGGCGCGCTGCCTGGTGTGCGGCGGCGAGGCGAAGATGGAAGTGATCTGGGCGCGGGCCTACTGACGTGGACGCTTTCAGCTATCGGGAAGGGAAGCTGTTCTGCGAGGACGTCCCCGCCGAGGAGCTGGTGGCCCAGTTCGGCACGCCGCTCTACGTCTACTCCCGCGCCCTGATCGTGGAGCGCTACCGCGAATTCCGGAAGGCGTTCGCGGCGGTGGACCCGCTCATGGCCTACTCGGTGAAGGCCAACGGCAACCTGTCGGTACTGCGGCTGCTGGCGGACGAGGGCTCGGGCGCGGACATCGTCAGCGGCGGCGAGCTGCAGCGCGCGCGGCTGGCGGGCATCGGCCCGGAGCGCATCGTGTTCAGCGGCGTGGGCAAGACCGTGACGGAGCTCGCCGCCGCCCTGGACGCGGGCATCTACGGCTTCAACGTGGAGAGCGAGGGCGAGCTGCGGCAACTGGCCGCGCTGGGCGAGGCCACGGGACTGCCGGCGCCCGTTGCGCTGCGCGTGAACCCGGACGTGCAATCGCCCACGCCACACCGCTACACGCGCACGGGACACCACGACACCAAGTTCGGCATTCCCATCGACGAGGCGCGCCGGCTGTACCGCGCCGCGGCGCAGATGCCGGGGCTGCGACTGCGGGGGATCGACTTCCACATCGGCAGCCAGATCCTGGAAACGCGGCCCTACGTCGTCGCATTGTCGCGAGTCCTGGAGCTGGTGGCCGACCTGCGCCGCGAGGGCATCGAGCTGGAGTACATCGACGTGGGTGGCGGCTTCGGCATCCCCTACGACGACGACGAGGGCCTGGACGCCGCCGCCTTCGCCTCGGCGCTGCTGCCGCTGCTGCATGAGTCGGGACTGCGGGTGGTCGTGGAGCCCGGCCGCTACATCGTGGGCCCGGCGGGCGTGCTGCTCACGCGGGTGCTCTACGTCAAGCAGCTGGCCAAGACGTTCGTCATCACCGATGCCGGCATGAACGACCTGCTGCGGCCGAGCCACTACGCCAGCTACCACAGGGTCGCGCCCGCCGAGCTGCACCCCGAGCGCGAGTCGCTGAAGGTGGACGTGGTGGGCCCGATCTGCGAGAGCGGCGATTTCCTGGCGCTCGACCGCGTGGTCGAGCGGGTGCGCGAGGGCGAGCTGCTGGTCATCAGCACGACCGGCGCCTACGGCTTCTCCATGGCCTCCACCTACAACGCCCGGCCCCGCCCGGCCGAGGTCCTGGTCGAGGGGCGGACCTCCCGGCTGGTGCGGCGGCGCGAGACGCTCGACGACCTGGTCCGGGGCGAGCTCGACCTGCTCCGGCCTTCCTTCGTTCCGGCCGGGGGCGGCGACGACGTCGGCCCTCCAGGGCCCGGGTGACCGGCATGGATGACAATCGCATCCTGATCCTCGACTTCGGCTCGCAGTTCACACAGCTCATCGCACGGCGCATCCGCGAGGAGCGCGTCTACTGCGAGATCCACCCGCCCACAGTGTCGCTGGCGTGGATCCGGGAATGGAATCCGCGGGGCATCATCTTCTCCGGCGGGCCGGCGTCGGTCTACGACACCGACGTCCCCACGGCGGACCGGGCGATCCTCGCCCTGGGCGTGCCGGTGCTCGGGATCTGCTACGGGATGCAGCTCCTGGCCCACCTCGAGGGCGGGCGCGTGGTGCCGGGACAGCGCGAGTACGGCCGGGCGGAGATCGACGTGCAGGACCCGGACGAGCTGTTCGCGGGCTTCAAGGCGGGTGAGAAAGCCGTCGTCTGGGCCAGTCACGGCGATCACGTGGAGGCGCCGCCCCCGGGCTATCGCAAGCTGGCCACATCCGACACCCTGCCGGTGGCCGCGTTCCGGGCGGAGGACCGTCCGATTTTCGGCGTGCTCTTCCACCCCGAGGTGGCGCACACGCCCCGCGGCGCCGAGCTGATCTCCAACTTCCTGTTCCGCATCTGCGGCTGTCAGCCGACCTGGACGCCCGGCTCGTTCATCGAGGACCACATCGCCGGCATCCGGCAGCAGGTGGGGGACGCGGAGGTCATCTGCGGGCTGTCCGGCGGCGTCGACTCGTCGGTGGCCGCCGCGCTCGTGCACCGCGCGATCGGCGATCGGCTCACCTGCATCTTCGTGGACACGGGGCTGCTGCGGAAAGGCGAGCGTGAGGGTGTCGAGCGCGCCTTTCGCCAGCACATGGGCACGCGGCTCGTGGTCGTGGACGCGGCGGCGGAGTTCCTGGGGAAGCTGGCGGGAGTGGAGGAGCCCGAGCGCAAACGCAAGATCATCGGCGAGACCTTCATCCGTGTCTTCGAGCGCGCGGCCAGCGACGGCGGTGCCGATGCGCGCTTCCTGGTGCAGGGCACGCTCTATCCGGACGTCATCGAGTCGCTCTCCGTGCGCGGACCCTCCGCCACCATCAAGAGCCACCACAACGTGGGTGGCCTCCCCGAGGACATGGCCCTGGAGCTGGTCGAGCCGCTGCGCGAGCTGTTCAAGGACGAGGTGCGCAACGTCGGCCGCGAGCTGGGCCTGCCCGAGGAGCTGGTCGGACGCCACCCGTTCCCCGGCCCCGGGCTCGCCATCCGCGTGCTGGGAACCGTCACCGAAGAGGCACTGGCGACCCTGCGCGAGGCCGACAGCATCTACCTCGAGGAGATCCGCGCCGCCGGCTTGTACGACGACATCTGGCAGGCCTTCGCCGTGCTCCTGCCCGTCCGCAGCGTGGGCGTCATGGGCGACTTCCGCACCTACGAGAACGTCGTCGCCCTGCGCGCCGTCACCAGCCGCGACGGCATGACCGCCGACTGGTACCCCTTCCCCCACGATGTGCTCGGCCGCGTCTCCTCTCGCATCATCAACGAGGTGCACGGCGTCAACCGGGTGTGCTACGACGTCAGCTCGAAGCCTCCCGCCACCATCGAGTGGGAGTGAGGCTGGGGCTGAGGCTGAGGCTGAGGTGGGGGGGCGCGGATTTACGGGCGAATCCACGTGCCGGCTACTTCGTGGCGGCCGTTCCCGGAACACGGCTGGCTTTTCGCTCCTGATTACGGCACATCGTGACGAGGAGCGGCAGGATCTGCGCGAGCAGGACCTCCCCGCGCTGCGCCTGCTCGGCCTCGACCGTTCCTATGCGCGCCAGCAGGTCCACGACTCCTGCGCATTCGGTGGCGGAGCGCCGTGCCATCCGGTAGAACCGGGCCTTCTCCCGTGGTCGGAACTCGCCCGCGCCCTCGGCGATGTTCAGCGCCACCGATGTGGCGGCGCGATGGAGCTGATGCGCCAGATGGGGCCGCCGGCGTAGTGAATGCCTCTGCGCTTCGGTCCACAGGACGAACTCGGCGGCGAGGTCGTAGGCTTCCAGCCGCGAGAAATCGAACTGCGGAATCATTCCTCCCCCACTGTGTTGTCAGCCCCAGCCTCAGCCCCAGCCCCAGCCTCAGGATACTGTCTCCTCCGGGGCGGTTCCATGGCCATCCGGGCCATCATCCCGGTCGGGGAATTCGGTCGCCAAAGCGAAGCGCCCCGCGGATCGGGAGCCGCGAGGCGCTGCATGGAAGGTGTGGCGCGGGTGCCTCAGTCGGCGTTTTCGCGCTTCTCCGATTCCAGCTGGCCCAGGCCCTCGGCGGTGAGGCGCCGGAGGTAGATGCCCGCGTAGTTCTCGTCGATGGCCGCCAGGCGATGCTCGGGGGTCGCCGGGTAGGCGCAGTCGCAGCGATCACAACGGATGGTTCGCTCCTCGCCGGAGCCGACCAGTCTCCAGTTTCCTGTGCATTGCGCGAAGCTGTGCTCCAGCACCACCATGCTTGCCTCCCGAGTTCCACGGGCGCCGGACCGGCATCCCGGGCTCTGGAAGTGCAAGCGTCAGGCCAAGCACGGGAGACTCACGGCAGCCCCGGCGCGGGCGGGGCGCCGGCGCGGGGTCGCGGCGAGTATGTGCCTTTGCTGTAATGCGTTGCGGATCAGGGGATCACGGTCAGCGCCCGCACTCCCGTGATCGATGCGCCGCCGGTGATGTTGAGAGCGAGGCCTCGCAGCTCCATGCCGGCGGGCTTCGTGATGCGGGGGATCTGCACAGTGACGGTGACCGTGTTGTCGATGCGCGCCGGGAAGTGGACCACGACCGAATCGACGAAGCTGCCGGGCGCGGGCGCGGTGCGGACCACCACGCCCAGGGCGTTCAGGCGGCCGATGGGATCGTTGCCATGCACGGTCACGTCCAGGGCGCCCGGATGGATGGTCTCGTCGCCGGCGGGATCGACCACCTCGACGCTCATGCCCAGGCCGGGGTCCATGGGCGTGGGCCGCGCCCGCTCGCCGCAGCCGGCGAGGGACGCCAGCAGCAGGGCAAGCGCGATGCTCCGCGCGCCGGGGGCGCGGGGTACGGGCGTGGCGGGGCGGGCTGCCCGGAGCCCAACCGCCCCGGTGGCCCGGAGGCGCTGCACCGGCGCGCTCACCGGCGCGGCGGGATGGCGGGGGCGGGGGCGGGGGCGGGCGCGGCCGCGGTGGACGTCGTGGGCGCGGCGGGCGACGACGAGGGAGGGATCGTGATGGCGGCGCCGGGGGGCGGGGCACCGGGGACGCTCGGGACCCCGTGCCTGGACGCGGCAGCGGCAGCGGCTTCGGTGGCGCGGCCCAGCCGGGCCTCGACGCTGTCCCATGCGGCCGACATCAACGTGACGTCGTCGCCGTGGTCGCGGGCCCAGCGCTCGAGATCGGCGTCGCTCACGTGCAGCCGCGCCTCCACCTCTCGCTTCCCGGCCGCGTAGCTGGCCGGCGCGGTGGCGCGCGTGGAGAGCTTGCGCAGCTCGACCGTCGCGTTCACGAACTGGTCGAAGCTGATTCCGGAGCCGCGGCCACAGCCGGCGAGCAGGGCACAGGCGGCAAGGGAGGCGAGCACGAGGCGTGATTGCATGGCGGACAAAGCTGTGCCGTACGAAGGGGCTGAGCAAGGGGAGGGACGGCGGGATCGAGGCTGAGGCTGAGGCTGGGGCTGGGGCTGGGAACGGCAACGGCGAGGGCTAAGGTCGAGGGGTCGAGGGGCCAGGGGCAAGGAGGGTCGGAGGGTCTGTCATAAAGGCAGCAGGGGAGGGCACGTGGTTTGCCCCTGGCGGGGGTACTGAACACAACACGCGCGGCGGACGGGAGGGACAGCCGGAGCGGACTCCGGCGGGGTCGCCCGGCCGCGGCGCGCAGGCGCGGGATGGAGCGACGTGCTGAACACGGACCGGTTGACGATCAAGGCGGCGGAAGCGCTGCAGTCGGCGGCGGGCGAGGCGCAGCGGCGGGGCAACCCGTCGCTGGAGGACCTGCACCTGTTGTCGGCGTTGCTGGAGCAGGACGACACCGTGGTGGTGCCGGTGCTGGAGAAGGTGGGTGCGAACGTGGCTCGGCTGCTGGAGTCGCTGCGGACGGCGCTGGACCGTCTGCCGAAGCAGTCGGGCGGGGCGTCGCCCTCGATGAGCCGGGAGCTGACGCAGATCCTGGAGCTGGCGGAGAAGGAAGCGCGGGGACTGAAGGACGAGTACGTCTCGACGGAGCACCTGCTGCTGGCGCTGTCGGAGCAGAAGGGTTCGACGACGCGGGAGCTGCTGACGCAGCAGGGGGCGACGCGGTCGGTGGTGCTGGAGGCGCTGGAAGCGGTGCGGGGCCCGCACCGGGTGACGAGCCAGGACCCGGAGCAGCAGTATCGTGCCCTGGAGCGCTTCACCAAGGACCTGACGGAGCTGGCGAAGCGTGGGAAGCTGGACCCGGTGATCGGCCGGGACGAGGAGATCCGGCGGGTGATCCAGGTGCTGAGTCGTCGCACCAAGAACAACCCGGTGCTGATCGGTGAGCCGGGCGTGGGCAAGACCGCGATCGTGGAGGGGCTGGCGCAGCGGGTGGTGAGCGGCGACGTGCCGGAAGGTCTGCGGGAGAAGCAGGTGATCCAGCTCGACCTGGGCTCGCTGGTGGCGGGGACGAAGTACCGGGGCGAGTTCGAGGAGCGGCTGAAGGCGGTGCTGAAGGAGCTGACGGAGGCGGAAGGCCGGTACATCGTCTTCATCGACGAGATGCACACCATCGTGGGGGCGGGGAAGGCCGAGGGCGCCATGGACGCCGGCAACATGCTCAAGCCGGCGCTGGCGCGGGGCGAGCTGCACGTGGTAGGCGCGACCACGCTGGACGAGTATCGCAAGAACATCGAGAAGGACGCGGCGCTGGAGCGGCGCTTCCAGCCGGTGTACGTGGGAGAGCCCAGCGTGGAGGACACCGTGGCGATCCTGCGGGGGCTGAAGGAGCGCTATGAGGTGCACCACGGCGTGCGCATCACGGACTCGGCGCTGATCGCGGCGGCCAAGCTGTCGGCGCGCTACATCGGCGGGCGCTTCCTGCCGGACAAGGCGATCGACCTGATCGACGAGGCGGCGAGCCGGCTGCGCATCGAGATCGACTCGCTGCCGCAGGAGATCGACGAGGTCGAGCGGCGGATCATGCAGCTGGACATCGAGCGGACGGCACTGGAGCGGGAGGAGGACGCGGAGGCCGTGGAGCGGCGTCGCCTGATCGAGAAGGAGCTGGCGGAGCTGCGGGAGCGGGCCGGCGCCATGAAGGCCCGCTGGCAGGCGGAGAAGGCCGAGATCCAGCGCGTGCGCGACCTGAAGCAGCGCATCGACGCCGTGCGCGTGGAGATGGAGGGGGCACAGCGGGCGGGGGACCTGGCCCGCGCCGCCGAGCTGCAGTACGGGGAGCTGCCCGGGCTGGAGCAGGCGCTGCGGGTGGCTGAGGCCCGCCTGGAAGGCGAGCAGAAGCAGGGTCGGCTGCTGAAGGAGGAGGTCACCGCGGAGGACATCGCGGAAGTGGTGTCGCACTGGACGGGGATCCCGGTCACGCGCATGCTCGAGACGGAGCGGGAGCGGCTGTCGCACCTGGAGGAGCACCTGGGCGAGCGGGTGGTGGGGCAGCAGGAGGCGCTGGAGGCGGTGTCCAACGCGGTCCGGCGCAGCCGTGCCGGACTGCAGGACCCGAACCGGCCGATCGGCTCCTTCATCTTCCTCGGCCCCACGGGCGTGGGGAAGACCGAGACCGCCCGGGCGCTGGCCGAGTTCCTCTTCGACGACGAGGACGCGCTGGTCCGCATCGACATGTCCGAGTATATGGAGAAGCACGCCGTCGCCCGGCTGATCGGCGCGCCCCCGGGCTACATCGGCTACGAGGAAGGTGGGCAGCTCACGGAGGCCGTGCGGCGCCGGCCTTACAGCGTGGTGCTCTTCGACGAGATCGAGAAGGCGCACCCGGACGTCTTCAACATCCTGCTGCAGATCCTGGACGACGGCCGGCTGACCGACTCGCAGGGTCGGACCGTGGACTTCCGCAACACGGTCATCATCATGACGTCCAACCTGGGCAGCCCCATGATCCTGGAGCGGGCGGGCGTCTCGGAATGGGCACAGGTGGAGGCGCTGGTGCTGCAGGAGCTGCGGGTCCACTTCCGGCCCGAGTTCCTGAACCGCGTGGACGACATCATCATCTTCCGGCCTCTCACGGCCACCGAGCTGGAGCACATCGTCGATCTTCAGCTCCGGCGCGTGGACGAGCTGCTGGTGGACCGCCGTATCCGGCTCGTGGTCACGCCCGGTGCCCGGCGCTTCATCGCGGAGGAGGGCTTCGAGCCCGCCTTCGGCGCCCGGCCGCTCAAGCGGGCCATCCAGCGGCTGGTGCAGAACCGCCTGGCACTGCGCATCCTGCAGGGCGAGTTCGCCGATGGCGACACCATCGTCGTCGATCACCTCCCGGGCGAGGCCGGGCTCAACTTCCGCAAGGAGGACGTCGCCGCGGAGGCCGCCGCCGCGGCGGCCGTCTCCGCCGGCGGCGATGCCCTCGTCTGACCGGCGGCGGCGCGACCCGCCCGAGCGGGCCGCGCCGGCGGGCGGCGACGGGATCGCTTGACAGCCGCGTTGCCGCTGGTCTAACGTGACGACAGCCCCCCGATCAGGGGGCGCGCCGTTCTTCTCCCGGAGTCGCCCAATGTCCAGATCCCGGCTCGCCCGCGCCGCCGCGGGGCTCGCGCTCGCCTGTGCGGCGCTCGCCACCGCCTGCGTGCACCAGACGCTGCCGGTGACCGAAGGCCCGGCCTCGCAGGCGGGCATCGCCCCCCAGCTCGCCGTAGAGCGATTCCTGCGCGCTGCCAACTGCGTGGCCAGCAACAACTGCGCGACCAAGACGGAGGACATCGAGACCATGGGCAAGCTCTTCGGCACCCATGACGGCTCGATCCTCAAGCGCGATCCGCGCGGCGATGTCGAGAAGCGCATGTTCGCCCTCGCCTCGCTGCTGCAGTCCGACGACTACAAGGTCCAGGGGCAGAATATCGTTCCGGGCCGGCTGGGCCAGGCGGTTCTGCTCAACGTCCGCATCAAGCAGGGCGGGCGGGAGTACCAGCTGCCCGTAACCGTCGTGCGGTCCGGCAGCGGCGACTGGCTGGTGGAGAAGATCGATCTCAAGCCGCTGACGCAGAACCAGTAGAGGCAGGGCAAGGGCAGGGGCAGGGGTAAGGGTAAAGGTGAGGGGGCGCCGCCGCTGGCGGCGGCGCCTGCTAGGCCTCGACCAGCTCGATGAGCACGCCGCCAGTGCTGCGGGGGTGGAGGAAGGCGACCCTGTGGCCGTGGGCGCCGGGACGGGGGGCGCGGTCGATCAGCTGGACGCCGTCGGCGGCCAGGCGCTCGAGGGTCGCGCCGAGGTCGGGAACGCGGTAGGCGAGGTGGTGGATGCCGGGGCCCCGTTTGGCCAGGAATCGGCCCACTCCGGACTCGGCGCTGAGCGGCTCGATCAGCTCCAGCTTCCCCGCACCCTCGCCCACGAAGGCGACGGCGACGCCCTGGGACTCCACGCGCTCGACGGTGGAACCCGGGGCATGAATGAGGGCTTCAAAGGTCGGCAACGCGTCGGCGATCGACGGCACGGCGATCGCGACGTGATCCAGCTCGAGACGTGACATCGGTCCTCCAGGGCCAGTCTTTTGCAGCCGTGGAGCGAAAAAGATAGCCGACCCGGTACGCGTGCGCGAACGCCGGGCGCTTGAACAGGAGATGAGGATGGCGGAGAACGGGAACATCCACGCGGTGACGGACGCCACGTTCGCGGACGAGGTGGAAAAGGCGAGCGGACTCACGCTCATCGATTTCTGGGCGGTGTGGTGCGGGCCGTGCCGCATGGTCGCACCCATCGTCGAGCAGCTCGCCCAGGAGTACTCGGGCAAGCTCAAGGTCTTGAAGCTCGACGTGGACAACAACATGCAGACGTCCGCGCGCTTCAACATCCGCTCGATCCCGAGCCTGTTGTTTTTCAAGGACGGCAAGCTGGTGGACACGGTAGTGGGCGCGGTGCCCCGCCAGTTCCTCGAGCGGAAGGTGCAGGAGCACCTCGCCGCCTGAGGGGCGCCCTGCGGAACGAGGCGCCGGCGTCGCGCTTCCGTCGTCGATCGCGGCGGCGGGGCGCGGCGCCGGCGCCTCTTTTTCACTGCGGTCCGTGTTCTCCGTGGTGAGATTCCGTTGCGGACGCCCGGCCCGACCCGGGCGGGGATCCTCTGGCCTCCGACTGGCGTAACTCCATGTCGCAACTTTATATTGTAAGTACCCCCATCGGGAACCTGGCCGACATCTCGCACCGCGCCCTGGAAGTTCTGGGCGCGGTTGACCGGGTGCTCGCCGAGGACACTCGCAGGACTCTCACACTGCTCCGCCACTACCGCATCGACACGCCGCTCGTCTCGGCTCACGAGCACAACGAGGCGTCGAGAGCGGAACAGGTCCTCGGCTGGCTGGACGCCGGGGAAACGCTGGCGTTGGTCACGGATGCGGGCACGCCCCTGGTGTCGGATCCGGGCGCACGCATAGTGCAACGCGCGCTGGCCGGGGGGCACGATGTGATCCCGATCCCGGGGGCGTCGGCGGTGCTGGCGGCGCTGGTGGGCTCCGGTCTGGACGCGGAGGCGTTCACGTTCTTCGGTTTCACGCCCCGGGGTGGGCGGGAGCGGACGGAGCGGCTGGCGGCGGTGGCGGCGCTGCCGCACACGGCCGTGCTCTACGAGTCGCCTGGCCGGATCGGGGCGCTGCTGCAGGATCTGGAGCGGGTCTGCGGCTCCGCTCGCCCTGTGGCGGTCGCGCGAGAGCTGACCAAGATCCACGAGACGTTCTTCCGCGGCACGCTGGCGGAAGCGTCGGCGCACTTCGGCCGGCCGGGCGTGCGGGTGCGGGGCGAGATCGCGGTGGTGGTGGGCGGTCGAGCGGCGGACGAGGGCGATGCCGACGCGGATGAGGCGGCGCGGGTGAGGACCCGTGCCTTGCTGGGAGAAGGGTTGCGGCCGAGCGCCGTGGCCCGGCAGGTCGCGGCGGAGTTCGGGGTTCCCCGGAACCGCGCGTACGAGTTGGCGCTTTCCTGTTCAGAGACAGGATAGCCCGAAGGAGAAGGCCCGTGAGAGCGCTGGTGGCGACGCTCCTCGTGCTGGCGGCGGCGCCGCTGGCGCAGGCCCGACCGGTCGGCCCCGCGGCGGGAACGGCGGCGGTCATGACCATCGCGCAGCTGCAGTACGGCGGTGGCGGGGACTGGTACGCCAACCCCTCGGGGCTGCCCAACCTGCTGAACGCCATCCGCGCCCGGACGGCGTTGCCCGTGTCGGACCGGCCGGCGCACGTGAAGATCACCGACCCCGAGCTCTGGCAGTATCCCTACCTGTACATGACCGGGCACGGGAACGTGCACTTCAGCGACGTGGAGCTGCAGATCCTGCGGCAGTATCTGAGCACGGGCGGCTTCCTGCACGCCGACGACAACTACGGTATGGACGCCAGCTTCCGGCGCGAGGTCGTGCGCATCTTCCCCGGCGCGAAGCTGGTGGAGCTGCCCAAGGACCACCCGGTTTACCACAGCTTCTACGACTTCCCCGGCGGGCTGCCCAAGATCCACAAGCACGATGGCCTTCCGGCTCAGGGCTTCGGCCTCTTCCACGGCGGGCGCATGGTCGTCTTCTACAGCTACGAGTCGGACCTGGGCAACGGCTGGGAGGACCCGCAGACCTACGGCGACCCGCCCGCGCTGCACGAGGCGGCGCTGCGCATGGGCGTCAACCTGTTCATGTACGCCGCCTCGCAGGTGGCGCAATGAGTCCGCTCCAGGGCGGAAGCGCCGCCGACCCCTCCCCCGGTGGCGGGAGCCCGCTGGCCGCGCTGGTGGCGGCGGCACGGCACTACGTGCTGCGCGCCGGCGCCTGGGCCGCGCTGGCCGCGGTGGCGGTCACCGTGCCCGCGCTCCTGGTGGTGGCCTGGCTGCTGGTCGGCGCCGACTCATGGGCCGCGCCCAGCTCCGTGCCGCTCGCCCTGGAGCTGACCGCGCTACTGGCCGCCGCCGGGTTGGGCGCCTGGCTGGTACGGCGCTGGCTCGCGGGATACGACGAGGGCCGCGCCGCCGCCAGCGCCGAGGAGAGCCTGGGCCTCGCCGCCGGCAGTGTGCGGGGGGTGCTGGAGCTCGGGCGCGAGGTGCCCGAGGGCACCTCGCCCGCCCTCTTCCACCACGCCGAGGCGCGGCTGGCGCAGCGGCTGGCGGGGGCGCTGCCCGCGGCGCTGGCGGGGGCGGCCGGCCAGGCGGCGCGCCGCCGCCAGCGGCGCTCGCTGCTGGTGCTGGGCGGTGCCAGTGTCGTGGCGCTGGCGCTGGGCTTCGCCTC
>JADGQX010000319.1 GCA_017881445.1 Gemmatimonadota bacterium | reverse complement strand
CTGCTCCCCCTCTTGGTACAAGGCCTTGTCCGTGTACCACGTCCGCTCGCCGGGCGTGTCGGTCCATCCCGGCTCGATCAGATTCACGCGGATCCCGTGCCACATCAGCTCGTTGGCGGCGGACAGCGCCAGCATGTGGCCTCCCGCCTTGGCGGTGTTGTAATCGATCGCCCCCTTGAAAGGCAGCCGGGCATGCGGAGAGGAGATGTAGATGATGGATCCCTTCGCCTTCCGCTCGACCATCTGCCGGGCGACGACCTGGAAGACGTGAAAGATGCCGAAGATGCCGACCTCGACCGCTCGCCGGAGATCCGCCTCGCGGGTCTCCAGCAGCGTCTGGCGGACGCTGCTCACCGCATTCGCCACCAGGATGTCGATCGGCCCCAGCGTGGCGGTGCAGCGGGCGACCATCTCCTCGACGGCGGCCCGGTCGCTGACATCCGCCTGAATCAAGAGCGCCCGGCGCCCCAGGGCCTGGATGGCGGCGACCACCTCGGCCCCCGCGGGGCCGGAGCTCCGGTAGTTCACGCAAACGTCGGCACCCGACTTGGCCAGCTCCAGCGCCACGCCTCGGCCGATGCCGCGGGCGGCGCCGGTCACCAGGGCCACCTTTCCGGAAAGTATCATGACGTGAGTCTCCTCGGCGACAGGGGAAATAGATGTGCGGAATTAGCGGGTCGGGGCCCCGTCGCGCCGCAACCACACCGCCGTGTCATGGAACGCGCCGCCGCCGAACGGCGGGATCGGGTCGTCACCGACGAGCGTGTTGATGCCGAGGCCGCCCTCGAAGTCGCGGCTCGGCCAGATGCCCTCGACGACGACCGTCCCGGGCAGCAGGCCGTCGAAACGGCGAGCGTGGACGACTACGTCGCCGCGGGCGTTGCCGATCTCGACGCGGTCTCCATCCGCGACACCCAGACGAACGGCATCGTCGGGGTGGATCAACGCAGTGGGCCGCTTTTCGCGCGCGCGCGAGCCGAGCGTCTCGGTGAACGAGGTGTTGAGAAATCGTCGGGCTGGCGAGGTCACCAGGCGGAACGGCCTGTCTTCCGTCGCCGCGTCGATGATGTCCCACTGGTCGGGCAGGCGCGGCATGCGCTGCCAGTCCGACCCGGCACTCGACCAGTCAGGGGCAAAGTGGAACTTCTTGTCTGGGGTCCCGAAGCCGTCCAGGAAGTGCGCCTCCTGGAACGGCAGCGCCGCGTCCACCCAGTGGTGCTCCAGAACGGTCTTGGCGTCCGGCCAGCCGGACGCCCGCAGCGTCCAGTCCAGCAGCTCCATCGCGCTCATCTCGAAGCCGGGATGCCGCGCCCCCAGCCGACGCGCCAGGCCCTGCAGGACCTCGTGGTTCGACCGGCACTCGCCCGGGGGCGCGATCAGCTTCGGCCCGATCTGGATGTGGCTGTGCCCGCCTGCCTGGTAGAGGTCGTCGTGCTCCAGAAACATCGTCGCGGGCAGCACCACATCGGCGTACCGGGCCGTCTCGGTCAGGAACTGCTCGTGCACGACCGTGAACAGGTCCTCTCGCCCCAGGCCCTGGCGCACCCGCGCGGAGTCGGGGGCCACCACGGCCGGGTTGGTGTTCTGGATCAGCATGGCGGCGACCGGCGGCCCCCCCTTGAGCGCCCGCGCATCCCCTGCCAGGGCGGCCCCGATGAGACACATGTCGATCTCGCGGGTGCTCTTGTCCAGGGCGTCCAGCCCCTCGATCATCGTCTTGTTCCAGTGGTACGCGGACCGGTTGCTCCAGAAGGCGCCGCCCCCCTCGTGGGCCCAGGCGCCCGTGACGGCGGGGAGGCACGTCACGGCGTGCATCGCGGCCGCGCCGTTCCGCGACCGCGTGAATCCGTACCCCACCCGGATGTAGGCCCGCTTGGTCGTGTTGTAGAGCCGGGCGAACTCCTCGATCGCCTCGACCGATAGACCGGTGATCGCGGCCGCCCAGAGCGGCCCGCGGGCCGCGAGGTGCGCCTCCAGGTCGGCCGGAAAGTCGGTAGAGCGTCGGAGGTAGTCCCGGTCGGCGTGGCCGTCCCGGAAGGCGCAGTGCATCACGGCGCAGGCCAGCGCCGCGTCCGTCCCGGGACGGAGGCACAGGAACCGATCGGCGACCGCCGCCGTGGGGCTCTTGTAGCAGTCCACCACGATCAGCGGGGCGCCGCGCTCCTGCCGCGCCCGCGTGATGTGCGTCATCGCGTTGACCTGGGTGGACACCGGGTTGCCGCCCCACACCACGATCAGGTCGGCCTTCGCCATTTCGCGCGGGTCGGGGCCGACGAACCGGCCGGTGCCGGCGATCCAGCCCGCCTCCGCAGAGCCGGTGCAGATCGTCTTCTTCTGACGGGAGTAGCGCAGGACGTGGCGCAGGCGGTTGATGCCGTCGCGCATCACCAGCCCCATGGTCCCGGCGTAGTAGTACGGCCACACGGCTTCGGGTCCAAACCGGGTCGCCACGGCCAGGAATCGTTCGGCGATGCGATCCAGGGCCTCGTCCCACCCGATGGGGCGGAACTGCCCGGCGCCCTTCGGGCCGACGCGCAGGAGCGGTCGGGTGAGCCGGTCCGGATGGTGGATGCGCTCGGCGTACCGGCCCACCTTCTCGCAGATCACGCCGGCCGTGTAGCTGTTCGCCTTGGCCCCGTGCACCCGGCCGATCCGGGCCCCGTCCAGCACCTCCACCTCCAGCGCGCAGCTCGAGGGACAGTCGTGTGGACAGACGGAACCGCGGATCGCGCGAGCGGCGGGAGACAAATCGTTGACACGCATCGGATCCTCTTTCGATCAACGCTCTTCATGTAGCGGGATGATTGCCCCTGCCCTGGCTCCGCCCGGACGCCACGCGCCGACGGGCTCATCCCGCCAGAGGCAAGACGACCGCGAACCTGCTCCCGGCGCCCGGCGCGCTCTGAACCTCGATCGTGCCCCCGTGGGCCTCTGCGATGGTCTTGGCAATGCAGAGACCGAGCCCGGCGCCCCCCACCTCGCGCGAGCGCGCGTCATCCGCGCGGAAGAAGCGCTCGAAGATCCGCGGCAGCGCCTCGGCGGAAATCCCGACCCCGCTGTCTTGCACCGCGATCTCGGCCCACCCGGCCGGCGGGCAATCTGGCAACTGGGCGATCTGGCGATTGGACTGCGTTCCTGGTTGCCCGATCGCCCGGTCGCCCGGTCGCCCGGTCGCCTGCCGCAGCGAAAGCGCGACGTGACCGCCCGAAGGCGTGTACTTGACGGCGTTGTCTACCAGGTTGAGCAGCAACTGCTTGAGGCGGTGCCCATCCCCCTCCACGATCAGCGGCTCCAGGTGCTGGATGCGGACGGCCACGTCGCGCGCGCGGCCCAGCACCTCGCCCTGCTTGGCCATCTCCTCCACGAGGTGATCCAGCTCGACGGGCTGCCGCTCCCAGTGCAGGGCCCCTGCGTCTGCGCGCGACAGCAGGAGGAGTTCGTCCACCAGACGAGCCATGCGCTCAACCTCTTCGAGGGCGCTGGCCAGGACGCGCTGGTACTCGACCGGGTCGCGGGCGCTGCGGAGGGCGACCTCGATCTCGCCCTTCATCACCGTCAGCGGCGTCCGGAGCTCGTGCGAGGCGTCCGCCGAGAACCGGCGCACCTGGGCGAAGCCGGCCTCGATCCGCGCGAGCATCTCGTTCAGGGTCCGGGCCAGTCGGCCGAGCTCGTCGTCCGTCGCGGCCCCCTCCAGCCGCTCGGCCAGCCGCTCGGCCCCGATCCGCCGAGCGGCCTGCGTCATCTGGTCCACGGGACGGAGCGCCCGGCGCGCCAGGAGCCACCCGCCGCCGCCCGCCAGGACCAGCGCCAGCGGGATCAACGTGACCAGCGCCCAGAAGAAGTTCTTTCGCGCGTGGTACAGCCCTTCCAGGGACAACCCCACCTGGAGCGCGTTCGCCATCCGCCCGCCCGCCACGATGGGGAACGTCAGAATTCGCACGGGGAACTCCCCGGGGCCGGGTACCGTCTCGAAGGTGGCGTACCCTTCCGTGGCATTCTTCAGGGCCGTGGGACTGATGGCGAGGGGGGCGTTGCGCAACTGCGGCAAGCGGGGATCGACCTGGCCCCGAGGATCCAAGAACTGGTAGAACCGACCCGCGAAGCTGGGCCCGAAGAACCGGTGCAGCAACTCGTCCATGTCCGACGGGGCCGAACCCCCAGCCTGCAGTTGCACCGACTGGGCGACGGCCTTGGCGACGCTCTGCAGCGTCGAGTCCACGTCGTGCCATAGCCCGCGCATCAAGAGGAAATACGCTACACCGGCCAGGACGAGCAGCGTCGCCGCCAGGTTCGCCGTGTACCAGAACGTCAGCCGCCCCCGAATCGAAAGATGCTTCATATGCATTCGAGCCGCGAAGCGGAATCGGCCGCTC
>JADGQX010000318.1 GCA_017881445.1 Gemmatimonadota bacterium | reverse complement strand
GCCCCCGCCCCTGCCGCGCAGGCGCTCCCGCGCCAGCCAGGGGTCGTCCGCCGCGGCCCCCGGCGCGGCGCGCAGCGGCGCCGCCAGGGCGCAGAGCTGCGCCTGCTGCGCGTCCAGGGCGGCGACCGACCCGCTCTCCAGCCGGACGGCCAGCTCGGGCGCCGCGTCCGAGCCCACGACCAGCTGGAGGCCGGTCGGCCGCATGGTGGAGGCGAGGATCGCCCGCATCTGCGCCACCGACGCGGGGATGTCGGCCGGAGCGAAGCGCAGCGTGCGCGTCTCGCGCGGCAGCGGATAGAGCCGGAACGTCGCCTCGACCACCACGCCCAGGGTGCCGAGCGACCCGCAGAAGAGCTTGGGCAGATCGTAGCCGGCCACGTTCTTGACCACCTTGCCGCCGCTGCGCGCCAGTCGCCCGTCCGCCAGGGCCACGTGGATGCCGATGAGCTGGTCGCGCAGCGAGCCGAAGGCGCCGCGCAGCGAGCCGCCGTCGTTGGTCGCGATGACGCCCCCCACCGTGGCGCGCTCGGGCGTGGCCGGGTCCAGCGCCAGCCGCTGGCCGGCGGCGGCTACGGCCTGCTGCAGCCGCGAGATGGTGCAGCCGGCCTCGACCGTGACCGTGAGATCGCCGGCGGCGTGCTCGAGCAGCGCGTCGAGCCGCCGGGTCGAGAGAACGAGATCCGCCGCTCGCGGCGGATTGCCCCAGGCGCTCTTCGTTCCGCCCCCGCGCGGGGCTACCGCCAGCCCCGCCGCAGCCGCCAGGCGCAGCGCGCGCGCCAGCTCCGCCGCGCTGGCGGGCTCCGCCACCAGCCCCGGTCGCACGCCGGCGACCGCGTCCTCCGCCGCGGCGGCGCGCACGTTCGCGGCGCCCACCACGCCGGCGATGTCGGCGGCGACGACGTCCATGCTGGCGGTCGGAGGCACGAGCGGCATGGTCAGCTGGGCTCCGCCACACCCGCCACCCCTGGCGGGCCCGGCTGGTCGTTCCCACCGCGCTCGGCGCAGAGCCGCGGGCGCGGGAAGATCTTGCCCGGGTTGGCCAGCCGCTCGGGGTCGAATGCCTCCCGCACGAGCTGCATGGTGTCCAGGTCGGGCTCCGCGAACATCACGGCCATGAACGCCTTCTTCTCCTCGCCCACGCCGTGCTCGCCCGTGATGGAGCCGCCGGAGCGGACGCATAACGTCAGGATCTCGCCCGCGAGCCGCTCGGCGGCCGCCTCCTGCCCCGGGATCTTCCGGTCGTAGAGCACGAGCGGGTGCAGGTTGCCGTCCCCCGCGTGGAAGACGTTGGCCACTCGCAGCCCGGCGGCGGTACCCAGCCGCTTGATCTCGTGCAGCACCCGCGGCAGCGCCGTACGGGGGATGACGCCGTCCTGGACGATGTAGTTGGGGGAGATGCGGCCCATGGCGGCGAAGGCCGCCTTGCGGCCCTTCCAGACGGCGGCGCGCTCCGCCTCCGACTGGGCGAGCCGCAGCTCGCCCGCGCCGCTGGCGCGGCAGAGCTCGCGCACGCGCCCCATGCCGTCCTCGACCTCAGCGGCGGGACCGTCCAGCTCCACCAGCAGCAGCGCCTGGCATTCGGGGTAGCCGGGGTGCACCGCGGCCTCCGCGGCGTCCAGCGCCAGTCGGTCCATCATCTCGATCGCCGCCGGCAGGATCCCCGCCGCGATGATGGCACTGACGGCGGCGCCGGCATCGTCGGTGGAGGCGAAGCCGGCGATGAGCGTTTGGATGACCTCGGGCCGCCTCACCACTCGCAGGGTGATCTGCGTGGCGACGCCCAGCGTCCCCTCGGAGCCGACGAACACGCCCGCCAGGTCGTATCCCGGCGCGTCCGGCGCTTCTCCCCCGAGATGCACGAGTGAGCCGTCCGGGAGCACCACCTCCAGCGCGGTGACGTGCGTGGCCGTGAAGCCGTACTTCAGGCAGTGCGCGCCGCCCGAGTTCTCCGCGACGTTGCCACCGATGCTGCATACCGACTGCGAGGAGGGGTCGGGCGCGTAGAAGCAGCCGTCGGCGGCGACGCGCTGGGTGACGTGCAGGTTGATGGCACCGGGCTCCGCCACGACGCGCTGGTTCGCCAGGTCCACCTCGAGGATGCGGTTGAGCCGGGCCAGGCTCAGGACGATGCCGCCCTCGACGGGGAGCGCGCCCCCGCTCAGCCCCGTGCCGGAGCCCCGGGCGACGAACGGGATGCGGGCTTCATGGCAGGCCCGCACGACCGCCTGCACCTGCGCCGTCGAGGCGGGCAGCACCACCGCGATCGGCGGCATGCGGAAGTTGGTGAGGCCGTCGCACTCGTAGGTGCGGAGCTGCTCCGGGCGGCTGATGACGCCCGGGTCGCCCACGATGCGGCGCAGATCATCGAGGAAGCGCGATCGCATGGCCCGAATCTAGGTGGCCGTGGCCCCCGCCGGCGGGCGCGACTGCAGGTGCGGCGGCACGAAGCCCAGCGTCTCGCCCTCGGCCAGCGGCTCTTCGACCGTCGCCGTATCGATCCCGGGAATGCCCTCGAAGACGCGCAGTGCGAACGGCACACGGCCGAAGGGCGCGCTCACCTGCAGGCCGCAGACATGGGGGCGGACACGGGCGAAGTTCTCCCGGGCAATGGCGATGCCCTCGTCCAGTGCGGCCTCCTTGCCGCGATCGCTCGCCCGGCGCATCCGCTCCAGGATCTCGGGCGGCACCACGACGCCCGGCACCTCGTTGGCCATGAACTCGGCGTTGCGCGCCGAGACCAGCGGCCAGATCCCGGCGACGATGGGGATGGCCAGCTTCCGCTTCTCCAGCTCGGCAATGAACTCGAGCAGCTGGTCCGGGTCGAACACCGGCTGGGTGATGGCGTACTCGGCGCCGGCCTCGACCTTCCAGTAGAAGCGTTCCAGCTCGTACTCCCGGTCCTCCGCCCCGGGGTTCACGCCCACGCCGATGGCGAACGACGTCGGCTCGCCGATCGGGTTCGTGCCCGGATCGAGGCCCCGGTTCAGCCGGGCGACGAGGTTCGTCAGGCCGATGGCATCGATGTCGAAGACCGCGGTGGACTCCGGGTACGGTCCCATCTTGGGCGGGTCGCCCGTGACCAGCAGCAGGTTGCGCAGCCCCAGCGCATGGGCGCCCAGCAGGTCCGAGAGCATGCCCAGCAGGTTGCGGTCCCGGCAGGTGTAGTGCAGCACCGTCTCGATGCCGACCGTCTGCTCGACCAGCACCGCCGTGGGCAGGGCACCCATGCGCATCTGCGCCCGCGGCCCGTCGGGCACGTTCACCGCGTCGATCCCCGCGCGCTTCAGCAGCCGGACCCCGGCCAGCATCTTCCCCGGACTGATGCCCCGGGGCGGCACGATCTCCACGGTCGTCACCAGCTCGCGCGCCACCAGCTTCCGCCCCCAGTTGGAGCGCTCCGCCAGTGGCAGCGTGGCGACGTCGGGCGCGCTCTCCGGCCGCTCCGTTGCCGCGACCGCGACGTGCCCCGGCGACGCCGACCGGATGGCGTCGCCCATGCGCTTGATGTGCTCCGGCGTCGTGCCGCAGCACCCGCCGATGAACTTTACCCCCGCGCGCGCCAGCCGCTGCGCGAAGGTGGCCATGTATTCGGGCGACGCCATGTACATCTTGCGGCCCGAGATCTCGCGCGGCATCCCGGCGTTCGGCTGCGCCGACAGCTTCCGCTGCGTCACCGCCGCGATCTTCTCCAGCGCCTCGAGAATGACCGCCGGGCCCACCGAGCAGTTCAGCCCGATGACGTCGGCGCCCCACTCGTCCAGCCGGGTCGCGCACGCCTCCGGGGCCGTGCCGTAGGACGTGCTGCCATCCTCCTGGATGGTCATCTGCGCGACGATGGGCAGCCTCGACACCTCCCGCACCGCCAGCATCGCCTGGTGGATCTCCTGCAGGTCGCTGAACGTCTCCAGGATGAAGAAGTCCACACCCCCCTCCACGAGTCCTTCCACCTGCTCGTGGAAGATGCCCCGCGCCTCCTCCAGCGACGTCGGACCGTACGGCTCGATGCGGATCCCCAGCGGCCCGATCGAGCCACCGACCAGCGCCCGCCCCCCCGCCGCCTCCCGCGCCAGCCGCGCCGCCGCCGCGTTGATCGCCTGCACCTGCGCGTTCAGCCCGTACGCCGCCAGCTTCACCCGGTTCGCGCCGAACGAGTTCGTCTCCAGCAGCTCCGCGCCCTGCTTCACGTACTCGCGGTGGATCGACTTGATCAGCTCGGGGTCCGCCAGGTTCAGCTCGTCGTAGCAGCGGTTGATGAATACGCCCTTCGCATACAGCATCGTCCCCATCGCCCCATCGAAGAGGTGCGGGCGGGCGTCGGCGAGCAGGTCGAGGAAGGAAGGCATCAGGCCCCCGGGGAGGTGTTGGCCGAATCCGAATCCGA
>JADGQX010000317.1 GCA_017881445.1 Gemmatimonadota bacterium | reverse complement strand
GCCGGCCGGCGCCGTGTCGCCCTCGAGCCGGGCCGCGGCCAGGGTGGCGCGCAGCGCCACGTTCCCGAGCGCGACCACGAGGCGCGCCCCGGCGGCGAGCAGCGTATCCCGCAACGCCTGCAGACTGGACGCGTAGTCGCCCACCGGCGCCGCCACCTCCGCCGGCGCGGGCTCGCCGCCCCCCGCCAGCGGGAGCTGGTTCAGCGCCGCGGTGATGAAGGTGTCGTTACGAGTCAGCGCGATGCTGCCCAGCAGCACGTCCAGGTTGGCGCCGGCAATGTCCCCGCCGAAGGGGATGCGCGTGCCGTGGGCGCCCAGCGCTCCTTTGCCCTTGCCGCCGGCGTTGCCCGGCGCCGCACCCACCCAGAGCACGCCCACCCGGCGCCAGGGCCCGTTCCGGCGCGACCAGGCGATGGGCCGCTCCAGCGGCCGGCCGGCGGCATCGCGGCAGGGGCTCGTCAGCCACTCGTCGGCGAGGCAGCCGGGGTGGCCGGCATGGAGGCGGCGGAATATGTCGCGGAACCGCTGTTCCGGTGAATCGGATGCAGCCATCGCGAAAACCTAGGGGCGATGGGGCGATTAGGCTACGCGGCGGCCCGCTGGCCCCCAGGGCGTCCGAACGCTCATCTCACGCGAAGACACGAAGGGCCGAAGTCGTTCGGCGTCGCGAACCGCCGCGCGCCGTGTGCCCGAGACGTCGGGTCATTCTGTTCAAAGGCAACAGCAACAATAACCTGCGGCGCTCGGAGTCCAAGGGCAACCGGCATCTGTGAAGCCGCCCGGACGGATGTCTTCGGCGCTTCGCGGCTTCGCGTGAGATGAGCGCGGGGGTCGCCCAGGCAGCCTGGGGTTTGCCCGCCGAGGGGTCGGCCTTGCGCCCGCAGGGGGCAGGGGCGTAGCCGTTATGGGAGGTCCCCACATCAAGGAGCAGCGGCGATGGCGCGCGAGAAGGACCGCAAAGCATACCGGGAGCGGGAGCTGAACGGGCAGGAGCTGCGCCCGGAAACGCTCATGATGGGATACGGTTACGATCCGTCGCTGTCGGAGGGGTCGGTGAAGATCCCGATCTTCCAGACCTCGACGTTCGTGTTCCGCAGTGCGGAGGAAGGGAAGGCGTTCTTCGAGCTGGCGTACGGCCTGCGCGAGCAGCGGCCGCAGGAGGAGCCGGGGCTGATCTACTCGCGGATCAACAACCCGGACCTGGAGGTGCTGGAGGACCGGCTCACGCTCTGGGACGGCGCGGAGGACGGGCTGGTCTTCGCCAGCGGCATGGCCGCCATCAGCACCACGGTGCTCTCCTTCGCCCGGCCGGGCGACGTGGTGGTCTACAGCGAGCCGATCTACGGCGGCACCGAGTTCCTGCTGGACCGTATCCTGCCCCAGTTCGGCATCGCCCGGGTGCCGTTCCGGGCCGGGGTGGAGGGCGCCCTGGAAGCCGCGCTGGAGGAGGCGCGCCCGCGGGGCCGCGTCGCCATGATCCTGCTGGAGACGCCGGCCAACCCCACCAACGCGCTGGTGGACATTGCCGCCACGGCGAAGCTGGCCGGGCGGCTGAAGGATGGGCAGGGTCGCCGGCCCATCGTCGCCGTGGACAACACCTTCCTTGGACCGCTCTGGCAGCAGCCGCTGCGTCACGGCGCCGACCTGGTGCTTTACTCGCTGACCAAGTACGTGGGCGGGCACAGCGATGTGATCGCGGGCGGCTGCCTGGGATCGCAGGAGCTGATCGCGCCGGTGCGGGGGATGCGCACCATCCTGGGCACCATGCCCGACCCGTTCACGGCCTGGCTGCTCATGCGCTCGCTGGAGACGCTCAAGCTGCGCATGACCGCGAGCATGAAGAGCGCCCGCTACGTGGCGGAGTTCCTGGCCGATCACCCCAAGGTGAAGAGAGTGTTCTTCCTGGGGCTGCTGGCGGAGGACGATCCCCAGCGCGCGATCTACCAGCGCCAGTGCAGCGGCCCCGGCTCCACCTTTTCCTTCGAGGTGCACGGGGGCGAGGCGGAGGCGTTCCGCTTCCTGAACGCGCTAAGGCACGTGAAGCTGGCCGTGTCGCTGGGGGGCACGGAGTCGCTGGCGGAGCACCCCGCCACCATGACGCACTCGGACGTGCCACCCGAGGTCCAGGCGAAGATCGGCATCACGCCGGCCATGGTGCGCATCTCCGTGGGCGTGGAGCACCCGGAGGACATCATCGCGGACGTGGCCCAGGCGCTGGCCGCGGTCTAGCAGGGGCGCGGCGCGCCCGGCTGCCCCCGACCGGACGCGCCCGCGCCCGCGGCGCGTACCGGCGGCGGTCGCGACCGCCCGTTCTTGCGCGCCCTTGCCGGGGCGCGCGATCTTGCCCGTCGATCGACTGACCCACGCCCGAGGCCGAAATGCGCTCGCTCTACCTGGTCCTGCTCTCGCTCTCGGTGGCCGCCTGCGGCGACCGGGCCTATCGCGTCGGCGTCCTTTCCCGCAGCGGCGCCTTCGAGGGCGCCGACCTGGCCGCTCGCGAGATCAACGGCAAGAACGGCATCGACGGGACGCCGCTGCGGATCGTGCGCGGCGACACCATGGCCGCCGTGGACGCGGCGCACCACGACAGCTCGGCCATCGTGGACCGGCTCACGGCCGACACGACGGTGAAGGTGGTGCTGCAGCAGTCGACGCAGGGCCTGCAGCCCGGGGTGCTGCGCATCTACCTGTCCCGGGGCGTGCCGGTGCTGGTGCTCGGTCCGGCGCTGGACAAGCCCCAGGGCCGCGGGATCTACCACCTGATGCCGACGGCGCGGGAGGAAGCCGCGCTCATGAGCGTGCAGGCCGCCCGGCTCTGGCAGCCGAAACGCGTGGCCATCGTCCACTCCGACGACGCCTACGGCCTGGTGCTGGCCACCGAGCTGCAGGACCAGCTGCAGGGCGCGACCTTCGTGCTCAAGACGCCCTTCGCCGAGACCATCGACACCACCACGGTGGCCGCGGTGGAGCGCGCCATCTCGGCCGCCAAGCCGGACGTCCTCTTCTGGATCGGTCCGCCGCGCGTGCTGGGCATCCTGCTGGTCCGGCTGCGGCAGCACCTGCCCGACCTGCGCATCATGGGCAGCGACGCCGCCGAGGCCAAGAAGGTCTACGAGAACCCGGATGGGCTCTTCACGGGGCTGGTCTTCGTGCGCGCGTCGCAGCCCACGGGCGACACCGCCCGCGTCAACAACTTCCAGTACCGCTTCGCCATGTGGATGGGCGGGCAGGGGACCAGCGAGGCGCTCCTGGCCTACGACGTCACGGGCATGATCGCCCAGGCCATGCGCGAGGGCGCCGTCTCCCGCCAGCAGCTGCGCGACTACATCGCCTCGCTCGGCCGCTCGCGCGCCGCCTACAGCGGCGTGACCGGACCGATCGCCTTCGACTCCGTGGGCGTGCTGCGCCGCCCGCTCGGGCTGGCGGAAGTGCGCGAGGACGGCGTCAAGGCCGTTCCCCTCAAGTAGCCTGGGCGCGACGCGGGCGCCCCGGGCAGCCGGCGAAGAAAGGACGGCCGGAGAGCCCCCGCTCTCCGGCCGTCCTTTTGCCTCAGCCTCAGCCTCAGCGGCCTTTCAGAGTCCGCGCAGCAGGTCGTCAATGGCCTTCTGGGCGGCGTCCTGCGCCTGGCCCCGCACCAGGTTGTCCAGCATCTCCCAGACGTCCACCTCCACCTCCTCGGGGTGGTTCCGGTCCGCGATGCTGCGCACGATGTTGCCGATGGGCAGGAGCGCGACGCGGGGCTCGCCGTCCTCGTCCTCGTCCTCCCCTTCCTCGACCTCATTGGGCGGAGGTGGAACGCTGGCCTTCCAGGGCTCCTTCTCCTCCTCCTCGTCCCCGCCGTCCTGGCTTCCTTCCATGGGAAGGACGAGGCAGACGCGGGCGTCGATGTTGCCGTCCGCGTCCTCGGTGGCGGCCAGGGCGAGGGAGACGGGCTCGTCCAGGAGCCCGTTGATGGCCTCCACGCTGTCGGGCGCCACCACGCCGCGGGCGATCAGGTGGCCGTCGTGGTAATAGCCCAGTCCCACGGAGCCGTCGGGCACGGAGAAGTGCTCGATGGGCCGCGTTTCTATGCGAATCGGCTCGGGATAGGTGACGACGACGAACTCGTCCACAGGCTCCTCGTGCAGGGCGTCACTCGTTGCTAGCCCCCGGGGGCGAGAAGTGTTCCACCGCGGGGCGTTGTCGGGGGCGCGGCGGCGCCAGTTCTGGCGAAAGCAGGTGGTTTGCCGGTAGCTTGGCCCGATCTGGCGTCCCCCGCGCATTCCGCACGCTCCATCCGTCGGAGTCGACATGTCCGCCTGCCGCAGCCGCATCCTCGTGCTCGCCATCGCAGCCCCGCTGTTGATGGCAGCGGTGCCGCGCCCCTGCCGCGCGCAGCAGGC
>JADGQX010000316.1 GCA_017881445.1 Gemmatimonadota bacterium | reverse complement strand
CCTCCGCGCCGGGCCGTTTCATTGCCCTTTTCCGTGCGGCCGCGTGCATCCCGGCTTTTGCTCCGGGCGGGGGTCGCCCTGCGCGCGCGCTCGAACTCGCTCGCGCCTCCGGGGCCGCGCGGGCTGGCGCTGACATGGGCCGAGCCGCCCGCGGGCGTGGCTCGCGCGGGCCCGGTCGCTCGCTCGGAGTGCGGGCGGGCGCTTCAGGGCTCGTGAGTGCGCAACGCGTTGCTCCGCGGCCGCCGCGACTGCGCGACTCGGACATGCGAGCGCGCGCTCCGGGCGATCCCCCGCCCGTCGCCGGAACCAGCGTCGCGGCCGCCCGCGTCGACGGCCAGGGCGAGCGAAACCCGCCAACCGGGCCTCCGCCCGCGACCGTTGGCGGCTTACGTGCCCCTGGCGCACTCAATCCGCCACTCGCGAGCCGGCGCCCGGCGCGCGTGGCGGATTGATGCCGGATTCCGCACGGAAAGTGGATCACCGCCGCGGCGGAAGCGCCGCGTGGCGGATTGCCTCCGGTGAGCGCACCCGGAGCTGGACGAGCGGATCGCGGTCGCCCTGCGCGCGCGCTCGAACTCGCGCGCGGCTCCGGGGCCGCGCGGGCTGGCGCTGACATGGGCCGACCCGCCCGCTGGGCGTGGCTCGCGCCGGTCCGGTCACTCGCTCGGAGTGCGGGCGGGCGGTTCAGGGCTCGTGAGTGCGCAACGCGTTGCTCCGCGACCGCCGCGTCTGCGCGACTCGGACATGCGAGCGCGCGCTCCGGGCGCTCCGGCCCGTCGCCGGAACCGGCGTCGCGGGCGCGGGGAAGCGCCCCGGCGCCCGCCCGACCCGGGTGTCGTCGCGCTCGCTCTCGCGCTCGCTCTCGCGCTCGAATCCGTTTCGCCTATTATCCTTCGCATGCGCCTCGTCCTCGTCCTCGCCCCCACCCTCGCCTTCGCCCTGCTCGGCTGCGCGCCGGCGCCGCGGCCGGTGCAGCACCCGGCCCCCGTCTTCCACTCCTCCGGCCGCGGCCTCGCCCGGCCCTCACCCGACTCCATCCGCAACGCCAACGGCAGCCCGCGGCTGACGTCGGCGGCGGCATGGCAGGAGTTCTGGAGGGCGGTGGCGCCGGAGCTGGAGCGCTGGGCAGGCGACCCGCGCCTGGGCGTGAACCCGGCGCTGGTGGCGGCGCTGCTGGCCAAGGAGAGCGGCTTCGAGGCGCGGGCGCTGAGCGGCGGAGGCGCCTACGGCATGGCCCAGCTCACGCCCGCCGCCGACACCGACCTGCGCACCCGCGCCGGCACGCCGCTATTCGCCTGGGCGCTGCCCGAGCTGGAGCGCTGGCCCCGCGACAGCGTGCTGCGCGCGGGCGGGGCCGGACCCGGCGCGGGCGGGGACTCCGCCGCACTGGCCCGGGCACTCGGTCGGGGGCGGGCCCTGGCCGATTCCGTTCCGCCCGCCCAGGCCGCCCGCGCCGACTATCTCCTCGACCCCGTGCTCTCCGCCCGCGCCGCCACGATCTGGCTGCGCATGCTGGCGGAGATCTGGACGAGCGACAGCTGGCCCGGCGCCTACGGCAGCTTGGCCCGGGAGAAGGTGAACGGGGGCGCGCCCCTCACGGAGTCCGAGCTGCTGGAGCTGGTCGTCGTCGCCTACAACCAGGGCGCCCAGTACGTGCGCCAGCTCGTGGACCGCTGGGGCGCCGACTGGACCCGCCACCTGGACCCCGAGCCCGCCGACTACCTCGACCGCGTCCAGGCCTATACCACGCGGTTCCAACGCTGAGACGACGATCTCACGCTGAGGCGCGGAGCACGCGGAGAACGGATCTTTTTGTTCTAACGGCCACACCTTCCCGCGGGGCGAGGCGCCGGCCCGGATGCACCGACGCAGGCCCCCACCTGGGGGAGGCCGTCTCCGACGCCCCGGATCCCCGCGCACCGCGGACGCCCCGCGCAGCCCGGCCGCCGTAAAGACCAGAAGAATGGTCGTCTCGATCGCCCCGGATGCAGCGGCATCGCCGGCATCCCCCTCCGCGTTCTCGGCGGCTCCGCGTGAGCCAGACTCAGCGCCTCCGCGCGAGCACCTCCATAATCCATAAGCGACGCCCCCGCAACGCCTTGGGGGCGCCACGGGGGCGACGGCGAGATGCCGCTCGCTGCGGCCGAGCTACCGCTTCGCGGGCGTCGCCGGCTCCGACTTGATGATCGGGTGCTTGGGCGGCTTCTTGCCCTGGGCCAGCATCGCCTCGTCCGAGATCTTGTACGCCTGCCGCAGTACGTTGGCGCGGCTGGGATACTCCCGCTTGGTCTCGGCGCGCAGGTCGTCGAAAGCCTTCTGCGCCAGCTGGTGATGCTGCGCCACCACGTCCAGGTCCTTCTTCTGCGCCGGCGTCGCCGCCGTCACCAGTCCCTGCAACAGCAGCGCCCCGCCGTGCAGCGAGGTCGAGCAGTTCCTCATGGAATAATCGACCATCGCCATGCCTTCGCCCTTATCGGCCGCGATCGCCAGCCGGTCGGCATACTGCTGGACGCGCAGCTCGAAGAGCATCAGCTTGTCGATATTTGCCTTGTACGTTCCCACCAGCTTCGGCGCCGACTTCTGCGCCACCGGCTTCTGCGGCGGCGCCGGCTTCTGCCCCGCCGCTGGGAGGCCCACCAGCGTTACCAGCAACGCCGCGTAAAGCGCCCGCATACCTGCCTCCGTTCCGGCGCATTCGGCCGCGGCGGCCGTCGGCTTCAACGCCCGCGCTCGCCGCCCGGGGGACGCGCCGTTCCCCCGGCCCCTAATGTAAGCTCTTCCGTTCGCTATTGCTTGACTACGGCCGGCTTGCTCGTGTCGGGCTTCGCCGCCGCCGTCTTGCCCGCCGCGTCCATCTGCGTCATCAGCTTCTGGTGCGCCGTCTCCGCCGCGTCGATCGCCTCGCGCGCCGCCGCCGCGTTCGTCTTCATCACGGACAGCTTGCCGTTCGCGCCCTCGGCGTTCGCCAGCTGCCAGCGCTTCTGCGCGTCCAGCTCGTGGTTCTTGATCACTTCGATCTGCGCCGCGTGGTTCGGACCCACCGCCTTGGCCACGTCCTCCAGCTCCGAGAGCGCCCCCTCGATCGCGTTCCCCAGCGCCTCCACCTCCCGCACCGCGTCTTCCTTCTCCGCCGCCTCCGCGTCCTCCACCCGGCGCGCGTGCGTCATGGCGAAGCGATGCTGCCGCGTCAGCAGAATGTGGAGATCCTCCGGCGCCGACTTATCCTGCTGCGCCGACAACGGCACGGCCCCCACACCCAGAACTCCCGCCAGCACCGCCACCAGCAGCGTCCTCATACGCACCTCCGTGGATCGGCGTGCGTCTGCCCCGGTGCCAGCATTGCCACCGCCCTGCACCTGGTGCCCCGGGAGCCGCGCCGAACCCCCGGATCGGATCCAAGCCTCTTCCTTACGAACAAACGCCGGACCAGACAAGAGTCCTGCCAAAAGCAAGCACTGGCGCCATTTTCCGCCATATCCGCCCGTCGATCGGGACATTCCGCCCTGGCCCCCGTCACAATTCGCCCCGACCACCGCCCGCACCCCGCTGCCCTTCCCCCTGGACTGCTGCAACCGCGGCGCCTGGAAGCCCCGACCGGCAATCGGGCACGGCGGACGATATCGCGCTGGCTGGGGCAGACGTGGCCGCGGTCGTGGAGCGCGCGTCTTGAAACGTGACGACGTGAACCTCGCCCGGGTGCTCATCGTACACGTAGGCGATGAGCATCCACGACCATGGCCCGAGAAGGAAACGAAAGGAGCAGCCTCTCGATCATTCGATCGAGGTCGTCGTTCGCAGCCGGCGCTACGATGACGTTGGCTACCGCCTCAGAACTCCGGCAGCGGGATGCCCTTGCCGTTACGAATCTGCCGCAGGCCCTCCTGGGCGCGCTCGAAGGCACCAGGGATCGAGTCCAGGATCGACGCGATCGACGCAGGATCCGGGTCCGCGTTGTCCAGAGCGGTCGCCAGCAGCGACCGGGCGAGCGTCCCGGGGTTCACGTGCGTTCGCGCGGCGAGCGTGCGCAACCTGACAGCGTGCTCCTCGTCAAGCTGGACATTGAACCGATTCTGATCGCCCATGGCACCCTGCACAGAGACACACGGCACTACACGACCCGTACGTAGCCGAAGTCCGTGCCGGGGCGCAACCCCGGCGGGCGCTGGCGGTCCCGGGCAACCGGCGTACTCGCCGGCGGGGTGCCGGGCAAGGGAAAGCACGCCCTCAGCCCCCCAAAGCGAGAATCCCCGGGACGCACCAGCGTGCCCCCGGGGATATCGCTGCCCAAACCTCGGCCCTGCCGTGGGGCTACTGTCCGCTCCCTGCCGCGGGCGCGGGCGCCGTCGCGGGCGCGGGCGCCGCCGCCGGCGCGTGCACCTTGATGTTCACCTTGTT
>JADGQX010000018.1 GCA_017881445.1 Gemmatimonadota bacterium | reverse complement strand
CGGCGCCCGCAGGCGGTTCGGCCAGGGCGCCGGCGCCGGCCGGCGCCGCGGCGGCCGCGCCGTCAGTCGAGCTTGACGGCCTCGAGCCGGGGAGCCAGCGCCTGCAGGATGAGCCAGGCAGAGACGTAGGCCAGGCCGCAATAGAGGAAGATGGGCGTGTAGTTGTTGCCGCTGGCCTGGAGCTGGCGGCCGACGATGCGCTGGAAGGCCATGCCGGCCATGGCGCCGCCGAAGCCGCCGATGCTGACGATGGAGGCGACGGTCCTGCGGGGGAACATGTCGCTGGCGCAGGTGAAGACGTTGGCGCTCCACCACTGGTGCGCGGCCAGGGCGACGCTGACGATGGCGACGGCGCCCCACATGGTCCCGGAGCGGGGCGCCAGCATGGTCGGGACGATGGCCAGGGCGGCGACGATCATGGCAGCCTTGCGCCCGTAGTTGACCGTGTGGCCGCGCTTGATGATGGCGCCGGAAAGCCAGCCACCGAAGATGCTGCCGACGTCGGCGGTCACGTAGCAGACGACGAGGGGCGCCGCCAGGTGCGACAGCTTGATGCCGTAGCGGGCGTCCAGGAAGGTCGGCAGCCAGAAGAGGTAGAACCACCAGACGGGATCGGTCATGGACTTGGCGATGATGAAGCCCCACGCCTGCCGGTGCGCCAGCAGCCGGTACCACGGCACCATGGCCTTGGCGTCCTCCGCGTCCGAGTCCGCGTCCCTGTCACTGCGGATGTAGGCCAGCTCGGCCGGCGTGATGCGCGGGTGGCGCTCCGGCTCGTAGTAGATCCGCCACCAGGCGATCAGCCAGATCACCACCAGCAGGCCGGTAAAGAGGAAGGCGTAGCGCCAGCCTAGCGTCAGCGTGATGATGGGCACCACGATGGGCGCCACGATCGCGCCCACGTTGCTGCCCGCGTTGAAGATACCGGTGGCGAAGGCCCGCTCCTTCTTGGGGAACCACTCCGCCACGGCCTTGATGGAAGCCGGGAAGTTCGCCGATTCGCCCAGTCCCAGCGCCGCCCGCGCCAGGGAGAAGCCCACAGCGGTCGTGGCCAGGGCGTGGCTCATGGCAGCCAGGCTCCAGGTGGCGATCGCCAGGGCGAAGCCTTTCTTCACCCCGATGCGGTCCAGCAGCCGGCCCACGCCCAGGAAGCCAATGCCGTACGCGAACTGGAACCACGACACCACGTCGCCGAACTGCTGCGTGCTCCACCCCAGCTCCAACCGCAGCGTGGGCCCCAGAATCCCGATGACCTGCCGGTCGATGTAGTTGATCGTGGTCGCGAAGAACAGCAGCGCGCAGATCGTCCAGCGGTAGCCGAACCGGGGCGCCGCCTCCAGCGAGAAGTCCGCTGCGCCCGCGCTCGCGGAGCGCGCCGCAGGGTTTGCCGGTGCCCCGCCCTGGGTTTCCACGCTCGTCTGCGACATCGCCCCTCCGGACTCCCCGGCATCGTGACCCGGCAGGCGTGATTTTGCTCCGGAACCGAACAATATCGCACAGTCTAACCGCGACCCCGGGCCGCCCGCAACGGCTGGCTCCAGCGCTTCCGGCTGGGGCGGCAGAGGGTGGCCGCCGAACGCGGGTCGGGGTGCGCAAGCGGCAGTGCAGCAACACCCTTGCGGCAGGGGCGCGAGACGACGACTTTTGTTCGCCAAACCGACATATCTCGCCGCGACGGTGCCATGCGCAAGATCGATACGCTCAATTTCAAGCTGGCGACGCGGTCCACTCCCCGGGACGTGAATCGCCAGATCGCGCTGAACCTGGTGCGGGAGCACCAGCCGATCTCGCGGGCGGACCTGGCGCGCCGCATGGAGATCGGGCGGGGCATGGTCACGTCGCTGATCACGGAGCTGCTGGGCGACGGTCTGCTGTACGAGGGGCAGACGGTGGACGTGCCGCGGGGCCGGCGCCCGAAGATGCTCTGGGTGCGGGTGCGGGACCGCCTGGTGGTGGCGGTGGACGTGCGGCTGAGCCGGACCTCGCTGGCGCTGAGCGACATCGCGGGAACGCAGATGGCGCTGGAGACCTTCACGACGCCGCTGCAGCCGGCGGCGCTGGTGTCGGAGCTGGCCTCGCGCATCCGGCGGGTTCTGGACGCGCACGGAATGAAGTCGCGCTGCGAGGGGATCGGCCTGGTGATCCCGGGGATGGTGGATCACGCGACGGGGCGGCTGCTGAACTCGCCGCAGCTGGGCTGGCGGGACGTGGAGGTCCGGCGGCCGCTGGCGGAGGCGACGGGGCTGCCGGTGCAGATCGAGAACGGCCCGATCGCCTGCGCCCTGGCGCAGATGTGGCTGGGCAAGCGGGCGGAGGAAGCCAGCGGCGACTTCGTGTACCTGACCGTATTCGACGGCGTGGGGGCGGGGGTGGTGGTGAACGGCCAGATCGTGCGTGGGCACAGCAACACGGCGGGCGAGTTCGGTCACATCCCGCTGATGCCGGATGGCCCCCGCTGCCTGTGCGGGGCGCGGGGCTGCCTGGAGGCGCACACCTCGAACCTGGCGACGCTGGCCCGCTACCTGGGGCTGGAGCTGGCCGCGCCCGCCACGCGACAGCGGCTGATCGACGCGGGACTGACCGTGGGCGACCTGATCAACCGCGCCCGCACCGGCGACGCGAAGGCGCTGGCGGCGATCACGGAGACCGGGCGCTGGCTGGGGCTGGGGGTCTCCATGATCGTGAGCGCCCTGAACCCGGCACGCATCTACGTGGGCGGCGAGATCACGGCCGCCTGGGACATCATCGAGCCGCTGCTGCGGGAGGAGGTCGGCCGGCGCGCCCTCACGGCGATGGCTGCCGCCACCCCCCTGCTGCCGCAGCCCGTCTCGCCCAATCCGCGGCTGCGCGGCGCCATCGCGCTGGTGGCGGCGCCGATCTTCGCCGCGCCCCAGGTGGCGTAGCGTCCGCGGGCGTCCTCCAGCGTCCGCAGGCCTCGGACTTCCGGGCGCCCGCCGATGGGGGGATGGGGCGATGGGGGGATCGGGGGACCGGTCGGTAAGGCGCCCGCGATTACCGCGCCGGCGACGCCGCCTCGGGTCCGGATGGCGCGAGGGGACGCCGGGTCGCCCCATCTCCCCATCCCCCGATCTCCCCATCGCCCCGACGTGAGCCAGTCCCCATCATTAGACCGCCCCTTGCGGGGATCTCGACACCGGAGCGAAGAAGCATGAGCAGTCGCATCGCTGCGCTGGCCGGGGGCCTTCTGTTGGCGGCGGGCGGGCTCCGCGCCCAGGCGCCGGTGTACGCCCGGGCGCCGGGCGGCGGGCGGGCGAGCTACGACCTGGACCGCGGCTGGCTCTACCTGCAGGCGAAGGCGCGCGAGCCGGCGGCGCTGGCCACCTATCCCGCGGGCGCCTGGACGGGGGTGGACCTGCCCCACGGCTGGAACTCCGAGGGCGCCGCCGCCGGCGCCCAGCGGCGGGACGCGGGCTGGTATCGCAGCGACGTCACGGTGGGCGACACGGCGGGGGCCAGCTACCTGCTGCACTTCGAGGGCGCGAACCTCGTCACGGACGTCTACGTCAACGGCGTGCGGGCGGGCGGCCACGAGGGCGGTGGCATCGAATTCGACGTGGAGCTGACGCCGCTGCTGCGACCGGGCGGCACGAACCGCCTGGACGTGCGCGTGGACAACGGCCCCGCCCCCCAGCTCATTCCCTCGCCCGCGGCCTGCTTCGCCCCGGCCGGCGGCATCACGCGGGACGTGGTGCTGAACGTGGTGCCGGCCACGCGGCTGACCGCGCTGCGCATCCTGACGCCGGACGTGACCGCCCCCAGCGCCCGGGCGGTTCTCGCGGTCGAGCTGGTGGCAGCCGGGGCGCCGGCGGACTACGCGGTGGAAGCCACGATCGTGGCGCCCGGCGGCGCCATCGTCGCCCGCAGGACGCAGGCGGCGTCGACCCCCGGCGGAACGCGCACGGTCACCATCGAGATGCCGCCGGTGAAGGCGCCGAAGCTGTGGTCCACGGCGTCGCCCGCGCTGTACACGGCGCGCGTGCGGCTGCTGGCGGACGGGAAGCGCGTGGACGAGATGAGCGACCGCTTCGGCTTCCGCTGGTACCAGCTCAGGGCCGGCGGCGCGTTCTTCCTGAACGGCGAGCCGCTGGCGATCCGGGGCACCCGCTGGCGGGAGGACGGCCGGCCGGGCGCGGCGGGGGACGCGGCGCGACGGCAGGCGCTGGCGGCGATCAGCGCCGCGGGCAACAACTTCGTCCGGCTGGCACACCACCCGCACCCGCCCACGGTCTACCGCGCCGCGGACGAGTTGGGACTGCTGCTCTGGGACGGGCTGCCCTGGTGCCGGGGCGGCGTGGGCGACGACGGGTGGCAGGCCAACACCCGGCGCCTGCTGGAGGAGCAGATCCGCCAGAACTTCAATCACCCCAGCATCATCGCCTGGTCTCTGGGCGACGAAGTGGACCGGCAGCCGGACCGGCCGGGCGGCGACGACACGGTACGCCTGAACGCCTTCATCCGGTCACTGAGCGCCCTGGCGCACGCCCTGGACCCGGGCCGGCTCACGGTCTTCCGGGGCTACGCCGGCGCCGCCGGCATCGTGGACGTCGTCGAGGAGACCCTCGGGTCCGGCTGGCGCGGCGATGCCGTCGAGCGGCCGGAGACGGCCGGCCACCCTCAGTCCAGCAGCTCGGCCAGTGGGCAGCGGAAGCCGGGAACGACGTCCTCGCCTTCCAGCTCCTCGTCCTCGCGCAGCACGCGCACGGCCGTCGCGGAGCGGTAGATTACAGCGATGCGCTCGGCGGGATCGATGAGCCAGACCAGGCGCGTGCCGGCTCCCAGGTACTGCGCCACCTTCTCGACCATGCGCGAGAGCCGGTCGGAGGGCGAGAGGATCTCGACCGCGAGGTCGGGGGCGAACTCGGGCCAGCGGGTGGGGAGCCGGTCGCCGTAACGCTCGCGGGCGACGAAGGCCACATCGGGACCGCGCACGGTGTCGGGGTCGCGCTCCAGGACGAAGCCGCTCTCGACGGTGACATAGCCGAGCTGCTGCTCCGCGACGAAGCGTTCGAGCCGGCCGCCGAGCCGCACCTGTATGCGGCCATGCTCGTGCCCCGGGCCGGGTTCGCGCACGAGCCTGCCACGCGACAGCTCGTCGCGCCAGCGGGGATCGTCGGGGAGGCGCGCGTACGCCTCGACCGACAGCAGCGGAGCCACGGGATCACGGTGCGCCATGGGACCACGATAATGACGGGCATGTGCGGAAGCCATAGCAGATTGGAGCATTCGAGCACGCGGGCGCTGGCGCTCGCGGGCGCGTTCGCGCTGGCGGCCTGCGCCGGGGCCGGGCGGGGGCCGTCGCGGGCGCCCGTGCCCGCGGCCCACACGGGCGTGCCCGTGACACAGCTGGACACGCTGGCGCTGGCCGCGCTCGACAGCGCCGGCGCCCGCTACCTGCGGGCGGCGCAGAGGCTGGACCCGGCGCTCGGATTCCCGCGCTCGAGCAAGGCGGCCGGCCCCTGGACCACGACGGACGTGAGCGAGTGGACCAGCGGCTTCTTCGCCGGGACGCTCTGGTCGCTGTACGAGCAGACGGGGAGCGCGGCGCTGCGCGCGCAGGCCGAGCGCTGGACGGCGCCGCTGCCGGCGATCTTCCGCACGCCCGTTTCCCACGACCTCGGCTTCCAGTTCTTCAACACGAACGCGAAGGCGTACCGGCTGACGGGCGAGGAACGCTACCGCGCGACGGCGCTGGAGGCGGCGCGACGGCTGGCGGAGCGGTTCAACGGGAAGATCGGCGCCACTCGCTCCTGGAACGGGATGGGGCCGAGCCGGCCGTTCCCGGTCATCGCGGACAACATGATGAACCTGGAGCTGCTCTTCTGGGGGGCCCGCCCCGGCGGCCCCGCGTCGTGGGCGGGCATGGCCCGGCGACACGCGGCCACGACGCTGGCCAACCACGTGCGACCGGATGGCGGCTCGTTCCACGTGGTGTCGTTCGACACGGCCACGGGTCTGGCGCTGGAGCGCTTCACGGTCCAGGGCTACGCCGACTCGAGCACGTGGTCGCGGGGAGAGGCCTGGCTGCTGTACGGCTTCACCATGGCCGCGCGGGAAACGCCGGCCAGCGCCCCGCTACGGTCGGGCGCGCGCCTGATCGCCGACTATTTCGTGGCGCACCTGCCGCCGGACGGAGTGCCCTGCTGGGATTTCCAGGGGCCGGGCTGCCCGGGCGGGCCCGCGCTGCGCGACGCGTCGGCGGCGGCCATCGCGACATCCGGGCTGCTCGAGCTGTCAGCCCGCGTGCCCGGTGCCGCCGGCGCCGGCTACCGCGCCGCCGCCGAGCGCACCCTCACGACCCTCGTCTCGCCCGCGTACTTCGCCCCCGTCGGGAGCGAGGCGCTGCTGCTGCACGTCACAGGACACCGGCCGGCCGGCAGCGAGGTGGACGTGTCCATCGTTTACGCCGACTACTACTTCGTCGAGGCGCTGATGCGCTACCTCGAGCTGCGCGGCCTGCGCCCGCGCACGCTCCTCGGGGTCGCGCCCTGAGGGCGGGCGGAAATCCGCCTCAGGGGGCGCGCTTGGTCGTGATCAGGATCACGCCGTTGGCGCCACGGATGCCGTAGGCCGCCGTCGAGCCCGCGTCCTTCAGCACCTCGATGCGCGCCACATCCCGCGGATTGATGCCGTAGACGCCGCTCACCGGCATGCCGTCCACGACGTAGAGCGGCTCGTTGTTGCCCACGAGCGACGTCGAGCCCCGCACCCGCACCGACGCCCCGGCCCCGGCGCCGATGACCTCCACGCCCGGGAACCGCGCCACCAGCAGGTCCTGCACCGTGGCCGGCGTCATGTCCTTCCAGTCCATCGTGTCAGCGACGACGCCGTACCCCGCGCTGGTCGTGCCCCCCGTCCTGGAGGGATGCGCCGCCCCCTCCGGCACGGGCGACTCCGCCGGCCCGTTCCAGCAGCCCGCCAGCGCCAGCCCCAGCCCCAGCAACACGATCGACCCCGCCCTGACCCCACCCTCGTAACTCGGCATCGTCCGCCTCCCGCTCCCGCGACAACCCGTTCCCTGCCCTGCTCGGGCCGCGCCCGTGCACGCGTTTTTCAAGGATCATACCGTCGGCGCCCCGGATCAAGTTCCCATCCGCCAATCACTTGAATGTTCGGCCAACGTACAAAATCGGGGAGAAATGAGGGCGGGAGGAGGCATTCTGAGGGACACCCGCGAAGCGCCGTGAACGGACGTGCTCGCGCTCATCAGTTGCCCGGCACGGTACGGACGCCCGGGAACGAAGGCGGGGCGCCGGAGACTGTCCGGCGCGGTCGAGGGCGAGCGCGAGTGAAACCTCCGCGGGCGCGGAGGTTTCAGCGCTGGATACGGGCGGAGCCGCCGGTGGCGAAGGCGCGCACCTGTTCCACGGTGGCCATGGAGGTGTCGCCGGGGAAGGTGGTGAGGAGTGCGCCGTGGGCCCAGCCGAGGCGGACGGCCTGCTCGGCGGTCTCGCCGGTGAGGAGGCCGTAGATGAAGCCGGAGGCGAAGCCGTCGCCTCCTCCGACGCGGTCGATGACATCGAGCTCGGCGGTGGGCGCCTGGTAGGTCCTGCCGTCGACCCAGGCGACGGCGCTCCAGCTGTGGCGGGAGGTGGAGTGGACCTCGCGCAGCGTGGTCGCAACCGCCTTCACGTTGGGGTGCCTGGCCACGACCTGGTCGATCATGCCGAAGAAGACGCTGGGATCGAGCCAGGACTTCGCGGCGACTTCGGGGCCGGGAATGCCGAGGCCCTTCTGCAGGTCCTCCTCGTTGCCGATGAGGACGTCCACGTTCTCGACGATGCGGCGGACGATCTGGACGGCCTTCTGCTGGCCGCCCCAGATGGCCCAGAGCTTCTCGCGGAAGTTGAGGTCGAAGCTGGTGATGGCGCCGGCGGCGCGGGCGGCTTTCATGCCCTCGATGATGAGCTCGCCGGTGGTTTCGGAGAGGGAGGCGAATATGCCGCCGCTGTGGAACCAGCGGATGCCGCCGCCGAAGATGTCGCCCCAATCGAAGTCGCCCGGCTCGAGCAGGGCGCCGGCCTCGTTGCAGCGGTTGTAGAAGACGACGGGAGCGCGGGCGCCGAAGCCGCGGTCGCTGTAGACGGTGGCCATGTTGGGGCCGTTCACGCCGTTGTGCTGGAAGCGCTTGTAGAAGGGGCGCACGCCCATGGCACGGACGCGCTCGGCGATGAGGTCGCCGATGGGATAGTCCACCATGGCGGTGACGATCGCCGTGTTCATGCGGAAGCAGTCGGCCAGGTTGGCCGCGACGTTGAACTCGCCGCCGCTGACGTGGATCTGGCAGTGCGTGGCCTTGCGGAAGGGCACGATGCCGGGGTCGAGGCGGTGGACGAGCGCGCCGATACTGGCGAAGTCGAGCCCACCCTGCGGAGGGATGACGAGACCGTTGGTCATGTTCGTTTGCCCTTGTCCAGGACTTGAAAGGCTATTTCACCACAGAGCCACAGAGGACACGGAGTGGCGTGCCGAAAGCGACAGGAACGCCGCTGGATTCCGTTTTGTTGTTTAACAACAACAACATCCGTTCTCTGTGTCCTCTGTGACTCTGTGGTGAAATGAAGTTGACGTTCATGTGACCGCGGGCGCGGGGCCGAGGCGGTAGAGGACCTGGCCGGCTTCCTCGACCACCAGGGTATCGGGATCCTGGCGCCACTCGTCGATGTCGATGGAGGCGAGGTCGCGGTAGGCGAGGTTGATGCGGTCGCAGGTGGCACGCGGAATCGACGTCGCCAGGGTGACCGTGACTCTCGGCCGCTCGACCCCCCCGCTGAAAGTGCCGATGCCCTTCACGTTCGTGGAGTGCGCCATGATGAGCTTGGGCTCGTGGGCGAACCGGTCCCATTGCTCCAGGAAGTAGTCGCGCACGTGATAGCCGATGCGCTCGATCTCGCGGCCATGGACGAAGGAGATCTCGCGGATGTGGCCGCCGTGGATGACCAGCTCGCCCCCCTCGGCGACGACGGGCTCGAGCTTGTACATGGCTTTGCCGGCGACCCAGATCTCCTCGTAGATCGGCGGCGTGAGGCCGAGGATCCGCCCGTAGGGTCGGTCCAGGTACGCGATGTGGAGCCGGGCCGAGTAGTCGGCGGCGCGGGACCAGGACTCCCTGGGCTCGCCGGCGAAGAGGCAGGCGAGCTCGTGGCGCCGGTCCACGGCGAAGGCGAAGCAGACGCGCGGCGTCTGCAGGAACTCCGCGGCGCGGTCGATGACCCGGCGCGTGGGTGTGTCCTTGACGCCGTTGACCACGGGGTTGGTGATGACGGCCGCGAGCCAGTGGAAGGTCTGGACCAGGTCGAGGCCGGCAATGCCGGGGAAGAAGTACTTGTTGCCCCCGGCGAAACCCATGGCCTCGTGGGGCACGACGGGCGAGACGATCAGGATCTGGTCGTACTCCACCGCCATGCGGTTGATGGTGATGGGGATGTCCTGCGAGAAGAGCCCATTGGTCAGCCGCCCGACCTCGCCGCTCTCGAGGGTGCCGATGGTGGCGAGGGCATCCGGGTTGAGGTGCTCATGGTTGAAGAAGTGGACCTTCGGGTAGAGCGTCCGGTGCTCCTGCGCGCTGATGCCCACGTGGCGGTAGATCCGCTCCGGCTCCATGGGCGCGTGGGTGCCCGTCGCCACCAGGTAGTCCAGCGCCCTGACGCGGGGCTGGAGCAGCTCGCCCAGGATGCGGAAGAACAGGGGGATGGGCGCGTGGCGCGTGTGGTCGGGGATGAGCACCAGCACGCGCTTGCCATCGACGGGCAGCTCCGCCAGCGCCCCCGCGAGGATATCGCGCACCTCGGCATCCGAGAGCGATACCTCGAGCGAGCCTTTGCCAATCACATCCATACGCCTCCAACTGAAAACCACATCTTACCGCCGAGAACGCCGAGGACGCCGAGGCAACACCTTTTTGTTGTTTCTACCGGGCGGCCCCGGGTCGCCGGCGGCACCCCCCGGGCGGCACGCGGACGCAGGGCTGTTGAACCCATTAAGGGCAGTTCTCGGCGGCCGTTCTCGGCGTCCTCGGCGTCCTCGGCGGTAAGACTTGGTTCCTAGTCCGTCCAGTGCGTGTGGAAGGTTCCCTCGCGATCGACGCGCTTGTAGGTGTGCGCGCCGAAGTAGTCGCGCTGCGCCTGCAGCAGGTTGGCGGGCAGCGTGGGGGAGCGGTAGCTGTCGTACCAGGAGAGCGCGCTCATGAATGCGGGAACGGGCACGCCGTTCAGCGCCGCGGCCGCGACCACCGTGCGCCAGGCCGGGTGGTAGCGGTTGACCACGTCGGCGAACCAGGGGTCGAGCAGCAGGTTGGTCAGCGCCGGCTCGCGGTCGTAGGCGCTCTTGATGTTGCCCAGGAACTGCGCGCGGATGATGCAGCCGGCCCGCCAGAGGGAGCTGATGGTGCCATACTGCAGCTTCCAGCCGTACTCGGCATCGGCGGCGCGCATGAGCTGGAAGCCCTGGGCGTAGGAGCAGATCTTGGAGGCGAACAGCGCCCGGCGGATGCTCTCCAGGAACTCCTTGCGGTCCCCCTGGAAGTCCGGCTTCGGCCCCTGCAGCACCTTCGCTGCGGCCACGCGCTCGTGCTTGAGCGCGCTGAGCATGCGGGCGAAGACGGCGTCTGCGATGGTCTGGGCCGGCGCCCCCAGGTCGAGGGCGACCTGGCTGGTCCACTTGCCGGTGCCCTTCTGCGCGGCGGTGTCCAGGATCACGTCCACCATGGGCTTGCCGGTCTCGGGATCCGTCCTGGCCAGGATCTCGGAGGTGATCTGGATGAGGTAGCTGCTCAACTCGCCCTGGTTCCACTCGGCAAAGACGCGGCTCATCTCGGCTGGTGACAGCCCCAGCAGGATCTGCATGAGCCAGAAGGCCTCGCAGATCATCTGCATGTCGCCGTATTCGATGCCGTTGTGCACCATCTTGACGAAGTGGCCGGCGCCGCCGCTGCCCAGCCAATCGCAGCAGGGAGTGCCGTCCTCGGCGCGGGCCGCAATGGCCTGCAGGATGGGCTTGGCCAGGGGCCAGGCCTCGGGGTTCCCGCCCGGCATGATGGACGGCCCGTGCAGCGCGCCCTCCTCGCCGCCGCTCACGCCCGTGCCGATGTAGAGGATGCCCGAGCCCTCCAGCTCCCTGATGCGCCGGTCCGTGTCGGTGAAGAAGCTGTTGCCGCCGTCCATGAGCAGATCGCCGGGTTCCAGGTGCGGGCGCAGCTCGCCGATGACCGCGTCCACCGGTGCCCCGGCGGCGACCATCATCAGGATGCGACGCGGCCGCTCCAGCGCGGCGACGAACTCCTCGATCGTGGACGTGGTCACGGCGGCCTTGCCCACCGTCCGGCGAGCGAAGCTCTCGCGCTTTTCCGCGCCCCGGTTGTAGCCGGCGACGGAGAAGCCCTTGGAGATCATGTTCAGCGCCAGGTTCTCCCCCATGACGCCCAGGCCGGCGATACCGATATTGTGCGTTCCCATGATTTTCCGATCCAATGGTATGTGCGGTCCGCGCTACGCCACGGGCGCCGCCGGCGCGGGCGCGGCGGCCGGCGCGATGTCGAGCCTGCCCTCGCGGAACGCGCCGATGTAGTCGCTGCAGAAGTCGTCCTGGCCCATGAGCGCGGCCGCCGCCCGCACCATGGCCATGAGCTGCCGGTCGGTGGGATCGACGATGGCGGAGTCGAGGCCCCGGGAAATCAGCAGCAGCAGGTACGCCTGGTTCAGCAGCCTGCGCATGGGCAGGCCGAAGGAAACGTTGCTCAGCCCCGCCGTGGTGTGCACGCCGGGGTAGCGCGCGATCAGCCGGGTAATGGCGTCGGCCACCGCCGGGCCCTGCTCGGAGCCCACGCTGATGGGAAGCACGCAGGGGTCGATGTAGATGTCGGCCAGCGGGACGCCTTCCGCCGTGAGCATGTCCACCAGGCGGGATGCGTTGTCCACCCGGTCGTCGACCCCGCTGGGCGTGCTGTCCGGGCCCATGGCCAGCGCGACGACCCCGGCGCCGTATTCCTTGACCAGCGGCAGCACCCGGCCGAAGCGCTCCGGCTCCTCGGTGATGGAGCTGATCACGGGGCGCTGGCGGCAGAGCGGCAGGGCTGCGCGGAACGCTTCGGGGTCGGAGCTGTCCAGGCAGAGCGGCAGGTCGACGACCTCCTGCACCACCTGCACCAGCCAGCTGAGCGTCTCCGGCTCCCGGCCGGGAATGCCGCCGTTGACGTCCAGCATGTGGGCACCGCCCGCCGCCTGCTTCTGCGCCACCTCGCGGATGACCGCGGCGTCGCGGGCCTCCGCGGCCGCGCCCACGCGCTTGCGCGTGCAGTTGATGAGCTCGCCTATCACCAGCATCGTCACGACTCCTTGGGCAGTTCGGCCGGGCCGCGGGCCGGGTCCAGCTCGATGCGGCGTGGCACGTTGTCGATGTCGGCGTAGCGGTTGGCCAGCGCGTTGGTACCGCTCAGCCGCCAGTCCCGGGGCGGGATCAGCACGTGGGCGAACCGGCGCGGGTCTTCGCCCGCGGCGCGCGTGGCCTCGTAGACCAGTCCCCAGAGACAGGGCCGGTCGGGGTGCACCTCGCAGCTGCCATCCGGGCGCGCGCCGCCGCAGGGACCGTTGCGCAACTCCTTGTAGCAGTAGTGCATGGAGCAGCCCGCGTAGGACAGGTGGTCCTGGATGCAGTCACCGCAGTCCACGCAGCCCAGCACGGAATGGCGGTACACGGTGGAGGGCGCCAGCAGCCGCGGCCAGACGCCGTGGCGCCAGGCCTGGTCGGCATCGCCCGGGCCGGCGGCGTCCGCGGCCGGCTTGATGCGCGGCGTCAGAAAGCGCGAGCCCACGGAGCCGCTGCCGATGATGTGCCGGTGCGCCAGCCGCGAGACGCGCTGCAGCAGCGACGCCCCCGTGCGCGCGGGCGCGAGCTGATAGGGGGCCGCCGGGTCGCTCAGCCCGTCGTCGCCCCGGGGCAGCAGGTAGAACCCGCCGGGATAGGGGAACGTCAGCTCGTCCATGCGACCGCGCCAGGCGCCGCCGATCTCGTCCGCGCGCTCCAGGATCTTCAGGTAGTCGGCGTAGACCAGGCCATAGCCCCCGATGTGGGCCCCGGCGAAGCCCAGCTCGCGCACGGCGGCGAGCATGAGCGCCGCCCGCTCCAGCCTCTGGGGCTTCTTCTCCCCCTCCAGCCGGCGGACCAGCTCGTCCGGCACCACGCACCCCGCCACCTCGCCCGCCTGCATCAGGCGCGCGATCTTCGCCGTGGCCACGTAGAGGTTGGCCAGCACCGGAACGTGGTCCAGACCCTCCCGCACCATGTACTGCCGCAGCTCGACCAGCTTGCGCAGGTCGAAGCCGATCTGGGGGATGATGAAGGCGGCGCCGGCCGCGATCTTCAGCTCCAGCTTGTAGAGCTGCATCATCAGGTCCGGCTCCCGCACCTTGAACGGATTCACTACGGCGCCGGGGAAGAAATCGAAGGGCGCGCTCTCCGCGCTGCGCGTGCCCACCCGGTAGTGCAGCCCCTCCCGCAGTGCCGCGATCAGGCGCAGGATCAGCACCGAGTCCAGGTCGTGGACCGGCTTGCCCAGGCCACCGAAGGCCTCGCGCTGCGCGTCGCCCGTCAGGGCCAGCACGTTCTCGACGCCCAGGCGCGCCAGGGCGTGCAGGCGCCCCTCCAGCAGTGAGCGATTCCCGTCCTTGCCCGTCAGGTGGGCGATAGGCGTCAGCCCCCGTTCCGCGATGGCGGCCACGAAGGCCTCGGGCGGCAGCGCCGGGTGGCCGCCCGGCAGGTCCGTGACGCTGATGACGCGGATGGCCTGGCCCCGGGCGGCCTCCTCCACGAAGCGCTCGGCCTCGTGGGTGGCGTGGTCCCGGCCCAGCACCAGCTCGGCGGTGCACAGGAACTCGCGGCGTGCGAGCGCGGCCCGGAGAAGGTTCTGGCTCATCAAGTCATATTATGTCCGCGACCTCAGCCAAGAAAGATCGGGACGATGTGCCGGTCGAACAGGTTGCCGGTCACGTTGCGCGCGATGCTGTCCTCGCACTCGACCAGCATGTCCAGGTAACGATCGCCCATGCGGGCCGCGACCTTGTAGCCCACGTGGATCAGCTGGCGCAGGCTGGGATTGTAGCCGGGGCAGCTCTGGTCGTGGCGCAGGGCGTTCACGTACTGCTGCGAGGTCCAGCAGGCGACGGCCCGGGGGTCGGGCAGCAGGGCGGGATCGATGTCGATGACCGAGGCGTAGGGCGCACACAGCTCGTCGCGATGGGCGAAGGCCTCGGCGTAGATCTCCCTGGCCAGGGCCAGCCCGGCGCCGCCATGCTCCGCCAGGCCGATGCACTCCTCCAGCCAGGTGGTGCCGGCGGTCTTCACGTGCACGCCGGCGCCGGAGTCGCGCAGCGCGCGGTGGATGGCGGGATAGATGGAGAACTTGTCGCTGCCGGAATGGACGCTGAGCTTCAGCTCGTCCGGCAGTCCGTAGGCCATCACCGCGTGGGCGATGACCGCGATGTCGGCCCGGAACTCCATCTCGAACCGGGCGGGATCCCCGACGTAGTCCACGCCCTTGTTGAAGCGGCCCGTGAACTTGGGTGCGATGGTCTGGGCGGGGACGCCCTCGTCGGCCAGCGCGGCCAGGATCACGAGCAGCTCGGCCGGCACCTGTGGCGCGTCGGTCTCGTCCATCGAGACTTCCGTGACGAAGCGCCCGCGACCCTTGGCCGCCTCGATGTGGCGGTATATGCGACCCGCCTCCTGCACCGCGAACAGGTACTTGTCGGCGATGCGCCCGAGCGCGTCGCGCGAGATGCCGATGGCCGCGTCCATGCCGGGCAGAAGCGTGCTCCGCAGCAGCTCGGGATGTCGGGCGACGAAGGCGTCCACGGCCTCCGGTGCGGCCGGCCGGCCGATGTAGTCCGCCACGTCCAGGGTGAAGAAGTCGCTGGACGGGAGGAACGTGTCCACCGTGCCGAGGTTGATGTGGTCGGCGTCCACGTGGAAGGGTCGCTTCCAGCCCAGCTCCTCGACGGCGACGCGGGCGGCCTCGAGCACGCTGCCGGGGCATGACCCGACGATAGTATGCTCGCGGTTCGACTTGTTCCACACGGGCACGATCTCGAGGCCGTGCTCCGCGGCCGTCACGAATGCTTGCAGCTGCGCCCGGGCCTGGTGGGCGAAGCGGTCGCCCACGCCGAGAGAGAAGCGCGACAGGCGGAGGCGGGGCTCGGACGGACTCATCGTATCATCCTCGGATCTCGGGACAGCGCGGGCAGGGGATGCTCCCGCGCCCAATCATCGTATGCGCGCAGCGTCCGCGCGGGTTCGGTGCCGAACCAGCCATAGCCGCTCCTGCGGTCGGTCAGCCGGTTCCAGTCGTAGAGCAACACGCCGTCGCGGTTGGCGAAGATCGGGCGCATGGTCGCGATCTCGGTGTTGCGCGCCCAGATGGGGCCGGCACCGGGACTGGTCTTCAGCACCTGGTCGGCGCCGTAGACGGAGTCGCGGATCTCGTGCGCCCGCAACCAGGCGGCGCCGGCATGGACGGCGGCCACCACCCTCGGCGAGGGCGCGGGCAGCGCCATGAGGAACTCGAGCAGCCAGGCACTCTCGCGTCCGGCCAGTCCCGCCAGCTCGTAGCTGCGCGCGGGCGCGGGGCGCAGCGTGAGCGGGTCGTGCTGCTGCCCCCAGACCGTGGGCACGCCCTGCACCACCACCTGGCTGCGCAGCACGCAATCGATGCCGCGCCCGAAGGCCGCAGCCGCCTGCCGCCGCATCGCCGCGGGCACGAAGCCGTACTCGCCGTCCGCCACGTCGCGCAGCAACGACAGCGCGTTCACGGCGACGTTGTCGTTGAAGGTCACGGCGTCGTGGTAGCCGCCCTGCAGCGGGTAGACCTGGGGGAAGCAGCCGTTGGGGTACTGGGCGTCGAAGACGTAGCGGAGGCCGCGCAGGAAGGCTCCCGCGAACTCACCAGCGCCGGGGTTTCTCGGGCCCGGACCCGGGCCCGACACGGCAACGGCCGGATTCGGATTCGGGCTCGGATTCGGATTCGGAACGGCATCCACACGCCGGCCCACCGCCGCCACCGCCACGCCGCCCAGTATCCGCAGCTGCGTGGTGGTGGCGTCGTTGTCGAAGGTGCCGATGTAGTGCCACTCGTCGCTCTCGCCGTACCAGCTCTCGCCGGGGCCGCGCGCGCGCAGGCGCATGTCCACGTGCTTGGACCAGCCGCCGGCGGGGGTCTGCCAGCTCAGCAGGTTCTCCGCCAGCGCGCGCGCCGAGTCGCCGCGGAACCAGTCGTCGCGCATGTACGACTCGACCACGAAGTAGTGCGTGTAGGGTGCCTGCACCATGCGCGTCCGCCCCAGGGCGCGCAGCTCCGCGTCCATGGCCGCGCTGTCGCGGGCGTGCAGCTCGCGGGAGCGGGCCAGGTAGCGCCGCCAGGCGGCGCGCTGCGCGTGCGACAGCGCGGCCAGGCGCCCGGGCGCGAGCATGCTGGTGGTGTTCCGCTCGGCGGCGGTGCCGGGCAGCTTCGAGATGGAGTCCATCGGCGATTTCTGCTGGGCGGCGGCGGCTCCGGCCGCGAGGGCCAGCAGCAGGGCCGCCAGGGCGCCCGCGCGGCGGCGCCCGCGCATGCGGTCGTCCCCGGGGGCTTGTCGCGGCGTCGCGCCGGCGCGAGCATGGGCGCCGCCGCGCGCCTCCGCATCGTGTACACCACCGTCCACCGGGATCGAGTCATGAACAGGGACGGCAGCCCTCCCGACCAGGTGCCCTCCGAGCCGCCCGAGGAAGAGCGGGACCTCACGCCCGTGGTGGGCGGCTGGACCGATGTCGCCCCGCTGGCCGCGCACCCCGCCCACGAGCGGACCGCGGACGAGGACGCCCCCCTGGCCGACTGGGACCGGGTCGCCGCCATGCCGGCCTTCCGGCGCTTGATCGCCAGGAAGGTGCGCTTCGTCAGCGCCGCGACCGTGTTCTACGTGGTCTACTATTTCGCCCTGCCGGTCTCCGTAGGGTACTTCCCGCGCTTCATGGACCGCCGCGTGATCGGGCCGGTGAACCTGGCCTACCTCTTCGCGCTGTCCCAGTTCTTCATGGCCTGGCTGCTGGCGTTCGTGTACGTCCGGGTCGCGGCGCGCTTCGACGGCATGTCGCGCGAAGTGCTGGCGGAGCTGGACGTACAGAGAGGAGGGCGCTGAGCCATGTCGACTCCGCTGCTGATGTTCCTCCTCTTCATCGCGGTGACGCTGGCGATCACCTACTGGGCCTCGGGTCGCTCGAAGGGCGCCAGCGCCTACTTCGCCGCCAGCCGCCGGGTCACGGGCTGGCAGAACGGCATTGCCGTGGCGGGCGACTACATGAGCGCGGCCTCGTTCCTGGGCATCGCGGGCCTGATCGCCTTCCAGGGCTACGACGGCTTCATGTACTCGGTCGGCTGGCTGGTGGCCTACCTCACCGTGCTCTTCGTGGTGGCGGAGCCCCTGCGCAACGCGGGCAAGTACACCATGGCGGACGTGCTGGCCTACCGCCTGAATCCTCGCCCTGTCCGCGCCATGGCCGCGCTCAGCACGCTCACCGTGAGCACGTTCTACATGATCGCGCAGATGGTGGGCGCGGGCGCGCTGGTCAGCCTGCTGCTGAAGGGCTCCGGCGTCACCTTCCACGGCGCGGTGGTGGGCGTGGGCGTGCTCATGATCGTGTACGTGGTCTTCGGCGGCATGCTCGCCACGACCTGGGTACAGATCGTCAAGGCCGTGCTGCTCATGGGCGGCACGATCCTGCTGAGCGTCCTGGTGCTGGCCCACTTCCATTTCGATCTCGGCGCCTTCTTCGATGCCGTCACCCGGGTGACGTACCACGACAAGGGCGTGGAGGTCACGAAGAACTTCCTCCAGCCGGGGCTGCGCTACAAGCCGCCGTACGGCGCGCTCGACCTCATCTCCCTGGGGCTCGCGCTCATCCTCGGCACCGCCGGCCTGCCCCACATCCTGGTCCGCTTCTATACCGTGCCCGACGCGAAGACGGCGCGCATCAGCGTGGTCTGGGCCATGGTGCTGATCGGCGGCTTCTACATCATGACCACGTTCCTGGGCTTCGGCGCGGCCACCATCGTGGGCCGGGACTTCATCGACAGCCACGGCGGCGTCAACATGAGCGCGCCGCTGCTGGCGCAGGCCGTGGCCGGCGACGTCTTCTTCGCCTTCATCTCGGCGGTCGCCTTCGCCACCATCCTGGCCGTGGTGGCCGGGCTGACCATCAGCGCGTCCACATCGTTCGCCCACGATTTCTACACCAACGTCATTCACCGCGGGACCGAGCGCTCGCCGGGCGAGGAGGTGCGCGTCGCCCGCATCACGGCGTTCGTGGTGGGCGCCATCGCCATCGCCATCGCCATCGTGCTGGGGCCGAAGGCCAACGTGGCCTTCCTGGTGGGACTCGCCTTCGCGGTGGCCGCGTCCGCGAACCTGCCCGTCATCGTGCTCTCGCTCTTCTGGCGCCGCTTCAACACGGCGGGCGCGGTCAGCGGGCTCGCCTGCGGCCTGGTCGCCTCCATCGTGCTGATCCTGCTCGGCCCGGGCGTGCGCGGCGCCGAACGGGCGGTCTTCCCGCTGGAGAACCCCGGCATCCTCAGCATCCCGATCGGCTTCCTGGGCGCGGTCGTGGCCACGCTGCTCACGCGGGAGCCGGCGGCGGAGCAGCGCTACAACGAGCTGCTGGTGCGGGCGAACACCGGGCTGGGCGCGGAGCGGGCCGTCAACGGCTGATGGGGCGATGGGGGGATGGGGCGACGGGGCTCCGCAACCTCCCGGCGACCCTGCGACTCCGGCGGGCGCTGCATCAGACGTCATTCGGCTACCGTTGGACGCGGCCGCTGGCGTCGCCCTTCATGAGCCCCTCCACCTCGGCGACGGAGACCCGGTTGTAGTCGCCGGGGATGGAGTGCTTCAGGCAGGAGGCGGCAGTGGCGAACTCGAGCGCGCGGGCGTCGGTCGCCCCGTTCGCCCCGTCGCCGTAGGCGAGCAGGCCGTAGATCAGCCCGGCGGCAAAGGAATCGCCGCCGCCGACGCGGTCCACGATGTCGGTGATCTCGTAGTGGCGGCCGAGCAGGAACTCGCGGCCGTTGTGCAGGCACGCGCCCCAGCCGTTGTGGTCGGCGCTGCGGCTCTCGCGCAGCGTGATCACCTGCTTCTTCAGGTTGGGGAACTGCTCCAGCACGCGCGCGGCCAGCGCCTGGTAGCGGGCCGTGTCCAGCTCGCCCGAATGCACGTCCACGCCGCCGGCATCGATGCCCAGCGCCTGCTGGCAATCCTCCTCGTTGGCGATGCCCACGTCCACCAGGGCCACCAGCTCGCGCATGACCTCCGGCGCCGCCTTGCCCCACTTCCACAGGTTCTTACGGTAGTTGTAGTCGCAGGAGACGGTGAGCGCCTTCTCCCGCGCCCGGCGCGCGCCCTCCAGCGCCAGGGCGGCCGTGCTCGCGCTGATGGCGGGGGTGACGCCCGTCACGTGGAACCAGCCCGCGCCCTCGAGCACCCGGTCCCAGTCGAAGTCGCCCGGCTTCGCCGTGGCGATGGAGGAGCCGCTCCGGTCGTACGTGACCTTCGAGGCCCGCTGGTTCGCGCCCGGGTCCAGGTAGTAGACGCCGATGCGGTCGCCCGCGCGCCGGATGTGCGACGTGTCCACGCCGAAGCCCCGCAGCTCGCGGATGCAGGCGTCGCCCACCGGGTTGGCCGGCAGCGCCGTCACGAAGGAGACCGGCACGCCGAACTGGGCCAGCGACACGGCGACGTTGGCCTCGGCGCCGCCGAAGGTGGCCTCCAGCGCGGGTGACTGGAAGAGGCGCTCCATCCCCGGCGCTTTCAGCCGCAGCATGACCTCGCCGAACGTCACGACACGGGTCACCGCACGCCTCCGGTCACGGCCGCCACCGCGGCCCGCGTCTCGTCGCGGATCCGGTCGAACTGCTTGCCCGCGATCCACTTCGCCGGTGCCATCCACGAGCCGCCGCAGGCCACGACCTTCCGGAAAGCGAGGTACGGGCCGATGTTCGCGGCATTGATGCCACCCGTGGGAATGAACTCGACCATGCCGTACGGCGCCGCGATCGCCTCCAGGTAGGCGATCCCGCCGGCCGGCTCGGCGGGGAAGAACTTCAGGGTGGTCAGCCCGCGGGCAAGCGCCATCTCGACTTCCGTGGGCGTGCAGACGCCCGGGAAGACGGGCACGCCGCAGTCGAGGCACCAGTCCACGATGGCGGGGCCGAAGCCCGGGGCGACGATGAACTTCGCCCCCGCGTCCACCGCCTCCGCCGCCTGCGTGGGCGTGAGCACGGTGCCGGCGCCGACGAGGATGTCGGGGTTCTCGCCCGTCATGCGGCGCAGCGCCTCGCCCGCGGCGGCGGTGCGGAACGTCACCTCCGCGATCGGCAGCCCGCCCGTGGTCAGGGCCCCGGCCAGCGGCGCGGCGTCCAGCGCGTCCTCGATCACCAGCACGGGGACGATGCGGGCGGCCCGCAGCCGCTCGACGATGGCGGCGGTGCCCAGCGACGCCATCAGGCTCCCCGCGCGCCGCGTCCGGCCACGCCCTCCAGGCGGTAGGTCTCACGCACCAGGTCGTAGGCCAGCGCCCGGGCCATCTCCAGCGCGTCGCCCACGTCCACCATGTGCCGCGCCACCAGCCCCGCCAGGAAGTTGGCGTCCAGCCGGCGGTTCAGGTCGTGGCGCGCGGGAATCGAGCAGAACGCCCGCGTGTCGTCATTGAAGCCGGCGGTGTTGTAGATGCCCGCGGTCTCCGTCGTCGCCTCGCGGAAGCGCGTCATGCCCTGGGGCGAGTCGTGGAACCACCAGGGCGGCCCCAGGCGCAGCGCCGGGTAATGCCCCGCCAGCGGCGCCAGCTCGCGGGCGTAGGTGGACTCGTCCAGCGTGAACAGCACCAGCATCAGCCGCGGGTCGTTGCCGTAGGCGTTCAGCAGCGCGCGCAGGTTGCGCGTGTACTCCGTGGCCAGCGGGATGTCCGCACCCTTGTCCATGCCGAAGCGCGTGAAGACCTGGTCGTTGTGGTCGCGGAAGGAGCCGGCGTGGATCTGCATCACCAGCCCGTCCTCCACCGACATGCGCGCCATCTCCATCAGCATGTGGGCCTCGAAGCGACGCTGGTCCTCCGGCGTCGCCCGACCAATCCGCGCCTTCTGGAAGAGCGCCTCCGCGATCGCGATGGGCAGCCGCTCGGTGTGCGGCTCCACCACGCCGTGATCCGTCGAGGTCGCGCCCATCGACCGGAAGAACGCCCGCCGTCCCTCCAGCGCCACGATGAACTCCTCGTACTCCGCGATCGGCGAGCCATGCAGCGTCGCCAGTGCCTCGATCTCCGCGTTCCACGCCGGCGTCGCAATGCGCAGCACCGCATCCGGTCGGAACGCCGGCAGCACCGTCCCCTTCCAGCCCGACTCACGGATCGCACGGTGGTGGTCCAGCGTGTCCGTCGCCGCGTCCGTGGTGGTCAGCACCTCGATGTTGAAGCGCTCGAAGAGCGCCCGCGGCCGGAACTCCGGCGACGCCAGCTTCTCCGCGATCTCGTCGTAAATCGCCTGCGCCGTGCGAGCGCTCAGCCTCCGGCGCACGCCGAATACCTCGTGCAGCTCGTGCGCTAGCCACACGCCCGACGGCGTCCCCCGGAACAGGTAGAAGTTCTCCGCGAAGAGCTGCCAGATCTTCCGCGGGTCCTGCTCCACCACCGTTCCGTCCCGCGACGGCACCCCCAGCGACTCCAGGGGAATGCCCCGCGAGTACAGCATCCGGAAGATGTAGTGGTCCGGGATCACGATCAGCGCCGTCGGCTCCGGAAACGGCTGGTTCTCCGCCAGCATGCGCGGCTCCACGTGGCCGTGCGGGCAGATCAGCGGCAGATCCCGCGTCTCCTCGTACAGCAGCCGGGCGACGCTGCGAATCGACGGATCCGGGTCGAAGAACCGGTCCTCGTGCAGCTCCAGGTCGTCTCGATCGAGGCTCACTGTCCGCGCCCTCGCGCTCTCGGTCTGGCTGGCCACTCCCATGGACGCTCTCCGAATTTGATCGCAGTCTAAACAAACTGCGGCCGCCGCGCCACACGCGCACGCAACTTCCAGCGCACCAGGCGCCGCTACGCCATTTTCCGGAGCTGCCCCTCCGCCGTCAACCGGCTCCTGCGCGCCCCGGCCTCCCGCCCCGCCTCTGCCTCCACCCGGGCGCGCCCACCCGCCCGGATCTTGCGCCGGCGCAGGTGCGCGCCGATTTTGTTAAGAGTTCAAACAAATGTGGCGAGCGCGAGGGGCGAGTGCAAGGTTTGGAGGGTTCGGGGCGGGGTGCGCAGCCGGAGACCGCGAGGCAGTCGAGGCTGTGAGGCAGTCGAGGGTCGGGGGGACGAGGAGGGCGCCCGGCATGAACACAACTGATCTGTCCTCCGTGTCCTCCGTGTCCTCTGTGGTGAATAGCAGTTTTCCTGGCGCGTGCCCGCTCCAAGGGGCTGGCTTTTGAGGAAGATCGACACGCGGAATTTCCGGCGGGCGACGCGCTCGACGCCGAGGGAGATCAACCGTCAGATCGCGTTGAACCTGGTGCGGGAGCACCAGCCGATCTCGCGGGCGGATCTGGCCCGGCGGTTGGAGGTGGGGCGGGGGCTGGTGACGTCGCTGGTGAACGAGCTGATCGCGGAGGGCTCGGTGGTGGAGGGCGTGACGGTGGACGCGCCCCGGGGCCGCCGGCCGATGATGCTGTGGGTGCGCACGCACGACCGGTTCGTGGTGGCGGTGGACGTGCGCTTCAGCCTGACGTACGTGATGCTGTCGGACTTCGCCGGGACGCCTCTGGCGCTGGAGAGCTTCGACACGCTGGTGGAGCCCGGGGAGCTGGTGGAGGAGCTGGCGCTGCGGGCGGAGCGGCTGCTGCGGACGCACGGTGCGGCGGCCACCTGCGAGGGGATCGGGCTGGTGGTGCCGGGGATGGTGGACCGGCGCACGGGCGTGGTGTTGAACGCGCCGCAGCTGGGCTGGCGCAACGTGAACGTGCGGGATGCGCTGGCGGCGCGGACGGGACTGCGGGTGATGATCGAGAACGCGCCCATCGCGTGCGCGCTCTCGCAGGTGTGGCTGAGCCCGCGCGGCAGCGAAGTGAGCAACTTCGTGTACGTGACGGTCTCCGATGGCGTGGGAGCGGGGCTGGTGGTGAACGGCGAGATCGTGCGGGGTCACGACGATACGGCGGGGGAGTTCGGCCACATTCCCATCGACCCCGACGGGCCTGAATGCCTGTGCGGGGCCCGGGGCTGCTGGGAGGCGTACACGTCGAACCTGGCGCTGCTGTCGCGTTACCTGGGGGAGCGGCAGTCGCCGGCGGCGCTGCGGCAGCAGCTGCAGACCAGCGCCCTGACGGTGACGGACGTGATCGCGCGGGCGCGCTCGGGCGACGCCCGCGCCGCCGCCGCCGTGGACGAGACCGGCCACTACCTGGCGCTGGGCCTGGCGAAGATCGTGAACGCGCTCAACCCGGCCCGCATCGTGGTGGGCGGCGAGATCACGGCCGCCTGGGACCGCATCGGTCCGCTGGTGCGCGCGGAAGTGGCGTCGCGGGCGCTGACCGAGTCGGCCGCGCGCACGCCCATCGTGCCCGAGCAGCCGGACACGTACCCGCGCCTGCGCGGCGCCATCGCGCTGCTGGCCGCGCGCGCGTTCGCGGCCCCACGGGTGGCCTGATGCCAGGGGAGGCGCCCATGAGCTGGAGCTACCCCGCTCCGCTGTCCGCGGCGCAGCTCGCCGGGATCGTCAGCCTGCCGCAGCTCGACGCGCTCGCGCGCCGGGACCTGCCGGCGATGGCGTTCGAGTACGTGGACTCCGGCGCGGCGGACGAGGTCACGCTGCGCTGGAACCGGACGGCCTACGAGCGCATCCGCCTGCGCCCCCGGGTGCTCGAGCCGCTCGGACCCGTGGACACGCGGGTGACGCTCTGCGGCATGGAGCTGCCGCACCCGATCCTGCTCGCGCCCACCGCCTACCAACGGCTTCTGCACCCGGAGGGCGAGGCGGCGACGGCGCGCGGCGCGGCGGCGGCAGGCGCGCTGTACGTGGTCAGCACGCAGACCACGGTGCCGATCGAGGAGATCGTCGCCGCGGGAGCCGCGAGCGCCGGCCGCCTCTGGTTCCAGCTTTACGTGCAGCTCGAGCGCGAGGTCACGCACGCGCTGGTCGAGCGGGTCGAGGCGGCAGGCTGCGGTGCGCTGGTCGTGACCGTGGACACGGCCTCGCTCGGGGCGCGCGACCGGCAGCGGCTCGCCGGCTTCCACCTGCCGCCGGGGATCGAGCTGCCGCACGCCCACGACTTCAGCACGGGCGTGCGCACGTTCGCCTCGCCGCAGCGCACCGCGCTCACCTGGGACGACGTCGCCTGGCTGCGCTCCGTGGCGCGGGTCCCGGTGATCCTCAAGGGGATTCTCACGGGCGACGACGCCGCGCGCGCGCTGGACGCGGGCGTCGCGGGGATCATCGTCTCGAATCACGGTGCCCGGAACCTGGACACGCTGCCGGCAACGATCGACGCGCTGCCGGAGGTGGCCGCGCGAGTCCAGCGCCGGATCCCGGTGCTGGTGGACGGCGGCATCCGCCGTGGCACCGACATCATCAAGGCGATCGCGCTGGGCGCGGACGCCGTGCTGATCGGCCGTCCCTACCTCTGGGGCCTCGGGCTGGCCGGCGCCGAAGGCGTGCGCCACGCCATCGAGATCCTGCGCGCCGAGCTGGAGATAGCCATGGCGCTCGTAGGCCGCGCCTCCCTTGCCACCCTCGACCGGGGCGTCCTCTGGGACGCCGACTGACCATGACCAACGACTTCACGCGCCGTGACTTCCTGCGCACGGCGGCCTTCGGGGCCGCCGGCGCCCTCCTCGCGCCCACGCTCGCCCGCGATCTCTGGGGTGAGGCGTCTCCGCTGGGCACGCTGCTCGCGCCGACCGGCTGGGAGCTGGTGCCGGGGATCCTGGCGCGCATCCGCCCGCCGGTCTTCCCCAGGCGCGACTTCCTGCTGACGAAGCACGGCGCGGTGGGCGACGGCGTCGCCGACTGCACGGCGGCGTTCCGGGACGCGATCGCTGCCTGCCACCGGGCGGGCGGCGGGCGCGTCGTCGTCCCGGAGGGGAAGTTCCTCACCGGACCGATCCACCTGAAGAGCAACGTCGAGCTGCACGTGGTGCAGGGGGCGACCATCCTCTTCAGCACGGACCCGAACGCCTACCTGTCCCGGGTGCTGACGCGCTTCGAAGGCATGGAGCTGATGGGGCTGTCTCCGCTGATCTACGCATACGGCGAGAAGAACATCGCCCTGACGGGCGCGGGTCTGCTGGATGGGCAGGCGGACGAGGCGCACTGGTGGGGGTGGAAGGGGAACGCCACGTTCGGCGCCAGGGGCGCGCCCAACCAGATCCCGGCGCGCAAGCGGCTGTTCCAGATGGCGGAGGAGGGCGTCCCGGTCTCGAAGCGCGTGTTCGGCCCCGAGGACATGCTGCGGCCGTCGTTCGTGGAGCCCTACCGCTGCAAGAACGTGCTCATCGAGGGCATCACGATCAAGCGCTCGCCCATGTGGGAGCTGCACCCGACGCTGTGCACGAACGTGACGGTGCGCAACGTGAGCATCGACACGCACGGGCCCAACAACGACGGCTGCGACCCGGAGTCCTGCCGGGACGTGCTGATCGAGGGCTGCACCTTCAACACGGGCGACGACTGCATCGCCATCAAGAGTGGGCGCAACGCCGATGGCCGGCGCCTCAACGTCCCCAGCGAGAACCTGGTCATCCGGAACTGCAACATGAAGGACGGCCACGGCGGCGTGTCCATCGGCAGCGAGATCTCGGGCGGCGCGCGCAACATCTTCATCGAGAAGTGCCGCATGGACAGCCCGAACCTGGAACGTGCGCTGCGGCTGAAGACCAACGCCATGCGCGGCGGGGTCATGGAGCGGATTTACATGCGGGACGTGACCGTGGGCGAGGTCAAGGTCGCCGTGCTGGACATCGACTTCAACTACGAGGAAGGGCCGAACGGCCCCTTCAAGCCGATCGTGCGCGACGTGGAGCTGCGCGGCGTCACCAGCAAGAAGAGCCAGTACGCCTTCTTCCTCAAGGGCTTCCCGACCTCGCCCATCGGCGGCGTGCGCGTCGTGGGCTGCACTTTCGACAACGTGGCCCGGCCGAACGTCATCGAGAACGTGAAGGGGCTCGTGGTCGAGTCCACGTCCATCAACGGTCAGCCGCTGGTCGCGCAGGCGACGCAATGACCTCCGGGCGCCGGAGCATCCGCCTGCTGGTCGGCGCAGCCGTCCTGGCGTGCGCGGGCTGCTCGTCCGGGAGAGTTCTTTCGGCCCCGGGCCCGATGGACCAGCCGCTCTCCCTGCGCATGGCCTACTCGGTCGTCCGGCGGTCGCCCGTCGTGCACGCGAAGTGGGACTACACGGCGGGGGTCGTGCTGGACGCCATCGACCGGGTGGCCACGCAGACGCAGGACACGGCACTGGCCGGCTACGTGAAGCGCAACGTAGATCGGCTGGTGCAGCCCGATGGGACGATCCTGACCTACAACCGCGACGAGCTGAGCCTGGACCAGATCGAGGAGGGCGGCATCGCGCTCACCCTCTGGGAGCGGACGCGCGAGCCCCGCTACCGCACGGCGGTGACGACGCTGCGGGACCAGCTGCGCCGCATGCCGCGCACGAGCGAGGGCGGGTTCTGGCACAAGCAGATCTACCCCCAGCAGATGTGGCTGGACGGCATCTACATGGCGGGTCCGTTCTACGCTCGATACGGCCGGGCCTTCGACGAGCCGGCGGCGTACGACGATGTCGCCCGGCAGATCCTGCTGGCGGCGAGCCACATGCACGACCCGCGCACCGGGCTGTACTGGCACGGCTGGGACGAGGCCCGTCGGCAGATCTGGGCGAACCCGGAGACGGGGGTCTCACCCAACTTCTGGGGACGCGCGCTGGGGTGGTACGCCATGGCGCTCGTCGACGTGCTGGACGTGCTGCCGGCGGCGCACCCCGAGCGCGCCCGGGTCCTCGCCCTGCTGCAAGAGCTGGCGCCGGCCCTCGCCCGGGTGCAGGACCCGGCGACCGGGCTCTGGTACCAGGTACTGGACCAGCCGGAGCGCGCGGGCAATTACCGCGAGGCGTCGGCCTCCAGCATGTTCGTGTACGCGCTGGCCAGGGGCGCGCACCGCGGCTGGCTGTCCGCGGAGTACCTGGACGTCGCCCGCCGCGGCTTCGACGGCCTCGTGCGGGAGCTGGTGCGGACGAACGCGGACAGCACTCTGTCGCTCACCGGGGTCTGCGCGGTGGCCGGGCTGGGCGGTGCGCAGCAGCGCAACGGCTCGTTCGAGTACTACATCGGCGAGCCCGTGGTCGCCGACGACTACAAGGGCGTGGGCCCCTTCATCATGGCGGCGCTGGAGCTGAACAGATGAGCACATCCGTTTCAGGCCCGGGCCCGGGCCCGAAAGGCCCGGCGGCAGCCGGGATCGCGGCGCTATTCGACCTCACAGGCAAGCGCGCCCTCGTCACCGGGGCCAGCCAGGGGCTGGGCCGGGGCATGGCCGAGGCGCTGGCGGGCGCGGGCGCGGAAGTGGTCTGCGCCGGCCTCAGCCCGGGCGAGGCGGATGCCACGGTGGCGGCCATCCAGCAGGCGGGCGGCCGCGCCCACGCCCTCGCAGCGGACCTCTCGGACCGCGATGCCGTACTGGAGCTGGCGGACCGCGCCCAGGCGCTCACGGGCGGCATCGACATCCTGGTCAACAACGCCGGCACGATCCGCCGCCATCCCGCAGCGGATCATCCGCTGGAGGACTGGGACCTGGTCCTGCGCGTCAACCTCGACGCCGTGTTCATCCTGTCCCAGCGCATCGGGCGCGGGATGATCGAGCGTGGCGGCGGGAAGATCATCAACACGGCGTCGCTGCTCGCCTTCAGTGGCGGGATCACCGTCCCGGGCTACACGGCCAGCAAGCACGCCGTGGCGGGGGTGACCAGGGCGCTGGCGAACGAGTGGGCGAAGTACAACGTCAACGTGAACGCCATCGCCCCCGGCTACATGGCCACCGACAACACGACGGCGCTCCGGGCGGATCCGGTCCGCTTCCAGGAGATCACGGCGCGCATCCCCGCCGGCCGCTGGGGCGAACCCTCCGACCTGGCCGGCGCCGTCGTATTCCTCGCCTCCCGCGCCAGCGACTACGTGAACGGGCACGTGCTGGTGGTGGACGGAGGGTGGATGGCGAGGTGAGGAGGAGCCGGAGGACGCCCTGAATGCACCCTTCTGCTCCTGCTCCTGCTTATCCTCCCTTCTCCCTGTGCCCTCACGGCACTGGGCCGAGGTCAGGGGAAGCAGGAGCAGAAGCAGGAGTTCAAAGGGGGCTCACTCGTAACTGAAGGATACTGGACATCATGCACTACATACCTTCGCCGACGGAAGCCCGGCGCATGACCACGGCCGAGCTGCGGGCGGCGTTCCTGGTGGACGACCTCTGGCTGGCGGGCGAGGCGACGATCCGGTTCGTGGACCTGGACCGCGTCGCCCTGGGCGGCGTCGTGCCCACGAAGGAGCCGGTCTTGCTGCCGAATCCGCCCGAGCTGGCGGCCGCGTTCTTCACGGAGCGGCGCGAGGTCGGGGTGGTGAACATCGGCGGGCCGGGAAGCGTGGGCGTGGACGGGAAGGTCCACGCCATGGCCAACCGCGACGGCCTCTACGTGGGCCGGGGCAGCCGCGAGGTGATCTTCGCCAGCGACGACCCGGCGCGTCCCGCGCGCTACTACCTGGTCAGCTACCCGGCGCACGCGGACCATCCCACGGCGCACGTGAAGCCGGGCGAGGTGTTCACGGCGGAGTTGGGGTCGCAGGAAGGCGCCAACCGCCGGGTGCTGCGGCGCTACTTCCATCCCGAGGGCGTGAGGACGGCGCAGCTGGTGATGGGCGTGACCACGCTGGAGCCGGGGAGCGTCTGGAACACCTTCCCGCCGCACACGCACGCCCGGCGCACCGAGGTCTACCTCTACTTCGGCCTGCCCGCGGACGGGCTCGTCTTCCACATGATGGGCGAGCCCACCGAGACCCGGGACCTGGTCGTGCGCGAGGGCGAAGTCGTGCTGTCCCCCGGCTGGTCGATCCACGCCGGCGTGGGCACCGCGCCCTACACCTTCTGCTGGGCCATGGGCGGGGAGAACCAGGCGTTCGGCGATATGCAAGCGGTGACGCTGGACGACCTCCAGTGACCGGCATCAACGGCAGGGCCAGGGCTAGGGCCAGGGCGAAACAACCGAGGACGGTATGACGAAAACGATGCTGTGCGCGGCGGCGCTGCTGGCGGCGACTTCCATCCCGGTGTCCGCGCAGCGCGCGACCGCCAAGGCCTCCCCCCGCGTGACCGTGCGGGCGGAGAACCCGACGACCCTGGAGCGGGCGGACGAGGTGATCGCGGTCGCCTGGAGCGCGCTCAAGCAGCGGCTGCCGGGGCTGGACGCGACGCGCGTGCGCGCGCTGGACGCGGCCACGGGCGTGGAGCTGCCGGTCCAGGCCATCGACAACGATGGGGACGGCGCCACGGACGAGCTGCTGGTGCTGGCCAGCTTCTTCCCCTCGCAGGCGCGCACCTTCGTCATCGAGCCCGTGGCGCCGTCGGCGCCCGTCAAGGCGCGCGCATACGCCCGCCACATCGACGACCGGGACGACATCGCCTGGGAGAGCGACCGCATCGCCTACCGCATCTACGGGCAGGGACTCTGGAAGGTCGAGAACCTGCACTCCAGCGGCATCGACGTCTGGCCCAAGCGCACGCGCGACCTGATCGTGGACCGCTGGTACGCCAAGGGCCACGACCTGTATCACAAGGACACGGGCGAGGGCGCCGACTTCTACACCGTGGGGGAGACGCTGGGCGCGGGCGGGGATGCGATCTGGCGCAACGGCAAGATGTACCGGGCGGAGAACTTCAAGTCCTGGAAGGTGCTGGCCAGGGGCCCCATCCGGGCGGTGTTCGAGCTGACCTACGACCCCTTCGACGCGGGCGGAATCAAGGTCTCGGAGACGCGTCGCTTCGTCATGGACGCGGGGCAGAACCTCTTCCGCGAGGAGACCACCTTCCGCACCGATGGCGCGGATCCGCTGACCTACGCCATCGGCTTCGTGAAGCACGCGGAAGGGCAGGTCGGCTCCGTGAACCGGGCGGGTCCCTACAGCTGGATCAGCACCTGGCAGCCGGTGGAGAAGAAGGACGGCGGTCACGGCGAGCTGGGGCTGGGCCTGCTGCTCGACCGCTCGCGGCTGCTGGACGTGAAGGACGGCGACGACCACTTCTTCGCGCTCGCCGGTGCGAAGCCGGGCGAGACGCTCGTGCACTGGATCGGCGCGGGCTGGACCGCGAGCGGCGACTTCCGCCAGCCGCAGGACTGGTGGAGCCACCTCGACAACCTGGCGGCGCGGCTGCAGGCGCCGATCCGCGTGAGCGTGGAGGGCGGCGCGGCCGTCTCGGCGCGATGAGGGGCTCGGCCCGCCTCCGGACGCTGGCGCTCCTCGGCGCCGCGATGCTGGCGGCCGCGCCCGCCGGGCTGCGCGCCCAGGGCGCTCCCACCGCACCCGCCTACGATGCCGTGGTGGACGCCGGCTACTCGGGAACGGAGGGGGCTCGGGTGGACGGCGTCGCCCACTTCCGCAGCATCGGGGGCGCGGTGGCCGTGGCGCCCACGGCCGCGCGGGTGCCCTACGTGGTGTCCATCCACAATGGCCGCTACCGGGAGAAGCTGCTGGTGGACCGGCCGGGCGTGCATTTCGTGGGCGAGAGCCGCGAGGGCGCGGTGCTGACCTGGGACGCGACCGCGGACACGAAGGGACCGGACGGGCAGCCGCTGGGCACGCGCGGGAGCTGGACGCTCAAGGTCGTGGCGCCGGACTTCCGGCTGGAGCACATGACGGTCGAGAACGGCTTCGACTACCCGGCCAACTACGCCAGGCCGGCCAACGATCCCACCCGGATCGCCAATGCCCAGGCGCTGGCGGTGGCGCTGGGCGTGGGCAGCGACCGCGCCAGCTTCCGCGACTGCCTGCTCAGCGGCTACCAGGACACGCTCTTCCCCGATGCGGGCCGCAGCTACTTCCAGGGCTGCACCATCCGCGGCAACGTCGATTTCATCTTCGGCGCCGGCCGCGTCGTCTTCGAGGACTGCGACATCGTGTCGCTGGACCGCGGCGTGCCCAGCAACAATGGCTACGTCACCGCCGCCAGCACACCGACCGAGGAGCGCTACGGCTTCCTGTTCCTGAACAGTCGGCTGAAGAAGGCGACGCCGGCCATGGCCCCGGCCTCCGTCTTCCTCGGGCGGCCCTGGCACCCCTCGGCCACGCCCGGCATCGCCTCCGCCGTGGTGTACATCGACTGCTGGATGGACGACCACATCGGCGGCGAGGGCTGGACGCGCATGTCGTCCGTGGACCCCTCCGGCACCCGCATCTGGTACGAGCCGCAGGACGCCCGCTTCCTCGAGTATGGGAGTCGCGGCCCCGGCGCCGTCGCGGGTCCAGGCCGGCGCACGCTGAGCCAGGAACAGGCACGGGAGTATACGGTGGAACGAGTGCTCGGCGGCTGGCAACCGAAGTAGTCGCTGGCTGGAAACGTCAACAACGTTTCTCGCGAAGACGCTAAGGAACGCGAAGATTTGAAGCCGGGCGGCCGCGACGGCCCGTCCATCCGCCAACACCCGGCGGCCGACGGATGTTGAAGTTGTTGTTAAACAACAAAATACAGAATCGCTGCCCGGCCTGGTCGCCGGCGGACCCGCCGGTGGCGCTGCCCCGCCGACTTCGCGTCTTTGCGTCTTCGCGTGAGATAGAAGTTGTTGTTTTCTTTTGATTTGCGAGGTTCTACCAACATGTGGACTCTGCGTGGGCTGGTGGTGACCGGCGCGATGGTGTTCGCGGTGTCCCCGGTGCGGGCGCAGGACACGCGGGACGTGCGCGAACCGGTGGTCCCGCCGGTGTGCGCCACGCTGACGGCGCGACTCGCGGCGCAGGGCGATTCCACGGTGGCGGAGGCCGACGAGGGCCGCCTGGACACGGAGCGCATCCAGAAGGCGCTGGATGGCTGCGGCAAGGGGGGGGGGAAGGCGGTGCGGCTGGCGCCCGAGGGCGCGCTGCGGGCGTTCCTGACGGGACCGCTGGAGCTGCATGCAGGCGTGACGCTGCTGGTGGAGCGCGGCGCCATCGTGTACGCGTCGCGGGACCCGCGCGTGTACGACATGCCGGGGACTCCCGGCCGCTGCGGCACCGTGGACCAGCTGGGTCATGGCTGCAAGCCGGTCATCACGGCGGTGGACGCGAGCGGCGCCGCGGTCATGGGCGATGGCGTGATCGATGGGCGCGGCTGGGCGCATGTCCTGGGAAAGGACGTCTCGTGGTGGGACCTGGCGGAGCAGGCGCGGGCGGGCGGCAGCCAGAACGTGCCGCGCCTCATGCACCTGCTGCGCGCCGACGACTTCACCCTCTACCGCATCACCCTGCGCAACTCGGCCAACTTCCACGTGCTCTACAGCGACGGCAACGGGTTCACGGTCTGGGGCGTGAAGGTCTGGTCGCCGGCCACAGCGCGCAACGCGGACGGGATCGATCCGCAGAACGCGACGAACGTGACCATCACCCGCAGCTTCATCCACGCCGGCGACGACAACGTCGCCATCAAGGGCGCGGCCCATGCGGCCCGGAACATCACGGTCTCGCACAATCATTTCTACGCCGGCCACGGCATGTCCATCGGCAGCGAGACCAACGGCGGCGTGAACCGGATCCGGGTGACCGACCTCAGCATCGACGGCGCCGACAACGGGCTGCGCATCAAGAGCAACGAGACCCGCGGCGGCATGGTGCGGGACGTCATCTACCAGGACGTCTGCATCCGCGACACCAAGAACCCGGTCTACATGGACACGCATTACTCGTTCATGAAGGAGACGCGGGGCCTCTTCCCCGACTTCCGCGACATCACGCTGCGCGGGGTGCGCATCCAGGGAAAGGGTAAACTGTTGCTGGACGGCTACAGCGCCCAGCGGCGACTGGGCATCACCTTCGATGGCGTGACCCTGGACGACCCCGCGGCCATCCAGGTCAAGGCCAACCACGCCGACGTCACACTCGGGCCCGGCCCCGTCAACTTCCTCCCCGCCGGGGAGGACGTGAAGGTGACGGGCGCGGCCGCGCAGGGCTCGGTCCCGCCCGTCAACAGCTGCGAAGGCAAGTTCGTGCCTTTCCCGGTCGCGGCTCACTAGCGGCGACGGGGCGACGGGGCGACGGGGCGACGGGGCGACGGGGCGCTCAGGACCCGGCTTC